>JBKQOR010000308.1:0-8460 GCA_052145435.1 Rhodomicrobium sp. | reverse complement strand
GTTGACAGCGCGCCTCGCTTCGCGTATCCATCTTGCAAATGGGCCTCGCGGCCCTTTTTTCATTGGAGCGGGCCGTCCGCTTCTTACCGGACTTGAGCCATGAGAACCTATTCCGCAAAACCATCGGACATCCAGAAAAAGTGGATTCTGATCGATGCCGAGGGCCTGATTGTCGGCCGCGTCGCAACGATCATCGCCATGCGCCTTCGCGGCAAGCATAAGCCCACCTTCACCCCGCATATGGACGACGGCGACCATGTCGTCGTCATCAATGCGAAGAAGATCGTCTTCACCGGCAACAAGGTGCAGGACAAGGTCTATTACCGCCATACGAACCATCCGGGCGGCATCAAGGAGCGGCGGCCCTTCGAGATCCTCGGCGGCAAGTTCCCCGAGCGCGTGCTCATGAAGGCGGTGGAGCGCATGGTTCCGCGCGGGCCGCTCGGCAGGAAGCAGATGACGCACTTGCTCATCTATGGCGGACCCGAGCATCCGCACGCCGCGCAAAACCCGGAAACGCTCGATATCCGTGCCTTAAATCCCAAAAATGCAGTGAGGGCGCGCTAATGCCTGAGACAAGCGCAACGAAATCTTTCGCAGGCCTCGAGAAGAGCGCCGCCGCTTCCGCACCCCCGGCCGAGGACCGGTCGCGTCCGGTTCACGTCCAGAAGCTCGACGCCCATGGGCGCGCTTACGCCACCGGCAAGCGCAAAAATGCCGTGGCCCGCGTCTGGTTGAAGCCCGGCCATGGCAAGATCACCATCAACGACCGGGAGCACGAGGTTTACTTCGCCCGGCCGGTGCTGCAGATGATCTTGAAGCAGCCGCTGATTACGGCGAACCGGGCGAGCCAATACGATATCGTCGCAACCGTTTCGGGCGGCGGGCTTTCCGGGCAGGCGGGCGCGGTGCGCCATGGCCTCTCCAAAGCGCTGACCTATTACGAGCCCGAGCTGCGCCCCGTCCTCAAGAAAGAGGGCTTCCTCACCCGCGATCCGCGTATCGTCGAGCGTAAGAAATACGGTAAGGCGAAGGCGCGGCGCAGCTTCCAGTTCTCGAAGCGCTAAGAGCAGGGCTCATGCCTGGAGAGGCGAAGGTCAAGATCGGGGTCATCGGCGCCAGCGGCTATACCGGCGCCGATCTCATCCGCTTGGCCGCTTGCCATCCGGGCATGGAGATCGCGGTGCTAGCGGCGAACACGCATGCGGGAAAACCTCTCGGCGAGGTCTTCCCCCATCTCGGCTTCATCGAAGCGCCGCCGCTCGTCAAGGCGCAGGACGCCGATTGCGCGGCCTGCGATGCCGTGTTCTGCGGGCTGCCGCACGGGACGGCGCAGGACATCGTCGCGACGCTGCCCGCTAGCGTCAAAGTCATCGATATGTCGGCGGATTTCCGCCTGAAAAGCACGGCAACCTATGCGAAGTGGTATGGGCGCGAGCACGCCGCCGCCCATCTTTTGAAAGACGCGGTCTACGGTTTGACGGAGTTCTACGGCGAGGCCATCGCAAACGCGCGCCTCGTCGCCTGCCCCGGATGCTATCCGACGGCGGCGCTTTTGGCGCTTCTACCGCTCGTGCACGCCAAGCTCATCGATGCTTCCGACATAATTATCGACGCGAAATCGGGCGTTTCGGGTGCCGGGCGCTCCTTGAAGCAGAACATTCTGTTTTCGGAAGCGGGCGAGGGGCTTTCGCCCTACAGCGTCGCAAGCCACCGGCATGCGCCCGAAATCGAGCAGGAAATCTCCGCCGCCGCAGGCGAAGAGGTCGTGGTGAACTTCACACCGCATCTCGTGCCGATGAGCCGCGGCGAATTGGTGACAGCTTATGTGCGCCTCGGCCTGGGGCTCACGGCCGCCGACGTTTCCGCGGCACTCAAAGAGCGTTATGCCGCCGCACACTTCGTCAAGCTCGCGCCCAAGGGCACGCTCCCCTCGACACAGTTTGTGCGCGGGTCCAACTACTGCATGATTGGCGTTTACGCGGATCGTATCCCCGGGCGCGCCATCGTGGTCTCGGCAATCGACAATCTCGTCAAGGGATCGGCCGGCCAAGCGATCCAAAACTTCAACCTTATGTGCGGTTTCCCCGAAGCGGCCGGCCTCGAGCAGCTGCCGCTTTTCCCATAAGGCACGCCCGCGCCTTCGCCGTGCACGGTTACAACAATCTTCCAAAATTTAATTCGCCTGCGGAAATGCCATAATGGCACTACAGCCGTTATGATAAGAGCGGCCATCTTCGTTAGAACCAGCCGCCGCGCTCAAGGCAGCACGCCAGGAGGGACTTAATGATCCGCCATATATTTATCGCCATTTTGGCCGTTTTGGCCGTTTTATTGGCCATACTTGGATATGGATACTACCAGCTCGCTGCCGACTCGGAGAAGCAAGCCCAGCTTTTGACCGATACACGCGATAAGGCTGCCAGAGATTTGCAAGGCCTGAATGACAAGCTCGCGGCCGAGCAGCGGGCCCGCCAGGTGGCGGAAATGGATGCCAAAGCTGCCTCCACCAAATTAGCCGAAGAACAAAGTGCCCGCGACAAAGCCGAGCAAGCCGTGAAGTCGGCCAATGAGCAGCTCGCTCAGATACGGAGCGAGCTTGCCAACGCCACACAAGCCGCGGCCGGTACGCGGGAGGCCCTGAACAAGGCTGAGAAAGATAAGGAAGACGCGCTGAAGGCCGCCAAGGAAGCGCATGACGCTCTGGAGAAAGAGCGGGGACAGCGCAGGCCCTGACGGCTAAAATCGGCTGCCGCTGGCCGCGCGCGGATGAAAAACCGGTTTTTAGCTCTGGGATTTGAAGCGGCCGGGCCGGTTTTGCGCATCCAACTGATGCACACCTGCATCACTGCCGCGCCATGGGTGCGTAACTGTCTGAAAACTTACCGCGCGGGACTTTACGAAAAGGCAATGTTCGCGCATAATCCGGCGCAACCGGGCAAACTATCGGAACCCGTGGAACTTCGCGTTGCAGGATAAACCGCGCGAGCGGCCATAGTGCGCATGTCCTCCCCCCCGATACCTGTCTTGCCTGCAAAAGTCAAAACATGGTCTAGCGGCCATGTTTTTTTCGTTGGGGAAGAGGAGTGTACATCCCATGCGCCAGAGCGGCACGGTCAAATTTTTCAACCAAGCCAAAGGCTTCGGTTTCATAACACCGGACGAAGGCGGAAAGGATGTGTTCGTGCACATCTCCGCCGTGGAGCGCTCTGGGGTTGGGATGCTCGACGAGGGCATGCGCGTGTCCTACGAGACGCAGCCCGATCCAAAAGGCAAGGGGCCCAAGGCGGTTAATCTCGAGCGCGCAGAGTAAGTTCGAGGCCGTCCGCCTCAGACAAGCTTCGCGAGCGGACGAAATATACAGGCAAGCTTCAAGGATCTGCTTGCTTCGGAGCGCAACTCTCCTTAATTGCCGCGTATGCGCTTCTTGGATCAAGCAAAGGTTTACATTCGCTCGGGGGACGGGGGCAATGGCTGCCTCTCCTTCCGGCGTGAGAAGTTTATTGAATTCGGCGGGCCCGACGGCGGAGACGGCGGCCACGGCGGGAGTGTCTGGGTCGAGTGCGTTAACAATCTCAACACGCTCATCGATTTCCGCTATCAGCAGCATTTTAAGGCCGGCAACGGTAAACATGGCATGGGCGCCAATCGGGCCGGCGCCTCCGGTGACGATACTGTCCTCAAGGTCCCGCCCGGCACGCAGGTTTTTGCCGAGGACAACGAGACGCTTCTCGCCGACCTCGTGCATCCGGGCGAGCGTGCGCTTATCGCCGCTGGCGGAAACGGCGGGTTCGGCAACGCCCGCTTCAAATCCTCGACGAACCGCGCCCCCCGCCGGGTGAACCCTGGGCAGGAGGGCATCGAGATGACGATCTGGCTGCGTCTCAAGCTCATCGCGGATGCCGGCATTATCGGTCTTCCCAATGCGGGCAAATCCACCTTCCTGGCGGCGGTGAGCGCGGCGAAACCGAAAATCGCCGATTATCCGTTCACGACGCTGCATCCCAATCTTGGCGTGGTCAAAGCGGGCGACACGGACTTCGTTCTGGCCGACATTCCGGGTCTCATCGAAGGCGCGCACGAAGGGGCCGGCATTGGCGACCGCTTCCTCGGCCATGTGGAGCGCTGCCGCGTGCTTCTGCACCTCGTCGATGTGACGGAGCCCGATGTCGCCGAAGCCTACCGGACGGTGCGCGGCGAGTTGAAAGCCTACGGCGCGGGCCTCCATCGCAAGCGCGAGATCGTGGCGCTTTCAAAGTGCGATGCGGTTGCGCCGGAGGTCGCGGCGGAAAAAGCTGCCGAGCTGCAGCGCGTGGCGCGGAAAAAGCCGCTGCTCCTGTCAGCGGTGGCCGGCAAGGGTGTCCGCGAAGCGCTCCTGAAGCTTGCAAAAATCGTGCATGAGCCGGCGAAGGAGCCGGGCAAGACCGCCACCGCTTGGGAGCCCGGGCTGACCGGTTGAGCGGAATTCGCAAAAATATGTGTGACGCTTACATGCTAACTTAGGTCCTGCCCGTTGTGAGATTCCGGTCATGATCGAGGGCAACGCCCCTCACCCTGTCCCTCTCCCCATGGGAGAGGGGACGCTGTTGCAGCGGCCGCAACCTGCTCCCTCTCCCATGGGGAGAGGGCTGGGGTGAGGGGCGTTGCCCTCGATCGGAGCCGTGATCTCGCTATGCTAGCAGACAGCTGGCGCGGGCAGGGGCGCGCGAGGATGAATTACCGCCACATCTATCACGCCGGAAACTTCGCCGATGTCTTGAAGCACATCGTCCTCGTGCTGTGCCTGGATTACCTCCTGCAAAAAGACGGCGCGCTCCGCGCCATCGATGCCCATGCCGGCGCCGGGCTTTACAGTCTCGATTCCGGGGAGGCGCAAAAGACGCGCGAATGGGAGAGCGGTATCGGCAGCCTCGCGGGCGCGGCCGGCGCACCCGCCGATCTCAAGCTTTATCTCGATGCCGTTACGGGCGATCTTGCCGCGCGGCACTATCCCGGCTCGCCGCTTCTCATCGCAAGGCGCCTACGCGGCCAAGACCGCCTGATCGCAGCCGAGCTTCACGAGCCGACCTTCGAGGCCCTGCAAACGGCGCTCACGCCGTACCGGCACGCACGCACGATGCATAGGGACGCCTATGAATGCATCCGGGCGCATATTCCGCCCAAGGAGCGGCGCGGGCTCGTGCTCGCCGACCCGCCATTCGAGCTGAAGGACGAGTTTCAAACGCTGGCACGGCAGATGCGGGAATGGAAAAAGCGCTGGGCCACGGGCGTGTACATTCTCTGGTATCCCATCAAGGCGCACCTGCCGGTTGCGCAGTTGAAGGAGGCGGCACAGACGCTTGGGCTGCGCCGCACTTGGGTTGTGGAGGCGCTCGTGCAGGAAAGGGAGCGGCCGGATGGCCTGAACGGATGCGGGCTGATCGTGTTCAATGCGCCTTACACTGTGCCCGAGCGCGTCGAGGCGCTGCTGCCGTTTTTGAAGAGTGCCATGCGCCTTCATGAGACGGCCGCGGAATGGATTGTCCGGGGCGCGTAAGAACGATTGCGCCGGACCGCTGAAGGCCGGGTACGGAACTCAAGGGGCGTACATCATACCGCATCCGGTTGAATAGCTCGCACGCGTCACCCCGGAAAGCGCTGTCAGCGCTTATCCGTGGTCTTGCAGCATTCGAAGCGCCCGAAACTCGCTTGGTGTTTACAAAGTTCACAGCTGCTCAGCTTAACGCGGCGGCGCAATCTGAAATCCGCCTGTACGGCACAGGTAAAGCTTTTGTTTGCTCAAAGCAAGCATAAGCGAGCGTCCGCGCACCGCGCAGAAGACCATTTGCAACTGGCTTAAGGAAAAATCGGCATTCTCGGAAAATTTATCTCCCCCCGCCGATTGCGCTTTGATAGACGCTGAACTACGTCTATACTTGATAGTCAGGCGTCCAAGCGCCTTTGATGCGCTCGCATAATTAGCCGGGGTGCGCTCCCGGCCCAAGGGACTGAGAATGTCCGCCGTGAACCCTTATAGCTTGAAAACCTGCAGAAGCGTCTCGAGAAAGGAAGGACGATCATGAAATACGTCATCACTTGGCACGAACGCGAAGCGTCTCCGCCAGAATATGAGCGCGCGCGGAAGCATCTATTAGGAATGTTCAAAGACTGGAAATTGCCCGCAGGTTGTACGATCCACGAGTGCCTGGTTCGGGAGGGCCAGTTCGCCGGCTACATAGTCTTTGAGACAGACAGCAACACCGTTGAGTCAGACAGCTTAGGACGCATTCTTCATCCGGCATTCGATAACTGGGACAACCACCTCTTTACGGATTACCAATTCAAGGTAGACCCCGTAGTCGATGTGACGGACGCGGTTGTGGCGACCGTAACATAATGAATGTCGATTGGCGCGGTGGAAAGCTAGACGGTTCACCGCGCTGCCTCGGGGCTAAACGCTCAGGAGGTGGGCGTCTCTTGTCGCGGCACATAGACAACTTTGCCGTCCGGCCCAACGATGCAGCCGTGGCTGTCTTGGCCGGCGACAGCAAGTGATCGAGAGCGTTCGGCCGTTCGAAAATAACCGCTCACTCGCGCAGTGCGCCCGCAATGAATGCCGAAGGCGCGCGCGTTTGATTTAGCGGTGTGAAGTGGGCGGAAAAAATAGCTTCGTCCGTTCCTAATAATACCAGCCGTCAAAAGTTCTGACCGTTCCGGCACACTCCCCGTCATCGCGAGGCCGCCTTGGCGGCCGTGGCGATCCAGAAATTAGCTTCGGGGCTTCACCCCTCGCAATGACGGAGAACGGTCAAGACCTACAGCGATTGGTATAACATAGCGGTCTCCCCTACTTCGCCTTCGCCTCCGTCATCCCCAGCTCCGCGCTGAGCTTCTCGATCTGCTCCTGAAGCGCCTTCTTTTCCTGCCCGCGCCGCGACATTTGAATTTGGATGGAGCCGATCTCCAAGCTTAGATTGCTCCGGGACTCCGCATCGTTCGAAGGGCGGTTCTTGTTATAGGTATCGAAAATGCGCTGCTGATCCTGGCGCATCGCTTCTTCAAGCTGACGGACGCGCTCCTTAAGCTGCTCAACCTTTACGAGATTGAGCGTTTGCTGCCGGTCGGCCTTCGAGTTCACTTGTTCCTCGATTGCGCGCAGCCGCGCCTGAATCAACTCCTGAGCCGCTGCAGGAAGCACAGGTGCGCTCGCCGCCGCCTGCGCCTCGGGCTGGAAGAAAAAATTGCTCGTCAGCGCCGAATGATCCCAAGGCACTTGCCGGCCGTCCGTTGCCTTCAGCACGTCCTTGCGCACCTCGATCATCGTCGCGTTCAAGTTCCGGCCCGGCTCCAAAATGCGGGCGGCGAGCGCGGCGGTAAAGGGCGAATTGCGGCCCGCACCGTCGAGCGCGACATTGCCCGGCTGCGTCGAGTAAGCGATGAATGTGCCGGCGCCGGTCTGCACCTCGGCGAGACCTTTGCCGATGGCGGCCGACCGCGTCCCCATGGAGCGCGCGAGATTGCGGGCAAGCGGGTTGTCGCGGCAGGCGTCCAGGAACACGATAGTCGTCTTGCCTTCGCGCCCCACCTCCATCTGCCTAAGCACAAAATCGAGGCCGATGGCCTCGAAATCGAGATCGCGCTCGGTGCTAAGGCCCGCGTCCACCGGCACGAGATAGTTGCGCCCCGCCACTTGCAGCCCGTGGCCCGCATAGAACAGCATTGCGGTGTCCGCATCGTCGAGAGAGCGCGCAAACGCCCTCAGCTTCTCGTCAAAGGCGCGCCGGTCGAGATCGAGGCCAAGCGTCACGTCGAAGCCAAACTGCGTGAGGGCCTTGGCCATATCGGCTGCGTCGTTGACGGGATTGGTTAGCGCGCCCGCCTGAACATAGGCCGCATTGCCGATCACGAGCGCGACACGCTTCGCGGCGGCGGCAGGCAAAACCATGGCCGCTTGGCAGACCAAAGCGAGGATCAAAAACCGGTAAAGCCGCATTGGCTTGCCCCCTTCCATAACTCTCAACACCGTTTCACTAAATCGCCTTCAAAAAGGGCAGAGCTATGGTGCCGGCTCGCATTGAGATCGGTTCGTTTCTCGAACCCAGTTCACGCGAATGCGCCTTGATGACCCGATAAGAATGTCCAGATGTATAGGCATGCCTCTTTTGGAAATCACGCTCCGCCTCTATGCGCGGACGAGGACGAGGACAAACGGAATCGGAGAGATGATATGGAAGAAGCTGGCAGCCAGAGAGGGCTCGAACTTCGCCTGGAAGCCCTATCGGCCCGCATCCGCATGCTGCGGCGGAAGGTGGAAAGAACCGAAGGCATCGATAAAATCTTGGGAAATGCCGGGATCGGCCAGCTCGAACGGCGGAAGAAGGCGCTAGAGGAGCGCGTGCTCAAGCTCAACCGGGAAAGTAGCGGTTTCCGGCGAAGTTTGAAGAGCCAGGCCGCGAAGCTGTCCTACGATATATCGAGCGC
>JBKQOR010000307.1:0-7651 GCA_052145435.1 Rhodomicrobium sp. | reverse complement strand
GATTTGGTACTCTCGCATCATCCGGCTCGTGCCATCGCGCGAAGGCTGCCGCCTCGTCCCGGTTGGACCGGTTGGCCCAGCTCAACGGCGATGACCCGTCCCCTTCGCTCCCGCCCCCCGGTTTTGTGATCACTTAATCCGCTTTCGACGCTTCTGCAGCGGTTCGCTTGCGCTCGCCTCTCTCGACCGTGCCTGCCGGGATTGCCGTGTATCGCGCGATGCCGTTAGGGGCGGCAGCGCTCTCCGCAAATTGCAAGAGGGCCTGCAACCGCCGGCCTTATACCAACGGCCCTAAATTCTGACCTGTGCCCACTGCCGGGTAGCGATTGAGCGGATGATGTCTGGTGTGCGCATCAAGGCGTAAATTCGCCCTCCGGGTATTCCTCGCGGCGAAGCTCTCTCATGCCGAGCGGGCCGGTAAAGAACGTTACCGGGCGATCAAGGTCCGTAACGCGAAGCATGGTAAGGAGGCCGAGGTCAGGTCTGGGGCGTTCTACGGCCACTTCCCCTCGAAAGACGCTGCGAAGGCCGGCTAAAGAGCGGACGCACGCTACAGCCAGCGCGGCCAACCTATAGGCCAAACCTCCGGCGCGTCATTGGCGGCGTGGCGGGCGGGAGCGGCGCGGCGGATCGTACCGGCAAGGACGCCGGCGAGAACCACTGCCGCAGCGATTTGCGCAAGACGCATATTCCCGCTGAGCACGATTTCCACGGCTACGCCCAGGAAAGGGACCGCAGCCGAGACGGCTTGCGCGGCGCCACGGCTCAAAATCCGGGCACCGGCTCCGGCACCGAAACCGTAAATCGCCCCCGCAATGAACGGCATAAGCACCGTAACGGGGGGCGCAGCCGGTAAGCCCGTCCGCACCTGTCCCGCAAAGGCAACGGCCGCGCACAGGCTCGCGGACATTCCCCAGACGTGCCACATCCGCCGCCGCTGGGGCGCACGCAGGCAGCTCTGCCCGGCCTTGACAATGACCGCCGCCGCGAGTGCAACGCCAGCGATAGCCCATGCCTGAACGCCAAATGGCTGGCACAGCCCCGCCACAGCGATCGCTACGATCAGCAGAAGCGTGAGGTCTTGCTCATCGGCGGCCCGCTTCCTTGCTATCCGGCGGATCATGAGCGACAGGGCTGTGCCGGCAGGCAGCAACAAAAGAGCCCCGATGCTACCCAAGGCAGCGGAGGCAGCGGCGATCAAAGCCAAAGTGAATGCATCGTGCAACGCGAGGTCTTGCGGGGCAGCGCGCTGAGCGCAGCTTTGGCTGTTTGCGAATTTTCCCGTAGCCGGAGTGGCAGTCCACGAAAATAATGCGGCTGCCATACCAAACACAGCGGCAATCATCCAAGGATCGCCCCTGCCATCCGTTGAGACGATCAGAGGCAGGGCCGCAGCCTGCCCCGCGGCAGCGGCTGTCGCAGCCAAGGCTCGAATTGGCCAGCCAAGAGAAACAGGCCGCGCCTGGGCGGCGATGGAGCCACGGGCTTCATGCGGTTCCGGGGCGTTTTGCCGCTCTACGCCCGGTAGCCAAATGATGTTGGACTCCGCCGCCGGAAAAGCGGCGCTGGACGCTTGTCCACCGATGCTGCTCATATGCCGATCTCGATCTGGAAACCGCGATACTATTCCGCTAACATCGCGGAGGCTGCTAAGTTCGGCGGCAGTGGCGTTCGGCTCACCCGGCCGCCACCGCCGCACTCCCGTGGGGTAGCTGGAATGATACAGGGAGCGCCATCGTGGCCATAGTTACCATTAGGATACCTTCTGCGGCGAAGTATTGCTCTGGTTTGGCTTGCTAAGACTATACCGATTTGATACTTGCGCTAGCTATCGGCTTGGAAATGCGGCAACAAGGGTTTGGCTTCTAGCAAACTTCACAGAATGAGACTTCTTGTCATTGAGGACGATCCCGGCGGTCGCGCCGTCCTCGTCCAAGGCCTTGCCGAATGCGGACACGAGGGTGTTTGCGCGGCCGATTTTGCAGAGGGGCTGGCGCTCGCGCAGGGCGGGGGCTTCGATGCGCTGATCGTCGACCGCATGCTGCCCGGAGGGGACGGCCTCGACATCGTTGCCGCTTTGCGGGCACAAAAGATCACGACCCCGGCGATTTTCCTCACTGCGCTCAACGAGGTCGACGACCGGATCGCAGGCTTACGCGCCGGCGGTGACGATTACATCGCAAAGCCGTTTTCGTTTCTTGAGCTGTTGGCGCGGCTCGAAGCGATCGTACGCCGCAAGGAGCCAACGGCCGGCACGATATTGCGGGTTGGCGATCTGGAAATGAATTTGATATCGAGAACCGTCAGGCGCGCAAACGCGGAGATCGTGTTGCAGCCGCGCGAGTTTCGCCTATTGGAGTTTCTTATGCGGCATGCCGGGCAAACCGTCACCCGCACCATGCTGCTCGAAGGGGTGTGGAAATACCACTTCGAGCCGGAAACCAAAATAATCGACGTGCAAATGAGCCGCCTGCGCCAAAAGATCGATCGCGGGTTCGAAGTCCCCCTCATCCATACGGTGCGCGGCTCTGGATACTGCATCCGTGCGGATTAGCCTTCGCCATACCACGACCTTCCGGCTCGTGGTGTTCGCATGCCTCGCATTCGTTGCGGTGGGCGGGGCGGTGCTCGGCTTTTTGTATTGGCGCATGCTGTCCGTCATCGACACCCAGATCGATGGTGCGCTTTACCGCGAAATGGCCGACATGACGGCGGCCTATCAAAAAGGCGGTTACGACCGCCTGCGCCGCACCGTCGCCGATCGCGCCTCCCCGCACGAGGACGCTTTGCGCATTTACCTGCTTATCAGTCCGGACGGGGCATTTACGGGGAATTTGGCACGATGGCCCGCAAGCGCCCCGGAACCGGGCAGGGCTGCAGATATCGAGGTGCTCCACGCCGCCAAGACCGCCCGCGTGCGCACGCTCGCCTTCGCCGGCGGCGTCCGCCTGCTTGTAGGGCGGGCGCTCTCCGAGCGCAATAACTTCCAAGCCATCGTCGGGGAGTCGCTCGTAAGCGTGCTCGCCGCGAATCTCTTGCTCGGTGCCGCTGCCGGCACGATGCTGGCACTTTATGCGCGCCGGCGGCTGGGACAGATCAACGCGACCGCACAGGAGGTGCTCGAAGGCAATCTTTCCGGGCGCATTGCGGTTGGCGAGGGGGGCGATGAATACGATCACCTCGCACAGAACATCAACGCCATGCTCGATCGCATTCAGCGGCTGGTGGCGACTGTGCGCGGTGTCACCGAGAACATTGCCCACGATTTGCGCACGCCGCTAAACCGGCTACGCGGCAGGCTCGAGGTCGCTTTGCTGTCGCCCCGCTCGCTCGAGGAGTATCAAGCTGTGCTGAAGCGCGCCATTTCCGAATCGGAAACAATTGTCGGCACGTTCAACGGCATATTGAAGATTGCGCGGATCAAGGCGGGTGCGCTCTCATTGCCGCACGCGCCTGTCGATCTGGCCGAGGTGGTGGACGAGCTTGTCGATCTTTATCAGGCGTTCGCCGAGGAGAACGGCGTTACAGTGGAAGCGCGCCTGCCTTTGGCCGCAAACCGCCCCGCGCGCCGCCTTATTGTCCTGGGCGACGCCCATTTGATCTCGCAAGCCGCCGCCAACTTGCTCGACAACGCCATCAAATATTCGCCCCCAGGCGGCAAGGTCGTCATAACGGCGGCGCAAAATGCAAGCGGCACGAGCCTCACCGTCGCCGACAACGGGCCTGGAATTCCCGAGGGCAAACGCACCGCCATGCTGGACCGTTTTGTCAGGCTGGATTCCGAGACGGGAAAACAGGGCTTCGGCCTTGGCCTGAGCTTCGCCGCGGCTGTTGCGGAATGGCATGGCGCACGTCTTGAACTGACAGATAATCTGCCGGGCCTTCGGGCAACGCTGCTTTTTCCGGCTTGAGACGGTGCAAGGCCGGCCTAACCCCCGCTGAAGTGCGATCAAGCCGCCTTCTCGATTTCTGCCAGCTTACTGTCAACCTCGCGCAATTTCGCGGCGAGCCCGTGCAGCCGGACCAGCAGCTTCTCGGAAATATGCTTGGCCACTTGAGGGTGCTCTTCCATAACGGCCCGGAAATCGTCCCGCTGGAAGGCAAGCGCCCGAAGCCTCTCATTTGCAGTCACGGTTACGCCATGCACCGTCTCTACGAGCATCCCAAGCTCGCCGATCAGCGTTCCCGGCCACAAGTCTTCGACAAATACTTGCCCCTTCTCGTTCTTGGTGCAACCAGCTTTGCCGGTGAGAATAAGATAGGCCGTATCTCCCATTTCGCCTTGCGCGATAAGGTTTTCGCCCGCCTCGAAAAAGCTTTTCTGGCCAGCGGAGGCGACCGCCCTAAGCTGATCTTCCGGGAGACCGGCAAATAAGGGAACTAGCTGCAAGAGCTCGATTTTTTGGTCGAGCATAGTTTTCACCTGCTGATTTGTGACGGAAACTCCTTCTTACTCGAACGGAACTTGAAGCAGTTTCTGTGATTCGTCATAGGTTCCGCAACCGGCAGCAAATTGTATCCACAGAGCAGGGGCCGTCTAGCCGGTCTTGCGGAGCTTTTGTTCGATAGGCGGCGGAAGATGCGGTAGGCGGGAAAAAGCCGAAGCGTGGCCCGCGGGGTATCGCTCGGTGCCGCCCCCTTCCAGATAGGCGGGGCTTTCGACCTGCGCGAGAAAATCATCCAGCTTGCGAAGATCGCGGGCGAAAGTCTGCAGCCTGACAAGAAGATTATCGGAAATTTGTTGTGCGATGGCAGGATCGCACTCCATCGCACTCTTGAGAGCTTCCCGATGAAGGGCTAGGGCCCGCACGCGTACCCTGGCTTGAACGGTCAAGGCATGGACCGTATCAACCAGCATGGCAAGCTCCCCGACGAGCGAGCCCGGGCCAATTTGATCGCTGGCAGGTGGAGTTCCGGGGAAATGAAGACACTTGGCGGCCCCGGTCATAATCAAGAAAGCCGTGTCGCCCGGGTAATCTCTGGTGATGAGATTTTCGCCCGCCTCAAAAAAGGCTTTGGTCGTCACATCGACAATCGAACCAAGTTGCTTCCCAGAAAGGCCTCTAAAAATCGGCAGACTCTCAAGAAGCCCGATCTTAGGGTCGAGCATGGCCGGCTAACCTGATGATTTGAGGTTGAACTCCTTTGACCCAAACAGCAACCGACACACGTAATGGTCGATTCGCGAATACAACTCAACTTCGCAGGCGCGTGCAGGAAGCCTGGCGTCGCAGTATCCTGTGGAAAAAACGTTAAAGGTTGCGCGAAGCGCTGGGAGCCGCTTCAAGGGATAAGCTTGTAACCGCCCGATTCGGTGATAAGAAGTTCGGCGCGCGACGGGTCGCGCTCAATTTTTTGGCGAAGCCTGTAAATATGCGTTTCAAGCGTGTGCGTGGTAACGCCCGCGTTATATCCCCAGACCTCATGCAAAAGCACTTCGCGGGAAATGACTTTCTCTCCAGCCCGGTAAAGATATTTCAGGATCGAGGTCTCTTTCTCGGTAAGCCTGACCTTGCTGCCCTTTTTATCTATCAGAACCTTCGCGGCGGGACGGAACGAATATTCGCCGATGGAAAACACCGCCTCCTCGCTATGCTCGTGCTGCCGGAGCTGCGCGCGGATGCGGGCCAGCAAAACCGCAAAGCGGAACGGCTTCGTGACGTAATCGTTCGCGCCGGACTCGAGCCCCAGAATGGTGTCGGAGTCGCTGTCCTGAGCGGTCAGCATGATAATGGGATGCTTGAAATTGTTCTTGCGCAACAGGCGGCAAGCCTCGCGCCCGTCCATATCCGGCAGCCCGACATCGAGGAGAATAAGATCGGTGTGCCCGCTCTTGACGGCGGCGAACGCCTGGGCCGCGCTGTGCGCCACGGTGGCGCAGAACTCCTCGTGCAACGCAAGCTGCTCGGCCAGCGACCGCGCAAGGTCTTGATCGTCGTCGACAACCAGGATATTGCGCGTATTGCTCATAATAGCCTCCGGTCAGCCGCCATTGCTTATCTTTCCGATTTAGGAGACGATCAGGAGCAGCGCAACGGGTATCTTCGTGCGACGCAAACAGAATCTAACGCAAATCGGGCAGAAAAAAACGCGAAAACGTGCCGCCGTCCGCATTTTTGCGCTATCGGACGCAAGCATGGCCGGGACGTTGCACTATAACAATCTGCATTTCCCGGCGGCGCTTGGCAAAGGCGGCGTCCGCGCGCTGAAGCGCGAGGGCGACGGGGCGACGCCGAGGGGATATTGGCCGGCGATCTGGGCCTATTACCGGCCGGACCGGTTAAGGCGCCCGGCCGCCGCCTTGCCCATCGAGCCGCTGCGCGAAAGCTACGGCTGGTGCGACGCTCCCGGCGACCGGAACTATAACCGGCGCGTACGCTTGCCCTATGGCGCAAGCGCAGAGCGGCTTTGGCGCAACGATCGCCTCTACGACGCTATCGTTGTCCTCGACTACAACGTAAGACGGCGCACCGCCTGGCGCGGTAGCGCGATCTTCGTGCACGCCGCGCCCCGCGGCTTTGCCCCGACGGCCGGGTGCATCGCGCTCAAGCGCGAACACCTCCTGCGCCTGCTCGCCGTCCTCCCCCGCGGCGCCCTCTTCGCCGTGGGAAGGAACCTTTAAAGGTCCGTCGCTTCGCTTGCCCACCGAGCCGCTTCGTTCAAGGTGCCATCCCAGAGAAAAGCCTTGCCAAAAGCTTAAAATGCGGCTTGCGAGGCCGCTCTGCGCGTTAATCATGTAACGCAAAACCCAGCCCCGGCGCGCTGGGGTCGCTTGACCCCGGCATTGCCGCTTAAGGTTGCATTTCTTCGTTAACCCACGCAACAATCTATATTTAACGGGGTTTTTGAATGGCACATTTGCGGGTGAAAACGCGAAAAATCGCGATTTTTGCGGCGGGGAAATATTCGAAGCCGCCCCCATTTACCTTTCCAGCGTTAACCACGCTCCAGCGCCTGGAAATGCGCCCAGGCGCAATCCTGCGTTGCGGAGCGCGAAGGATACGCAAGACATCGAAATTCATACTTGCTCTCATATTGAGTACCAGGTGGCGCGCGCCTTGCCGTGCTGGCGGACACGCCCCGTCTTCACCAACTCGCGCATTCGTACTTTGAGCGTATTGCGGTTTGCGCCGGTGATCGATGCAAGCTGCGCGATGGTCAGACGCTCCTGCGCGCGCAAAGCTTTGAGCACTTGGCGGGATAGCTCGGGCAACTCGACGTCGCTGCTTTGAGCGATCCGCTCACGGTCAAGCCGGGCAGCGAGAGTGTCCTTTTGCTTCTTGAGACAGCGCAGGAAAAATCCAACCCACGGCTCCCAATCGGGCGCATCGTTCTTGAGCGTCGTCTGTGTGCGCCGCAAGGCCTTGTAATAGAGGTCCTTATTTTCCTCGATCACCCGCTCCAGCGAGGCATAGGGCACATACGCATAACCCGCGCGCAAAAGCATAAGCGTGGTGAGCACGCGCGACAGCCGTCCGTTCCCGTCCTGAAAGGGGTGGATCGCAAGAAACGTCACGACGAAGACGGCGACGATCAGAAGCGGATGCAGCGCTTCTTCCTCGATTGCCTTGCGGGTCCAGGCAACGAGTTCTTCCATTTCGCGCGGCGTATCGAACGGCGCCGCGGTCTCGAAGACGACGCCGATTTCCCG
>JBKQOR010000306.1:0-21284 GCA_052145435.1 Rhodomicrobium sp. | reverse complement strand
GAAACCCATCGCGCAGATGCCCGCCTATCCGGATGAGGCGGCTCTGAAGACGGTCGAGAAGGATCTCGCGAGCTTCCCGCCGCTGGTTTTTGCAGGCGAGGCGCGCGCGCTGAAAAAGGCGCTGGCCGAGGTTGCCGCGGGCCGCGCCTTCATGCTGCAGGGCGGCGATTGCGCGGAAAGCTTCGCCGAGCACGGCGCCGATCCGATCCGCGATTTCTTCCGCGTCTTCTTGCAGATGGCCGTGGTGCTGACCTATGCCGCAAGCCGGCCCGTGGTGAAAATCGGACGCATAGCCGGGCAATTCGCCAAGCCGCGCTCGGCAGACACCGAGACGCAAAACGGCGTGGAGCTACCGAGCTACCGCGGCGACATCATCAACGATATCGCGTTCACCGGGAAGGCGCGGATACCCGATCCGAACCGGATGCTCAAGGCCTACAGGCAATCGGCGGCGACGCTCAACTTACTGCGCGCTTTCGCGCAAGGCGGCTATGCGGACCTGGAACGCGTGCATCAGTGGACGCTCGGCTTCGTCGCAGGCAGCCCGGCGGGCGCCCGCTATGAGGAGCTGGCGAACCGCATCTCCGAGACGCTGAACTTCATGCGTGCGTGCGGCGTGACCTCGGATAATTCGGAGAGGCTGCGCACGACCGACTTCTATACGAGCCATGAGGCGCTGCTGCTGCCTTACGAGGAGGCGTTCGCGCGCATCGATTCGACGAGCGGCCATTGGTACGCGACCTCGGGCCATTTCCTGTGGATCGGCGACCGCACCCGCCAGCCGGACCATGCCCATGTCGAGTTCATGCGCGGCATCAAGAATCCCATCGGAGTGAAATGCGGGGCGAGCCTCGATCCGGAGGAGCTCATAAAGCTGATCGATATACTGAGCCCGGCAAATGATCCCGGCCGGCTGACGCTGATCGTCCGCTACGGCGCCGATAAGGTCGAGCGTTATCTGGCGCCGCTGATCCGCACGGTGAAGCGCGAGGGCAAATCGGTGATCTGGTCGTGCGATCCGATGCACGGCAACACGATCAAAGCGGCGAGCGGATATAAGACGCGTCCGTTCAGCGGCATTATGCGCGAGGTCGAAAACTTCTTCGATGTGTGCCAGGCTGAGGGCGCTTATCCCGGCGGCATCCATGTCGAGATGACCGGCAAAAACGTGACCGAGTGCACGGGCGGCGCGCAGTCGATCTCGGACGCGGACCTTTCGAACCGCTACCATACCTATTGCGACCCGCGGCTTAACGCAGATCAGGCGCTGGAGTTGGCGTTTCTTGTGGCGGAGCGGCTGAGGCGCGACCGGGTGCAGGCCGACCCGCAAGCCGCGGCAGGGATATAGAACACGGGACGCTGATCGGAATCGACGTCATTGCGAGCGAAGCGCACGGCGCGCCTGGTTAAGGGCAGGATGCGCTACAGTTCGCTCCGGGGCGTGCGGCCGCTGCCGAGCGGCGCACCTTCGCGCACAGGTTCGATCGAGACTGCAAGGCCGGTCGCATCGTCGGTCTCGATGAGCACGCCGCATAATGTGGCTGGGCCGGGCGCGGGCGCGAAGCGGCCGGACGGGATGCGGGTCACAAAGCGGTGGATGGGCTCCCCCTTGTCCATGCCGATGACGGAGTCGTAGTCGCCGCACATGCCAGCATCGGACATATAGGCGGTCCCGCCGGGAAGCACGCGCGCGTCGGCAGTCGGCACATGCGTATGCGTGCCAATCACGGCTGAAACCCGGCCGTCGAACGCGGCGGCGAGCGCCTGCTTTTCGGATGTCGCCTCCGCGTGCATGTCGATGAAAATGAAATCCGCGCCCTTGGGCAGGGGGCACGCGGCCACCTCTCGCTCAACGGCCTGAAATGGGTCGTCGAGCGGGTCCATGAAGATGCGCCCCAACGCATTCAGCACGAGCACATCGGCGCCGTTCCCTGCCCGGAATAGGCCGGCGCCCGCGCCCGGAGTGCCCGGCGGGTAATTCAGCGGCCGCAGCAGCCGGTTTTGCCGCGCGATGAAAACGAGCGCATCACGCTGGTCCCATACGTGATTGCCCGTGGTGACGGCATCGGCTCCGGCGTCGCGAAGGTCTTGAAAAATCTGCTCGGTGATGCCGAAGCCGCCTGCCGCATTCTCGCCATTGACGATAACGAAATCCGCGCCAGACCTCTGGCGCAAACCCGGCAGGCGTTCACAGACCACGTTGCGGCCCGGCCGCCCTACCACATCGCCGAGAAATAAAAGCCGCATGTTACTCTCCGCAGGCGATGACGCGCGTTGGTGTAAGGATCAAATCCAATGGCTCGTCCTGCGGCTCGCGCGGTATATCGGGAAACTCCTGCTCATCGAAGCCGACTCCTATGGCGATCACAGTGCCGCGCCGCCTCAAATTCCGCAAGGCCGCATCGTAGTAGCCGGCACCGTAGCCGAGCCGGTTGCCACTGCGGTCGAAGGCAAGCAGCGGCACGAGCAGGAGATTGGGCTGGAGCTCGCAGTGTGTCCCGGCCGGTTCCTGAAGTCCGAATTTGCCGCGCTCGAGCGGGCCGCCTGGAACCCACTCCCTGAACGCCAGCGCCAATCCCGGCTGTGTTGCGGGCAAGGCTAGGCGCAGGCCTCTATCGTGAAGCGCTTGGAGGAGCGGCAAAGGATCGAGTTCGTCGCGAACAGGAAAATAGCCGCCAACGGCCGGTACGAATTGCATGGCGCCAATGAGCTGCAAACCAACCCGGGCAATCGCCTGGCTCGCAGAGGCGCCCGAACTCAGCCAAACCTTACGGCGAAGAGCGGCGGCTTCGGCCCGCAAGCCCGCCTTCCGCCCGGATGTTGGCCCCTGCCGATCGATCGCCTTTGCCCGCACGAATCCCGGTGTGGTGTGAAAATGCCGCGAAGGCCGTCGGGGCGATCGATCCCCTGGGTCCCTGGCTAACAGGTGGGCGCCAAATAACCGGAACCACGGCTCCGGCAGGGTCAGCTCCCTTAAGGATCTTATAGGGCCCGGGTATTCATTGAGCCCCTAACGCACCCCGCAGCCAAACCGATATAACGGATATCCACGAAATTACTAGCCCCTTGGAACCGGTCCGCCATCAAATATATTATAAGCGCAGGCTTGGTTATATTATAAGCGCAGGCTTATTGGGCAACCGCCGCGGTGGAATTGATTGGCGGAACCTTTCTAGTGCTTGGACTTGCAACACGCTTCGCGGCGGTCGTCCTTGCGGTCTTCACACTCGCAGCGGCCGTGTTTTTCCACACAAATTTCACCGATCAAAACCAGTTCATTCACTTTATGAAGAACTTGGCTATTGCCGGAGGATTGTTGCAAGCCGTCGCATTCGGTTCGGGCGGCCTTGCGATCACGCATCGGCGGCGCGGTACGGCCTAAGCGTTTCCGTTTGCGCGCGGATGCAACGTCTCGATCTTGCTGTTCAGGTCACGCTGCATAGCCTGCGCGCCTCCGTCGATGACCTGATAGGCACGCAGCTCGCCTGCCAGCCTCTGCAAGCGCTGGATCTCCTCCCGCGCATCCCAAAGCTGGTCGGCCATCATAAGCGCCGCCATGAGAAACAGCCGGTCGTCCTGAACCGCCTTCGTGCCGCCCTTGATACGCTGCACATGCCCATCGATTTCCGCGGCAAGGTCTCGAACCCGGCTCTCCTCGCCGTCCCGGCACCCCATCCTAAAGCTGCGCCCGTTTACAACGACTTTCATTTGGGCCATAGCCCAACCCTCCTTCGCCTACATAAAACCTAGCCCGCCCGGTTTTGCCGCACCGGCTGCTAGTGCACGCGTCCGGGAAGCGCTACCCGGCTGCCCATTGCCGCGCATTCTTCCACGCTGCTATTTCTAGCGAAGGGAGATGAACAAATAGTAAAGCCAGAGCAATGGGTTAACTGTATGCACCGGCTATTCCGGCGCAAAGGGCCGCTGCGCCGCGGCTGCCGGTCTTTCGGTCACAAGCCTTCGCTGAGAAGGGCGACCTGGATCGTGCCCGGCTTCATCTTATAGAAGATGTGTCCGCCGATCTGGGTAATCTGAATGAGCTCGTGCCGCCACGGCGGATGCACATAGGTTGCATGGTAATGCGTGGCGTAACCAACTTCGTCGAGCCAGACCTCGCCCGCGATAACCTGCTTCGCGAGCTTAACGGCGGTCGCCCACTCAGGTTTCTCCTTCACGGAGTTTCTTTTGCCCGTGCAGGTGAAAGAGAATTGGCAGCCATGACGGTTGCGTTCTCCTTGATAGACAACGCCGCAAATCGTTTTTGGGTAAAATGGGCTGCGAATACGGTTCATGATCACTTGCGCTACAGCGAGTTGGCCCTTGACCGGCTCGTCGCGCGCCTCGAAATAGATCGCGGTAGCCATGCAGCGCAACTCGCGCGCCCGGAACTCGTCCTCGGTGAGCCCTCCAAATAGCGTCTGCGGCTGGTCGGGGGAAAGGCTTGCATTTTTGAGGAGCCCCGCCCATTCGCCGTTGGGCTGCCTTGCGGGAGCTTCGGCGAGTTCGGGGAGAACGGGCTCGCTGCGGGGAGAGAATGCCGACAAAAACAGCTCCGCGCCGGCAAGTGCGGCCGGCTGCACAGCCAGATCGGCGTTTAAATGCAGTGGATCGGCTTTCATGCGGCGCGCGATGCTGTCGAAGCTGGCAGTCTTGAGCGCGTAAGCGAATTTGTCCGCTCGCGGGCCTTTTTGGCTGTCGGTAAAAAGATGCCTCGCGTAGGCGGGAAGCGGCTCGAAAACAGAGGCTTGGCTGGCATAGGAGGGGGAGACGCTGGATATGCCTGGGGTGACGAGCAAGGTCACGCGGTAATCGATGGCCCGGCGGATATCCGGATCGTGGTAGGCATAGCCGGAGAAAACGAATATCGCGGCCAGAGTGCTGTAGAATGTAAGCTTTGCAAAGGAGCGGCGCGCTTTGAGTGTGAGGGGAAGCCGGCGTGGCGGTATGACGGCCAGATCGGAGTGACGGACGGCCACGGACCCCGGGCCATACTGCGCGACAAGTGCTCTGCTCTGCCCCCCATCCATGGTCATCGAACGGCTACTTCTCATCGACGCTCCTACACAACCCGAGTCATAGCGCAAACCGGTTAACATTGCCTTAGGAAAGGCGTTACGTTTTGCAGCCGCTAGGTATGCCGTTTTTTAAGTCAAAATTTGGGATGGCGCGCGCCGCCGGTTTTCATGCATCCCCGATGGAGCGAACGGCAGCCGAAAGGCCGCCGAGGACACGCCTTGCAGCGGTAAACGGTTTGTTATGCCAAAGCTTAAAAAGCTCTTGTCTAGCAAGGGCTAAGCCGTTGCGGCCGAACTCGGCAGCGATCTCCGATTCCATCCAGGACAGCGCGTTGGCCTCGCGGGCCGCGGCAAGACGCCCCTCCCCCCGAAGCCAGGCCTCGTGCCGGCCAAAGGCGGCGAAAAGCTGGCGAAGACTATCGCGGTTGTTCATCGCGGAGATGGAAAGGCATTCAGGTTCCCACGCACCGGGATCGCGATGCGTGAGGCTCAAGGCTCCCTTGAGGTCGGCGAGAGCCCGCGACGCCGGCGCGCCCATGTCGGCTTTTGTTACGATCGCGATGTCGGGTATTTCGGCGATGCCCGCTTTCATGAACTGAAGCGAGTCCCCCGATGCGGGCTGAATGCAAAGCACGACCGTGTCGGATACCGTGGCGATATCGGTCTCCGATTGCCCGACGCCCACGCTCTCGACGATGACCCTGTCGTAAAGCGCTCGCAAGAGCGCCGCGGCGGGAAAGGCTATATCGGCAAGCCCCCCGAGCCTGCCGCGCGCCGCGACGGAGCGGATAAAGACGCCGCTGTCGCCGGGATCGGTGCGCATGCGCACCCGGTCGCCCAGAAGCGCGCCGCCGCTCGCCCTCGAAGAGGGATCGACGGCCAGCACGGCCACGGTCTGCCCCGCGGAGCGCCATTCGGCGATGAGCGCATTGATGAGCGTGGATTTGCCCGCACCCGGTGGCCCGGTGATGCCGATGACAATACCCTTTGGGTTTGCGAAGGCCTCATCGAGGAGCGCAGCGGCGTCTGGATCGGTAGAGTGTATTTCGATCTCCGAAAGGGCCGCCGCCACCTGCGCTTTGCCGGTGAGGCTCGCGAGCGTAAATTTGGGCTCTTGGGTCATTGCCCCTCATTCCCCGCCTCGGCCCATGGGCGCCGCTTCGCGCCGTTTCGCTGTGTACGATTTCCGTACAAAATCATAGATGCGCGCACGCTTCAATCGCCTTTCCTGAAGCCGCTATCTTAGAGAAAGCGCCCAATCACTTTTTCAACGGTATCGGCCCAACGCGGGAATTCAAACTGAGACATCACCGGCTGCGGCGGGAATATTTACAGACCGCGCCAAACCGGCTAGAGGCTTCTCCCACCATGTCCGTCACGATTTATCACAACCCTGCCTGCGGAACCTCCCGCAACACGCTCGCGCTGCTCCACCAGAACGGCGTGGAGCCCGAGATTGTCGAATATCTGAAGGCTCCCCCAAGCCGCGCGCGGCTTGTCGAGCTTCTTGCCGCGATGGATATGAAGCCGCGCGCCCTGATACGGAAAAAGGGCAACCTCTATGACGAACTCGGCATTGGCGATCCGAAATGGACCGACGGCGAGCTGATCGATTTCATGATCGCGCACCCGATTCTGATCGAGCGGCCCATCGTCGTGTCGCCGGAGGGCGTCCGGCTTTGCCGCCCGCCCGAAACGGTGCTGGAGATTCTTCCTTCCTCCGCGAAGCCTTGAAGGCGTCAACCGCCCCAGCATTCTCACGCTTGCGGTGCGCCAGTAAAGGCGAAGCGCGCTTTAATCCGTTCGAAGAGCTGATCGCGCACGGCCCGGTAGGCCGCAAGAATTTGCTCGCGGTTACCGCTCGCCGCGGGCGGGTCGATGGTGGGCCAATATTCGACATCGACCGCCATAGTGCGCGTGAACTCGAGCGCTTTGTGGTGAGCCTCCGGAGCCACTGTCACTATAAGATCGAAGGAGGCGTCCTCCAACTCTTCGATGGAGTGTGGCCGGTGTTTCGATATGTCGATCCCGATTTCCTCCATCACGGCAATCGCAAATGGATCGGCCTCACCCGCCCGCACCCCCACGGAGCGGACGTAAATCCGCTTGCCGGCCAGAAAACGCAAGATCGCGGCCGCCATCTGCGAGCGGATGGCATTCATATTGCAAGCAAAAAGGACGGCCTGCGGCTGATCGAAGAATTTCCGGTCGTCCAAAGATGCACCACGCAAGAGACGGTCTGGAAATGATAAAGTTCCGGCCGCGGTCAGGCTATTATTCTTACATACAATTGAGGCTTTGCTAGGCCGCGGGAATCCTGGCTGAAAAAGACCATTTCACCACCTGCCATGCGAAAGGCCCTTGCGACAAAAAAGGAAGGCCTAATCCGGCTGCGCTCCGTCACCAACGAGGCGAGCATATTCCCTGACGAAATATTGAAGGCTCTCCAGCCGGCTTTTGATGTCCTCCAGCCAAGATTCGAGCTTTTTCCAGCCCGCGGGCGTGATCCGGTAAACACGGATTGCCGGCCCGCTGCCTGAAGTGTCCCAATCGGAGTGCAGTTCGCCCGCTTTCTCCAATTGCTGCAACGTCCTGTACACCGCGGCCGAGTCCGCTCTCAGCGCTGGCAGCCGGCTGTTCAGGGCAGTCTGGAGCGCGCCGCCGTGCCTTGGAGCCTCAGCCAGCATCAAGAGGACGAATGCGGCAAGATGGCGGGATTGCTGGCGCGAAAAGTTTGTCATTGACATTATCCTGTCTCTAACAGCATGGTATGCATGCTGATTGACGCAGTATAGTGTTCATTTCAGATAACGCTACCCAGGAGGTCAGGATGCATGACGTGACGCTAATCCGAAGCGGACAAGCTGCTTGGTCTCCTCACCCGGCTTTTGCAGGGGTGCTCGTTGCATGGCTCGTTCAACGGCCAAAGACGCCGGCGGTGTCCTGCGCGCTTGTGCAGCTGCCACCGGAAGCAGAGGTGCCGGAGCATGCGCGCGCCCAAGAGGATGACATCCTCTATGTTTTGCGCGGCCGGGCTCGCATGTGGGTCGAGGAACGGGGCGACATGCAGCTTGAAGCCGGAACCTTCCTGCGCATCCCGCGCGGCGTCCGTCACAGACCCCACAGCTTTAAGGACGGCTTTCTGGCGTTCAACGTCTGGGCGTCGAACCCGGTCTCGCAGGCACCGATTCAACCACAGCAAGGAGAGTGCGATGATTAGGAAAGCTTACGCCGGAATTCCAGGCACGCTCATGGATAAGCCGGGCTTTCAAGGGATGACCGCCCGCTTTGCGCTCACGCGCGATGACGGCATGCCGAATTATGCTCTACGTATTATGGAATTTGCGCCGGGCGGCCATACCTCGTTGCATGCTCATGCGGAGGAGCACGAATTCTACTTCATCGAAGGCGAACCGGCCATCGCCGACGGGACGGGCAAGCAAACCCGGCTTGCTAGCGGCGACGTGGTGTATGTGGCGCCGCATGAGTTTCACCAAATTCGCAATGTTGGAACGGGCGTGATGCGCATGGTGTGCACGATCCCAATCCTAGAGGGCGGCGACGGTAAAGCTACTACGCAGCAAAACGGCGGAGCCTATTGAAAAAAGAGGCGGCCGGTGAGGCCGCCTCTTTGCACGGCTAGCGGCAGCCGTGTAGAGCCATGCAGCGGCGGAAACGCCAGCCGCCAGCCGGATAAAGCTCGTGGCAGCGATGATCCCAGTGCATGCAACGCTCGCTTACCTTCGTGAAGCCGCTCAAAACGGCCGGTGCGGCCGGCTGAGTTTCGATGGCGGAAGCGGGCGCGCTGCTCAGAGCGAAGGCGAGAGCCAAGCCAAATGTAGCTGACATGAATGTGCGCATGAAAATCACTCTCTCATTAGCACCTCCCCTCGGCGTTTGCACGCTGGGGCGGGATTGAGAGGAATCTGAGGCGACGTGCTACTTTAGGCAGCCAGTCCCAATTTGCGCAAAAAAAGAGTCCCTTTGCCGTGCGGTCAAATGCTATAACTTCGCACGATACCTGCAGCTGCGGGCGATTTCAGCCGGGGGAGTACGGGGTGATTTCAAGACGCACTTTTATCGGAGGAGCCGCGCTTTCCTTCGCCGCTCCCAGCGTTCTTAGGGCGCAGGAAGCACGGACGCTTAAGATTTCCCATCAGTTTCCTGGCGGAACGCTGGAACAAGGCGATTTCCGCGACCGGCTTTGCCGGCGTTTCGCAGCCGAGGTGGAGGCGCGCACTAAGGGCGCGCTGAAATTCGAGATTTATCCGGGCTCATCCTTGATGAAGACCAAGGCGCAGTTCTCGGCCTTGCGGAAGGGAGCGCTCGATTTTTCGCTTTATCCTCTGCCTTATGCCGGCGGCGAGGTTCAGCCCATGAACCTCGGATTGATGCCTTGCCTTGTAACCACCTATGAACAAGGCGCGAAGTGGAAGAATGCGGCAGTCGGCAAAGCGCTGTCGCGTATCGCGGAGGAAAAGGGCGTCAAATTCATCACCTGGATGTGGCAGGCCGGCGGCGTCGCTTCGCGCACAAACGCGGTGAGGGCGCCAGACGATGTCAAGGGCATGAAGGTCCGCGGCGGAAGCCGTGAAATGGATCTCATGCTGGAGGCAGCGGGGGCACAGATCTCTACGATGCCCTCAAACGAGATTTATCTCGGCATGCAAACGGGTGCACTCGACGGTGCTCTGACATCTTCAACGAGCCTCATCTCGTTCCGCCTGGAGGAGCTTGCGAAAGCGCTCACGACAGCGCGCAAAGGCTCGATCTGGTTTATGTGCGAGCCGCTCTTGATGTCAAAGGCCATTTTCGACTCTCTTCCGGCCGGGCAACAGAAGATCGTTGTTGAGGTTGGCGAGGAGATGGAGGCCTTTGGAACCGCCGAAGCGAAGAAGGACGATTACGAGGTCGCAAAGGTCTACGGCGCGAAGGGAGCATCCGTCGCCGATTTCTCGGACAGCGACCTCGCCAAGTGGCGTGCTATCGCCGAGGCGACGGCCTGGAAGGACTTCGCCGCGAGATCCTCCGAAGCCGCCAAGCTGCTTGCGAACGCGAGGTCGCTGGCCTGATGAGCGCCGAGCTTGGGTCTGACGCAATCCTTGCGGAAGACGCTCCGGCTTCTGCAACCCTATCCAAAGACAAAAGCTTCGCTGACCGTGCCTTCCGCGCGCTGCTTGGCGTGCTATTCAACCTCAGCGCCATCGCTTTGGTCGCGGCCAGCGCAGTCCTCACGTTCGGCGTCATCGCCGCCCACCTGCTGGGGCAAGGTATCGAGTGGCAGGACGAGGTGGAAATCTTCCTCGTCGCAGGCGCGGTTTTCGTCTCCGCCGCCGCAGTGCAGGCAAGGCGCGGACACATCGGCATCGAGGTTCTCGGCTCTTTTCTGCCGGGACGCTGGCGCGAGCGCCGGAATGTCCTCATCGATACGCTCTCTTTCCTCTTCGTGGCGTTCATGGCCTGGAAGTCTGGAACGCTACTTCTTGAGGCATGGACGGAGGGACAAGTCTCCGAGTCTACATGGGGACCTCCGCTTTATATCCCATACGGCCTAATGACCTTCGGTATGACGGTCCTTGCCGCGGAGCTTGCGGTGCAGGTGGGAGAGGGGTCGCGGTTTGTGCTCATTACAGCTATCGCGGCCTTGTTCGCATTCCTCATCTGGGACAGGCCGGTGACGCCGCTCATAACAGGGCTCGATCCGGCGCAAGTGGGGATCGCGTACTGCGTGACCACCTTGATCGTGATGTTCTCCGGGATCCCCATCGCCTTTGCGCTCGGCGTGGTCGCGACGGCCTTTATGATCCTTTTCATGCCGGCCGCCTCGGCCGGCACAATTGCGCAGAACGTTTATGAGGAGCTGGCGAATGTCATTATTCTCGCCATCCCGCTTTTCATTCTTAAGGGGGCTGCGATCGGCAGGTCCGACGCCGGGCGCGACCTCTACACTGCCCTTCACGCTTGGCTGTACCGTATTCCGGGCGGACTGGGCATCGCGAATACGCTGGCCTGCGGCCTATTCGCCGCCATGGCCGGATCGTCTCCCGCCACATGCTCAGCCATCGGCTCGGCCGGCATCCCGGAGATGCGCAAGCGCGGCTACTCGCCGGGTCTCGCCGCGGGCATTATCGCAGCGGGCGGCACGCTCGGAATTCTGCTTCCGCCATCGGTCACGATGCTGCTCTACGCCGTGGCGGCGGAGGTCTCGCTCGGCAAGCTGTTTTTGGCCGGCATCGGACCGGGGCTGCTCCTTATCGTCTTGTTCTCCCTCTATTCGGCCTGGAAGTACCGGCGCGAGCGCGCCCACGCAAAGGCGGCCTTCGAGCGCGGCGGCGAGAAGACCGCGATTTTGGACGAGCACCAATATACCTTGCGCGAGAAGATCGGCATGCTGATGTGGGTGGCGCCCTTCGTATCCATCCTCGCAGGTGTGATGATCGTGCTCTACGCCGGCTGGGCGACGCCTTCGGAAACGGCGGGCGTGGGTGCGATCCTCGCGTTGTTGGTGATTGGCATGATGTACGGAGTCTGGCGGCCCTCGCGGCTCATGCCGATCCTCTCCGGCACCATGCGGGAAAGCTCGATGCTTCTCCTCATCATCGGCTTCTCGCTGCTTTACGCCTACGTCATGAGCTATCTGCACATTTCGCAAGGCGCCGCGGTTTGGCTAACCTCGCTCAGTCTTTCAAAATGGGCGCTACTCGCTGGCGTGCTTGTGTTTATCGTGGTGCTCGGCTTTTTCCTGCCGCCAGTATCGATCATACTCATGACGGCGCCAATCATCCTGCCGCCGATCAAGGCCGCGGGCTTCGATTTGATTTGGTTCGGCGTGGTGATGACCATTGTGATGGAGATGGGGCTCATCCATCCGCCAGTTGGCCTCAACATCTTTGTGATCAAAAACATCGCGCCGGACATTCCGCTCGGGAGCGTAATGTGGGGCACCTTGCCTTTCGTGTTCCTGATGATGCTGGCGATCCTCTTAATTTGCTTCTTTCCCAGCATCGCGATGCTGCTGCCAAAGCTGATCAAGTAGATGCTCACTATTCAGGTCAGCACTTACGACCTCTGGTACGATATAGCCTACTCGCGCTGCAAGGCGCGATTCACCACTAGGTTAGCCCATCCTTGGGACTTGAAGTCGCGCTTGATTTCCGCCGGATCGTAACGCGTTTCAAGCCACTCGAAAAAAGTCATCGGGTCGGCGCTGTTATCCGCCATATAACGCTCGAAAAGGTAATCGAGCACGCCGGTATCGGATTTCTTGAAATGCCCAAATTTCAGGCTGAGCTGTTTCACTGCCTCTTCAATGGGCTTGCCTTCTTTCATATACATAAAAAACGCGGCCATCAGGCCCGCTCGATCCGCCCCCGATTTGCAATGAAGGAGAATTGGATATTCGAGCTCATTGAATAGTTTCTTTGCTTCATGGATCACTTCGACCGTCGGTACCATGCGCGACCGCAACGGAAAATTGACGAGCTTTATGCCATGGCGGCGGCAGGCCTCGACTTGCAAGCGATAGCTGCCGCAATCCCGTTCTCCGCGTAGATTCACGATCGTTTTAATGCCCTTGCGGGCGTAATACGCGATTTGCGCTGGGCTCGGCTGAGCCGAACGCCAGACGCCAAGTGCGACCTCGTGCCGGTTGGCGTAGATCGCGCGGAAGATGTGATGATCTACAAAAAAGAGATCGAAATAGTCCATAACCTTAGCAGCCCAGCCGGGAGCGTGCTTGCCGGCTCGGATACGAAAGGCCCGGTATTTTTGCGAAAGCGCTCGCGAATAGGGTTTGCTAAAGCGCTTTGCATAGCCGATAGGATTTTTCATTTAGTCCGCTAGCTGAAATGCACAAAGAGACCCTCTCTATATACCATGCCCGGTCTACCAACTGGCACTAATCCTTGCAAGCGGCCATTCACCACATCACTGCAGGACGAACCGGCCATCCAAATAGCGGAATTCCGCCGGATCGATCAGCTGTTTGCCGCATACTCTGACGCGATTGACCTTACCGTCGAGATTGCCGTTCCAGAATTCCAGGAATCTTAGAAGCTTAGGAAAACGGGGAGCCATATCGTAATCCTGCCAAATGAAAGACTGCAACAAGGCGGGGTGGTCTGGCATATGGTACAAAATTTCCGCCGTGGTGAGGCGATAGCCCTTAAGCTGCGCGATGAAATGCTCGCCGGTCATGGACAGCTTCCTTTCTGGGGCGTAACAGACGCCCATCGTCCATGATAGCGCAAGATTCGGGCCAAGTTCAAAAATTATCGCTATGATTCAGCATGTTAGCAGCTGGCATGGCTTGCTGCTGCCAGCGCAGTCACAGATCGGCCCAGCCGCTCAACTCGCGCTTGACGATGCCCGAAAGCGCGGCGATGCTTGCGGGCGTATCGTTGAGGCACGGCAGCGCCGCGTATTTCCCTCCGCCATTCTTATGAAACGTTCCGGCACCCCGGATCGCCATCTCCTCGAGCGTTTCGATGCAGTCCGCGGCAAAGCCCGGCGTGATGACGGCGAGGCTCTTCACTCCGCTTTTCGCAAGCCTTCCGATTGTCTCGGCGGTGTAAGGGCGAAGCCACTCGGCCCTGCCGAAACGGGACTGGAAAGTGAGCAGCAGCCGCTCTTCCGGCCAACCCAGAGCTTCCCTCAAGAGACGCGTGGTTTTTGCGCAATGGCAATAATAGGGATCGCCCTTTTCGAAATATTCCAAGGGCAGGCCGTGAAAGGAGGCGATGACAATCTCCGGCTCGAAATCGAGCGCGGCGAGGCTTTCCCGCAAAGACGCAGCAAGCGCGCCGATATAGTCCGGATCGCCGTGATAGGGCGGCACGACCCGGATCGAAGGCTGCCAGCGCATGGTTTTAAGCGCATCGAAGGCCTTATCGCATGCGGTCGCGGTGGTTGCCGCCGAATATTGCGGATAGAGCGGAAACAGGAGAATGCGGTCGCAGCCCGCGTGCTGGAGCGCTTCGAGGCGGGACCTGATGCTGGGATTGCCGTAGCGCATGGCCCAATCGACCTCGATGCGCGGGTCTTTCGTCAGCAGAGCCGCGATCCGCTCGGATTGGCTGCGTGTGACCGTGCGAAGCGGCGACTCGTTGCGCTCCCTATTCCAGATCGACCGGTACGCTTTGCCCGAGCTGAACGGCCGCCTGGTGAGCACGATGCCGTTGAGCACGAACCACCAGATCGCGGGGTTGACCTCGATAACGCGCCGGTCGGAAAGGAATTCTTTCAAATAGCGGCGCATGGGCCAATAGCCCGTGCCGTCCGGCGTCCCGAGATTGATGAGAAGCACGCCTATGCGTCCATGGCGAACGGCCGGGTGGCCGGCCGGCGCGGCGGCCGGGACGTCCGCGGGCGGGAAGCGGTCAGGCAATTCATTCATGCGGCCGTCTCCAGTGCTCCAAATCATGGCGTTTTACCGGCCCTCCTGCGCGAGGCAAGCCGCGAACTCAGCCCTTGGCCGCGATGGCTTCGGCCAAGGCGAGCGTCTGCCGTGCGATATCGGCGTGCAGCAGCTCCACCATGCGTCCATCGAGACTGATTGCGCCTTTGCCTTGATTTTCGGGTAGCGCGAAAGCATCCACGATCTTCCTGGCGGCAGCAACCTCCTCAGCCGGCGGCGAGAACACCTCGTTGCAGGCTGCGATCTGATTGGGATGGATAAGCGTCTTCCCGTCCATGCCCAGCGCGCGGCCCTGGAGGCATTCGGTCCTAAAGCCCGCCTCATCCGAAAGGGAATTGTAGACGCCATCAACCGCTGTCAACCCAAATGCGCGCGCGGCCGCGACCGTGAGCGAGAGCCACGAGAGGAGCGGCAGCCTGTCCGCCTGCGCCAAAGCGCGCGTCGCCTTTATGAGATCGTTCGTCCCCAGCACGAAGCAGGTTAGCGGGAGCTCCGCCGAAGCCGCAGCTTTCGCAATGTCTCTCAAATTGAGGATCGCGAGCGGTGTCTCGATCATCGCCCAAAGTGCGATCTTGCAATCGGCGGGCGCGTTCTTGCGGGCATGCTGCAAATCTTCGGGCGCTTCCACCTTGGGAATGAGAATCGCATCCGGCTTTGCTTCAAGTGCTGCAGCAAAATCCGAAGGCCCATAGGGTGTGGCGAAGCCATTGATGCGGATCGCAACCTCGCGCGGGCCGAAGCCGCCGGCGCTCACCGCCTCGCAGACCTGGGTGCGCGCCACGTCCTTGGCGCCGGGCGCGACCGCGTCCTCAAGGTCGAGGATCAGCGCGTCGGCCGGCAGCGTCCTCGCTTTTTCGAGGGCGCGCGCGTTCGAACCCGGCATATAAAGCACGCTGCGGCGAGGCCTCATGATGGATCTCCTTAACTTCCTGCTCTTTTGACTGGCGCGCCTGCAAAAGCGGCTTATATGCCACGAACCCAAGCGGAACCGGGCGCGGCCCAGCGGTGGCATATGGCGAAGGTGTTATCGATTTCATCCCAAGTCGTCTATGGCCATGTCGGCAATTCCACCGCGGCGTTTGTGTTGCAGCGCATGGGGCACGGCGTTTTGGCGCTCCCCACAGTGCTGCTCTCGAACCGGCCCGGATATAAGGCGATGGCGGGCGAGCGCATCGAACCCGCCAAACTCGATGCCATGCTCAAGGCCGCGCAGGAGAATGGCTGGCTTGCAAGCGTGGACGCAATCATGACCGGCTACGTTCCCACGGCGGAGCACGCGGCGCTTTGCGAGGCATGGATTGCGAAGATTAAGACCCTGAATCCACAAGCCTTTTATCTCTGCGATCCGATCATCGGCGACGAGCCCGCGGGCATTTACATCGGTGAGGAAGCGGCGCAAGCGATAGGTGAAAAGCTCGTGCCGCTCGCGGACATTCTCACCCCGAACCTTTTCGAGCTCGAATGGCTTGCGGGCTGGAGCGTCCCCGATGCGGCTGCGGCGGTGGATGCCGCGCGGTCTTTGTTGCGCCCAGCGGTGCTGGTGACCTCGGCGCCCGCGGCGGCGCGGGACATGCTCGCCAATATCCTTGTCGACAAAAACATCGCTGTGGCAACGGCTTGCCCGCGCGAGACTGTGCACGCGCACGGCACCGGAGACTTCTTTGCGGCCAGTTTCCTGGCGCATCGGCTGAACGGTTTGAGTAATAAAGCTGCTCTCCAGGCTGCCACTGCTGCAATGAGCCTCGTGCTGGCCGCCAGCAAAGGCCGCGGCGAACTTGCGCTCATCGAAACGCAAGCAGGCTGGGCGCAAAGCCCCCCGCCGCTCGCCCCGCTCGTGCCTTCGCTATGACGGTCACCGTTGCCGGCGTGGATGGATGCCGCGGTGGCTGGCTTTGCGTTTTGAGGCGGGTGGATGCGCCCTTCGGGGAGCACGCCTTTCTTGCCAAGACCATCGGCGAAATCCTGAACCACCCAGAGTCGCCTGCGATCGTAGCAATCGACATCCCTATCGGCTTTCCGGACCGCATCGTGGGCCCCGGCCGTGCATGCGATGCGGCTGCACGCAAAGGGCTCGGAAAAAGGGCGTCTGCGGTTTTCTCCGCGCCCGCGCGGACGGTTCTAACCAATCCCGGTTACGCCAGCGCCTGCGCGGCAGCACTTGCCGCCTCCGAGCCCCCGCGTAAAATCTCCAAGCAGACGTTCCATCTATTCCCGAAAATCGGCGAGGTGGACGCCGTGATGACGCCCGCCCTGCAGTCCCGCGTCTTCGAATGCCATCCCGAGGTAGCCTTCTTCGTCATGAACGGCCGGCAGGCGCTGCACGAGCCCAAGAAGCGGGGCGGCCTCGATCGTCGAAAGTCGCTCTTGACGGCGCAGGGCTTCTCCCAGGAGTTTCTGAGCGAGGCGGTTTTCCGCCGCGCTGAAGCACGCGCCGACGACATCCTCGACGCCTGCGCTTGTGCCTGGACGGCAGCGCGCATTTTCAAGGGCGAGGCGATCCGCTTCCCCGAACTGCCGCCGCTCGACCCCAAGGGCTTGCGAATGGAAATCCTCGCCTAGACGTCACGGCAGGCCGCTTGCATATTTACTTAAATGCGCAGCCGGATTTCAAGCCCAAGGCCTTGAAGACCATCGCGGCAGGGCAAAAGCCGGTGAATCCGGCCTGCAGCATGTTCAACCCGGCAAAGGCCGTCAGCAGATACCAATATTCGCTGTAATAATGCCCCAGCGCCAGGCTCAAGAGGACCATGAAGCCGGCGAAGCTCAGAACTGCGTTGTCGATCGTCATACCTTGTATCCTTCAGGGGAGTGAAAGGCTAAAGCCTACGCAATTCCGTTGCGAAGGGAAAGGCTTCCGATGAACCTTGACGGGGATCGAACCGGACGCGCCCGGCGCCGGCCGCAGCTTTCCGATGCCGCTTAGCGAAACGCTGTTTAAAACTACCTAGTAAGACCATGATTGCCCGCCCGCTTTCTTAACGCGCCATATTAGGAGAAAGCGCCTTGCCGAAGCTTTAACGGCGCCCCTCCGGCATGCTTAGGCATTGATAATGCATGGAAAAAACCATTCGCAGCGTAGGCGGCCGAAGAGTTGAAAATATTGGGCCGTTCAGTCTTGGCGTGTAGTTCTTGCTTAACGCGCGCAATAAAATAAGTTTAACGGACTTTTTGAATCGCACATTTTCAGGTAAAAACGCGAAGAATTTGCGTTTTAGCGGGGGGAAGATAAAGAAACGCAGCTCCGTTTACCGCGCCAATATTAACCACGCCGCGGCGCTATGCTTAAGGATAGGCATTTGCTGGATTGGTCTCAGCCTGTCAACGAAGCGTTAGGCGAAATGTTCTGGGAATGCGCGCCAATACCGCCTTCTTGCCGCCGGGGACGATGGGGCCGGCCGCAGCGCCGCATTAGTTTTGCGGCTTCTACCGCCCCTGACCCATAACTATTCGTGGCCGGGGCCAAAAGCTTCCCAGCTCAGTGCCAAGAACGCAACAAGCAGTACTGCGATCAAGACCTCTGCAATTTGGGGATCCATACTCCAACTCCACAACATACAAGCGACCGCCAGCGAAGGTAGCGATGACGCGCTTCGAAACGCTTAAGTCGCAGGGTAAGTTTTTACGGATATGGGGCGCGCCAGCCTGACGAAACGCCGCAAGGAGCGCGGGCCTTGGAAGGAGACCGGGGGGATTTGCGGCCGGACGCGTTCGGGCCTCGCAAGGGCTACCAGGGTATACATGGAATAAATTTGCTACTTCCGCGTTAGTTCAGATACGGAACGTAACTTTTGTGAGTGTAAGAATGCCTGCCCAATGCCGGACTGAGCGGATTAATCACGTTTTTGCCAAGTGGTGGCGCAAAAGACTTGTGGACGAATGTCCTGTTACGCGCAGTGCGCGAATCCACCGCGAACACATAGACGTCGCCACAGCTTTGTATGAGGATATACAGAAGTGGCAACGCAGAAATCGGGAGAGCCGCATTTCGCGAATCCGCCGCTAAGTTAGCCTCGTTGCCGTCAAGCCGAAGCGCAAGTGCGGGAGGAGGTGCGATTTAGGGAGAGCCATCAAGGCCGGCGTGTCGATCACGGCGGCAGCAAAGCGCACAGCTAACTTGGCCACGGCTAAGGCACTTGCCTGGCCGCGATCTTCGCCAGCCCCTTCTCGCGGCGCAGGGCTTTTCCTGGCAGTTTCTTTGCGGGACGGGGGTCCGCCGCGCCGGGGCACTATTCAATGAACGCGAGATCTGGCAGGATGGAGCCATGACCACGATCACCATCGAAAAGGCCCAAGAGGATCTCCCTCTCCTCGTCAAGCGCGCGCTCGCCGGGGAGGAAATCGTGATCGAGGCTGAGGATAAACTCGTGCGGCTGGCTCCCTGCCCGGTTGAGCCGCGCTTCGACGAGGCGGCCGCGCGCCGCCGCGGCTACGGCTCCATGAAGGGCCAGTTCGAGGTCACCGATGCCTTTTTCGAGCCGCTGCCCGAGGATGAGCTGAAATTCTGGGAGGGGCGGGGCGGCGCGTGAAAGTCCTGCTCGACACCCACGCCTTGCTTTGGTGGGTTCTCCTCAGCGACACCGGCACGGCAATCTTTGTGAGCGCCGTTTCCGGCCACGAGATCGCCACCAAGTACCGCCTGGGCAAGCTTCCCGTCCCCGCCCGTCTCGCAGAGCATCTGGAACAGATGGCCGCTGAGAACGGCTGGCAAGAATTGCCTCTGAGTATCGCTCATGCTCAGCTTGCCGGGCGGTTGCCTGGCAGCCACAAGGACCCGTTCGACCGGATGCTGGCAGCGCAGGCGCTGGTTGAAGAGGTGCCGCTCGTGACCAACGATCCGGCGTTTGCAGGGTTCGGAGTGAGGGCGATCTGGTAGGCGGCCTGGGCGGCGGCCGGCCGCACGTCAAGCCGGCAACCCTTGACAGATACGCGTCCTCTCACAAAAAACCGTACGAACCGGCATCCACACGTAGCTTGAGGCTGCCCTTCGGGTGCGCCGCTCTGCGCGCATTGGCGCTGCTCGCGGTACTTGCGGCCGAAGCCGATATCGAAAAGGCAAGCGCTGCGTTCGAGCAATACAAGGTTCAAGGTGGCGTATCTCTTGGGGATTTGAAGCTCAAGCTTCGGATCGATTGAACGCGGCGAGTTGCGCGTGGCTGAACATTACGAGGTTGTTGTCGCGCCATCTGCGGAAAAGGATATCGCGTTGCAACAAAGACGCCAGCAAGAGCGGAGCATCGCAGCAACCTTCCAGTTCGCAGCGCCAGCCGCGATGGGATAGCAATTAAGGAACGCCAACATCTTGAAGCTCCTGATATCGCAGCTTTCCATCTTCAACCCAAACGCGGACGCCAAAGTTCGCTGGCGACGCTTCATGGGCAGTGATGCGGAACTTGAATTCATACGAATTCAAAGGCATACGCGTAAGCGTTTGGCCGATTTCATAGAAAATCTCCATCTTAGTGTCAGGAGTTGATGTCCTCACTTCTTGGGTAAATCTCGCAACTTGAAACGAATAGCTGTCATCTATGTTTAAACTGTTTGGAGCTTTATCGGCGACTATGCACTTGACTTAGCATTGACGGCGGGGCCGAACGCGGGCATAAAGGAGCTGCGTGACAGGCCGGTAAGTAAGTATGCGGTCAGAACGGCGGGTGCGCTATGGTGAACCCGTCAGTTCCGTCAGAAGATCACATCGAAATCGAAATTACACCGGAGATGGCGGAAGCTGGCGCGCGAGTTATAGCTTCAATTTTTCAGGAAAAGGTAGATTGGCTAACGATGGAATGGGCACGTACAGTTTATTACGAAATGGCTTCCGTCGCGCCACTTGCGCCTTCTTCAAAATCGCGTTTGTCAAGGAGATTACTGGGTTCTGCAGGTTCCAAAAGCACGTGAAATAGTAATCCAATTCCGCAGATGTGTAGCAATAGGTCGCCTCGTTGCTCAGGTTACGCTCTCTGAACGAGGTATAGGTCGGATATAGGGCATATGAGCCGCGAGTTGGAATGCGTGGTGTCTTTTGTTCTGCTTTAGGTATAAAATTGCTCACGACCCCATGTGCAATGTCATTTCTGCATGAGGCGAAGCGTGTGGAGGAAGTTAAAATCGATTTGAACTGCTTTAGTAGTTCATCGTCAGGGTTGTCTATAAAATAAGACTCAGAGGCAGCTCTGAGCATTTCAATCCTTCCTTCAGAGGTTCTTATCGCTCCGAAAGAGCGTTGTGCCGCATTGGATTTTGCTTGGGCAACAAATGCCGAAAAGAGCAAAGAGAGAAGCCCCTCATACCTCTCCCACTGGGAGAGCACCCGGCCTACAGAGGCATACAGTTTGGGTTGGCTTTTATTGCCGCGTTTTGGCCATGGCCGTCGATTCCAAGGAGCCAGCTCTTTTGGTTTTGATGGCTTCTTAGTCATGGTAAGCTCCTGCGATGAAAAAGACTGACGAATATAGCGAGCAAGAGACCGAGCAACGCCGCGAAGACGCCCTAAAGCGCCTTCTCAGTATGCCGCCGAAGCCAATTGCTAAACCTAAGCCGGAAGCCGAACGCAAGAAGCGCGGCCGTCCGGCGAAGGAGGAACCAAAGCCGAAGCCGTGTTCTTAATTCGAGTGCTCTGCCATCATGAGATGCCAGATGTAGATAACTACCGCTCCTAGCATGGCACCAAATACTGGCCCACCAATTAGCGGAAACCAAGAGTGATCCCATCCGCCGCAAACGCCATGTGTCAGAGCCGGTTCCGCAAAATTGGACAGTGCGATAAGTGGAATTTCTGCCTGACAGCGGCCAAAATTGAGGCCGCGCCTCAGGAGAGACCATGGCAAAACGGCCCCGCAGGAACCACTCACCGGCTT
>JBKQOR010000305.1:0-2973 GCA_052145435.1 Rhodomicrobium sp. | reverse complement strand
GTGACCGTTTCGCCCGCAGTATGAGCCCGCGCCTGCCCCCGGTCGCCGGCTGGCTGCTTAGCGCGCCGGATGCGCGCACGATGCCTTAAATTTCCACCGCCGCTTTTTGCCTCGGCCGCAACCGCCGCCAGTCCTGCCGAGATCGCTGCCGTAATCAGAAGAACCCAGGCCCGTTCCTCGTTTCTACACCCCAAAATCTTGCTTCGAAGAAAACCATTAGAACTATATTCCTGTCCGAATTAACCACGAAGCGGCACCTTGATTTGAAGTGGCGCAGTGAGTGCTTATTTCTATAATGCCCCGCTAAAGGCTATGGGCATCAATCGCAAAGACTACGCGATCGGCAGCCAAAAACAGAGGTTAACGGGGCTTAGGTCCGGCCATGACAGCACAAGGTTCTTCGCAGGGGCACGGGCCATCGTCTCCAGCATCGCTGGACAATCCCGCCACCCGCCTGGAAGTGATAGAAGCGGCCGCTGGGCGGCTTGGGGGCGCCATCATTCGCACGCCCGCCGTTGAGGCGCCGAAGCTCTCTGCACTATCGGGCGCGCAGATTTTCCTGAAATACGAGACCATGCAGGCGACCGGCAGCTTCAAGGAGCGTGGCGCGCTGCTCAAGCTGCTTTCGCTGGATGACGCGGCGCGCAAGCGTGGCGCGATTGCGATTTCGGCCGGCAACCACGCTCAGGCAGTGGCCTATCATGCGGCCCGGCTCGGCATCCCAGCCACCGTTGTCATGCCCGAGGGCACTCCCTTCAACAAGGTTGCCAACACCGAAAGCTATGGCGCCAAGGTGATCTTGTCCGGCGAGGACATAGCGGGGTCGCAAAAGCTTGCCGATGCGCTGATCGCGGAGCATGGCTTCACCCTCATTCACCCCTATGACGATCCCATCGTAATCGCGGGGCAAGGCACCGCGGGGCTTGAGTTCATTCAGGATTGCCCTTCCCTCGACTGTATGATTGTCCCCATCGGCGGCGGCGGCTTCATCTCCGGCGTTGCCGCGGCGGTGAAGGCGCTCAAACCGGCAGTGGAAATCATCGGCGTCGAGGTGGAATCCTATCCCAGCGTCTACGCGGCTCTGCGCGGGGAGCCTGCACGCTGCGGCGGGCCGACCTTGGCCGAAGGCATAGCGGTCCCCTGTTGCGGCGTGCACACGCTGCCCATGATCCGCGAGCTCGTTCAGGACGTTGTTCTCGTGAGCGAGGCGGCCATCGAGGAGGCCATCTTTTGCCTGGCTAGCCTGCAAAAGACCATCGCCGAGGGAGCAAGCGCGGCGGGGCTGGCCGCGGTGCTTTCGGACAAGCCCAGATTTGCCGGCAGGCGCGTTGGGCTCCTTCAATGCGGGGCGAACATCGATCCGCGCGTGCTCGCCTCAATCCTGATGCGAGGGCTGGAGCGGGAAAGCAAGGTTGTCTCTTTGCGTATTTCCATTGCCGATAGGCCTGGAATGCTCGGCGAGATCGCAAGCGAGCTCGGCCGCTGCGGCGCCAACATTCTCGAAGTTTATCACCGGCGCCTTTACCTCGATGTGCCGGCGAAGGGCGCGGCGGTCGAAATCGTGATCGAGACGAAGGATAGAGCCCACGCCGATGTTACCGTGGAGCGGCTACGGCTCCGCGGCTTCAAGGTGGAGAGAATGAATAATCTTTGGGGCGAGGCTCCCGCTAGCTCGCCGGCATAACCGCGAGCGAGCCTACCGCGCGGGCTCGCGTTCCTCCTCGGGCTGATACGGGTCGCGGGGGGCGCCGTAATCGTAGTCCCGTTCCGGATAGCCGCGCCCAGCATAGCGATCGTCGTAAGGCGTAGCGCGCGGCGCGCTTTCATTGGCGCCGGGATCCTCATATTGCGGAGGATTGCGGTAGGCATAGCCGCCGCCGGACCATTGTTGAGGGGCGCCCTCGCTGGCATAGCGGTCTTCGTCCGGAGGACCGTCGCGATAGGCATAGCCGCCGGGATTGGGCGTATCGTAGGGAGCGGGTCCCCGATTGTAGCCATACTGCTCGCCCTGCGGCAGCATATAGGGGGCATTTGCGCTCACGACGCGCCGGCATTGCGGAACCAGCATGTCCATCCGATCGGCAAGGCATTGAAAGGCCTGTGGGCCCGCCGGTACGCCCGGACAAAAGCGCCGGTAGTCGGGCATGCAGGCCTCGACGGAAGTGGCAATCTTGATCGCGCTAAGGCACGCCGGCGTCAGGTCCATTTCGTGATCGAGCAGACAGCGCGCTGCCCGGCCGTTCCCTGGCACAACATAGGAGCACATCCGGTGATAATCGGACCGGCATGAGTTCATAACGCCGTCCGCAGAATCGGGCATGAGGTCTCCCGCCGAGGCGGCAGTTGCGCCGATCACAAGCCCGGCGCCGATGATATATTGAGCGATTTTGAACATAGGAACATCTCCCCGCGAGTGCCCTCGCTTCGCAAAACCGGAAGCTGCCGGTTCGCTCATGAGTAATTCACAGAATGCCGGCTGGATTTCGCTCGAACAAGGGCTAAAATGCACTTCAGTGAATATAGTCTTATTATGTTTAAGGCCCGTTCAGCGGCCCCCAGCCGGCTCTGAATAGTTCAACCTTTGCGAACTTCCATTCCGCCGCTATATTAATCGCGTCGCATCAAGCAGGAGGATCCCATGGCCCGTTCGGCATTCATCACAGGCTGGGCACATTCGCCCTTCGGAAAGCTCGAGGATCCGGATACCGAAGCGCTCATGGCTCGCGTCGTCCGCCCTGCGCTCGATCACGCTCAAATCGCACCGGAGGATGTCGACGGGATCTTTGTTGGCGTGATGAACAACGGCTTTCAAAAGCAGGATTTTCAAGGTGCGCTGCCCGCGCTCAGCGAACCGGCTCTCGCCTCGAAACCGGCGGTGAGGCTTGAGGACGCTTGCGCCACCGGCTCGGCTGCAATCTATGCCGCCCTCAATTACCTCGAAGCGGGTCAGGGAAAGGTCGCGCTTGTCGTTGG
>JBKQOR010000304.1:0-20781 GCA_052145435.1 Rhodomicrobium sp. | reverse complement strand
ATTGCTCGCCGCCGCCGCCGATGCCCCTTTCGCCGAGCCTTTCGGAAACGCGCTCGAACGGCGTGACATGCAGCAGCTTGGCGTTCAAGCCCTTCAGCTCCTCGGGATCGAAACGCGCGGGCGCGCGCGACACTTTCGAGAAATCGAAAAGCTTGGCGAGCGCTGCGAGGCTCTCCTTGGGCTGCAGCGCCTCGGATGTGCCAATTAAGGAGGCGTGCGTCATTACCGCCAAAGGCTCAAGCCCCTCCTCGCGCAAGCCATGGATCGAAAGCGAGCCGAGCCGCTTGGACAGCGCTTCGCCTTGCGCCCCGGTAAGAAGGTTGTGATGCGCAAAAGCTGGCACGCTTGCGCCGAGCGCCTCGAAAATCTGGATCTGTACAGCGGTATTCGTGACGTGGTCCTCGCCGCGGATGATATGCGTGATCCCCACATCCGCGTCGTCGGCGACGCTCGTGAACGTGTAGAGCGGCGTTCCGTCCTCGCGCACAAGCACCGGATCGGAGACGGAGCCGGCGTCGATATGCTGAGGCCCGCGGATCAGATCGTCCCAGGCCGTGGGCCGGTGTTCGAGCAAAAAGCGCCAATGCGGCTTGCGGCCGGCGGCCTCGAACTCTTTCTTCTCCTGTTTCGTAAGCTTGAGCGCCGCGCGGTCGTAAACGGGCGGCAGGCCTCGCGCCATCTGCCGCTTCCGCCGCCGCTCCAACTCCTCCGCCGTCTCGTAACAGGCGTAAAGCCGCCCCGCCTTCTTGAGCTTCTCCGCCGTCTCCTCATAGAAAGCGAAACGTTCCGACTGGCGGAACTCCGCATCCCAGGTCAGGCCGAGCCAATTGAGATCGTCGCGAATGCCCTCGACATATTCCTCCTTCGAGCGCTCCAGGTCGGTGTCGTCGAAGCGCAAGAGAAAGGTGCCGCCCTCACGCCGCGCGAACAGCCAGTTGAACACGGCGGGCCGGATATTGCCAATGTGCAACCGGCCGGTGGGGCTTGGCGCGAAGCGGACTTTAACGGTTTTGTGCATGGACGTTTATCTTTTGCTGCGCTTTTGACGCTTATCTGTAGCGGCTTGCGGAGGGCCGGTCAAAGCTGCCGGGCAGCGGGCCAACATGGATCGCGTGGCGCCTCCCGCCTTGGGTGCGGGCACTGCCGCAGCTTACATGAATTCGGGGCATCGCGAAGTTTTTTAAGTCTGGTTCTCCCCACCGGGCGATCAAAGTTGAGTTCCAGCCCCGGACGGTATATTGTAGTCACTAGTGACCACCTTCCGAAGGAGCGCTTGATGCCGACCGTCACTCTGAAGGACGCCAAGGCGGGCTTCTCCAGCCTCGTCGACGAAGCAATCAAGGGCGAGTTTGTGACGATCACCCGTCACGGCAAACCCGTCGCCGTGCTGGTTTCGGTCGAAGCAGCCGAGATCGCGCGCAAGGCGATCGAACGCAAGCGCTCCGGCCTTGCCGCCTATCTCCGAACATTTCCGGGCGGCGAGTTCGAACGTAACCGTTCGCCTTCGCGGGATGTCGAGCTTTGAGCGGGTTTCTGCTTGATACCAATGTCATCTCGATGCTCTCGCCATCAAGGGCCGAAGCTTCGGCGCGATTTCTCGAATGGCTGGAGCGTATGGACGGCGAAGGCAGGGTTTTCCTGCCGGCCGTCACGATCCAAGAGATCGAAAAAGGGATCGCGCTGCTGGAGCACAAGGGAGCGGCGGCGAAAGCGGCGGGCCTGCGGGGCTGGCTCTGCGGCCTCGTCGCCACTTACGGCGACAAGATTCTTGGCCTCGATGCATCGGCTGCCACGTTCGCGGGACAGTTGGAGGCAAAGGCGATCGCTTCGGGACATCATCCAGGGATGGCCGGCGCCATGATCGCCGGCATCGCGAAAGCGCACGATCTCGTCATCGTCACTTGCAATACGAAGCACTTTTTGCCGTTTGGGATCGGCGCGCAGTCGCCGGATGAGGCCGCCAATTCAGCGTGAGCTTGAGCGCGGCGGCCGTAAACGGGAGGCAGGCCGCGCGCCATCTGCCGCTTGCGGCGCCGCTCCAACTCCTCCGCCGTCTCGTAGCAGGCGTAAAGCCGGCCGGCTTTCTTCAGCTTCTCCGCCGTCTCCTCATAGAAAGCGAAGCGCTCCGATTGACGGAACTCCGCATCCCAGGTCAGGCCCAGCCAAGTGAGATCGTCGCGAATGCCCTCGACATATTCCTGCTTCGAGCGCTCGAGATCGGTGTCGTCGAAGCGCAAGAGAAAGGTGCCGCCCTCACGCCGCGCGAACAGCCAATTGAACACGGCAATGTTGAGCGCATCTGGGCGGCTACACCTCCAAAAACGGACTCGTCGCCGAATGCGAATACTTCGCCGAAATGGGCATAGGCCGTCCGTCTAGTTAGATACTTGTGACGGCTGTGCGTGACTCTGAGTTTCCACGTATGCATCATGCTCGATTACGCCATCAAGAGAAAATGCCCGACTCTTTGCTGCGGACGGCGACAGCAGGAAAAGCCAGTCCCACATTCTGCCAGGGCGCCGAGTCAACGCGACCAAATAGTGCACGATTGCTGGTTGGGCAGCCTCCTCGAAACTCAGCTGCGGACAGAAATTTAGGAGATAACGTAGGTTGACTGGGACCTCGGGATTAGCGCGCAACGATTCCGCCACGTCCGGTTCGACTACACAGATGATCGCTGGAGAACTCTCGTCCCACCACCGATGGAGTGCGATCTCGATCTCACCCTGAACGACCCTTCCTGCCAGCACTTCCGGTGTGAAAATAAAAAAGACGTGCGTCGCGCGTGCTATGGCTCGCGTCAAAAATATACGAAACATTCCGAACCGGCTATCAATCCCCTTGGAATCGATAAAAAAGTCAACGCCCGCTAATGCGCAAGCTGATCCTACCTTCTCAGCGGTCTTCATCTTAGCCTCTGCAGCCCATGCATAGCTAACAAACGCATAGTCGCGAGGCGTAAACCATGATCGCAGCCATGCCCTGCTGACACGCATTCGGCGGCGTAACGCCCACACATGAGCCCTTTCGTCATCTGCAAACAGAGCAAATGCTAGTTTCTCATCCTCCGACATGATCGGATCGTAATAAGCTGAAACATTCCTAATTTTTTCTTTTTTACTTATATCAAACCAGTGGTACACCCAAGAACCGGAAGCGGTAAGTCCTTTCGTTTCGATAAGCCAGATCTTATGGAGGCGGCCCGCAGCGCTCAGCAGCGCAAGCGTCGCGAAGCCAGCCAAGGCCGGTCCAAAGATCCAACACCAAAATCCGTTGCCTCCCGGTCCGATAATAAGGATCGCCGGAGACGCTAGGACTGTTGCCATGATGAATGCTATCTCGAAACCCGAATATGCAAATGAAATTGCGTTATTTGTAGCCTTCAACAAGGTTGTAGGGGTGACGACGGTTAACGATTGTCGAGTCAATGGGATCGCCGCAAGCGCCCGGCCAGCAGAAAGTGCGATCCGATCCTTCGGTTGCGCGAAGCGTGATGTCATTGAGTCGGCAATTAAGTTCTGAACACAAACGCCTGCGACAAGAAGCACGACGGCCGGATAAGGCTCTGAGAGTGTGTACAATATAAAAGCACCGATAACGCTGCCCCAGAAAACAAGCCCCCCCGACGGGATGAAAATCGATAAACCGCTATGCCTGCTCTTCCTGATCGATTGAGCGTACCCGCGCGGTAGCTTCCAATTTCGACCTAAATGTGTTGTGAATTCGCAAGGTTGTGTTTCATAAAGAGAGTACCCGGCGTAAAACGCGCAAGCCGCTGAAAGCGGACGTATCCATTCAAAGTGCCAGTCTACATACCAAGTCGCAAACAGAAATACTGAGGCATACACCGCTAAAGTAGACGCCAAACCGAGTATCCCCAGCAGCGTCGCTGCCAAACCTATGAGCGTGCTCGTCCTCATCCTACGTTTAAAGTTTTTTATTTCTGCGGGCGAAGGCCATCCTTCTGCTATAAATGACCTGATTTCAGCTACGAGGCGGGAAATATCTCTAGCGTCACGCGCCATCACATTCTCGAGAAAATGATTGATCTCTGGTTTTCCCCTTAAAAAGTCAAGGCTGACACCGCGTGCGATGACAAAATGCGCGAACATTATATTAAGATAAGTGCTATTGAAAGCTCGGGCTAATCTAGTGCAATATGCTGGGTTTTTTGCTGCCTTCTCAGAAAAAATAACGATTGAGGAGGCGTCACCAGCAAAAAGTAGCACGTTTTGATTAAATTCCTCAAAAACGAAGATATCTGAATCGGCGATATCAGCGATGAGGGTTGCAATTTGATTCGCCAAATCAGCGTCTGCATCCTCGCCCGGATGCACAATGATTACGTGCGGGCGGCTTGATGGATTCCAGGTGAGGAGACGAATAACAGACGCTGAGCGTCGTTTTGACAATGTGACAGCATAATGGAGGAGCATCGGAATTGCGCAAGTTATTACAAACCAGATAGTGTTTTCCCCTATGTTATTTCCGTGACCGAGTATCCTCAAATTTGAGCTTAAATCTTTGGAGAATGCAAATATAACGATTCCAATTATGACAATATAAGCAGTTAATAAGCGTAAAAATACAACAAAGGTGAATCGAAAAGTCTGCTTCCTCGTTAGTTGTGATATGCTCGTGCCAGTGAGTTTCTTTTTTAAAGCAACCCAATACATCTCGGTCGCGAAGATCATCCAGAGGAAGGTGACAATACCTACGACGAGCGCCGTTATCACAGGAAGGCCGAGAGTGATTTTGTAATAAATAAACGACGTGAACCCAAGAATGAATATTAAGAATCCAACCATCGCAAGCATTTCAGCCATCGCAGCACCCCCCCCGTCAAAACCGCTGCATTCTAACTCATTTTTGATCGCGATTGAGGCCTTTAGAAGGTCACGCCGTCAAGCAGGTTGTTGAGGCTGCTTCCTACAATCCGACGATTCCGACAACCTTTAATGCTGATGAAAATTAGCAAGATATTTCGCAACGCGAACGGTGCTTGGAGTGACGACGAAGGAAACACTTTGCTCGGCCGGTCTACCCCCAGCGAGAGACGTCACGGGCGATAACCAGAAACGGCCGCTGCGGCCTCGAGGGGCCTTATACGCCGCCGGTTTGCAACCGCGCGGCGATGCAGTCGACGAAGCGGGTGGCCTTTTGAATCATATCGAGAGCGTCGCCGGCATAAATCCTGGCAAGCGGCCCAACCTCGTAGTCGCAAAGAGCCTTGTAATCATAGGCCTGTCCGAGTAACGGCAGAAGGTCTTTCGGAACTTGCGGATCGTCCTTAGCCAAGCGGCTGAATTCGCCGTGAACGCCCCTATGGGTTTTGCCGGCGTGTCCGGTTTGCTCGAAAATATAGCATGCGGCCGCGTGGAAAGCGGCGTAATAGGCCTCTCTGGCGGCAACTTCCGGGATGTTGGCGGCAGCAATCGTGCCGGCATTTGCCAGGTGCCAGCGCGCCTTTTCAAGATAGAGGGCCGATTCCTCTTTCACAGGTCGACGCCTTCGCGCCGCACCTCGTGCATCAGAGGCGTTCGCGCGGCGTACGAGCCTGCGGGGTAGGGAAGCGCCGAAATCAATTCGCCGGTCTCCTGTACGATATCCGCCGTGATTTTGGAAATCCGCCCCATTTCCTCATGGCGGCCGGCCAAGTCGAAGTCTTTGAGGAACACCAGCACATCGTAATCGGAGTCCGGCTGGGCGTCGCCCCGCGCGCGGGAGCCGAACAACACCACGCGCTCGATGCGTTCGCCGTAAATCTTGTCGAGCGCGGTGCGAAAACGGGTCAGGACAGGATCGGCGGCAGTGGCCATGGTACCCTACGATTATGCATCCGCTTTGAGATGAAGCCGTCCCCCAAGATACCGTACATGGACGAGCCTCTCATAGCCCACATTATACTTGCTATCTGTAAGGCTGCAATGAATGACCGGCGGCATGCGAGGCCGGCCTGACCGGACGCGGAAGGCACGCCTCGCATAGGCGCCTATCATAGTTAATGCGGATATCGTAAACGCCTGGGCCCCATATTTTATGCCTCCATCGTTTTGCGAAATTTTTCTCGCTTTCGGTCGAATTCTGCGATTCGAAAATAGCATTAAATATACGCACGGATTTGAAATTAACCGAGGCGAAGACGCCCGGCGCAGCAGCATGCGACAAAATAAGTCCTTCATATCAATAACATATCCGCACTTAACGCTTACTCAAAACATTGCTGCTATATTGCTTCAAAATCGAAAAGCGCCCCTTCGGCCGTCGCAAAGGGGCTGCTGGAGTAGCAAGGAGCGTTAATATGGCGTTACACCAAGCTTCCAGCCGCCATCCGGGACCGGCGCTTGCCGCAGGCGCAATTATAAGGGCGCGCTACGAAAGCGTCTCGCGGAAGCGGTTGACGATGGGATAGCGGCGGTCGCGGCCGAAATTGCGCTCGGTGATTTTAACGCCCGGCGCCGACTGCCGGCGTTTGTATTCGGATAAATACAGCAGGCGCTCAACCTTTTTCACGGTTTCCGGTGCGTGGCCGCGCTTGACGATCTCCGAAAGCGGCTCCTCGCGGTCGACGAGGCCTTCGAGGATATCGTCGAGCTCGCCGTAGGGCGGCAGCGAGTCCTGATCGGTTTGATTCTCGCGCAGCTCGGCGGTCGGCGCCTTGGCGAGAATGTTCTCAGGGATTACAACGCCTTCCGGGCCAAGGCAGCCTTTCGGGCGTGCCTCATTGCGGTACTGCGAAAGCGCATAGACTTGCGTTTTGTACAGGTCCTTGACCGGATTGAAGCCGCCGTTCATATCGCCATAAAGCGTGGCGTAGCCGGCCGAAACCTCGGACTTGTTGCCGGTGGTGACGACCATCCCGCCGAACTTGTTGGAGATCGCCATCAGCGTCGTGCCGCGGATGCGCGATTGAAGGTTCTCCTCGGCGACGCCCGGTTCCAGCCCTTTGAACAACGGCTGCAGCATCGCGTTGAAGCCGTCCACCGCGCTATGGATCGGAACGATATCGTAGCGCACGCCAAGGGCTTCCGCGCAGGCAGCGGCGTCTAAAAGCGAGGCGTTCGAGGTGAAGCGATAGGGCATCATCAGGCAATGCACGCGCGCGCGCCCCAGCGCGTCCACCGCCATCGCGGCGCAGAGCGCAGAATCGACACCGCCGGAAAGTCCAAGCACCACGCCCGGAAACCGGTTCTTCTCCACATAGTCCCTAAGGCCTATCACGCAGGCGAGATAGGCAGCGGCCGGGCCCTCCTCGACGGTTGCGAGCGGCCCGCCCACGCAGGTCCAGCCTTGCGTCTCGCGCCGCCATTCCGTTACCCCGATCGAGGTTTCCCACGCTGGGAACTGCACGGCGAGTTTGCCGCGCGCGTTTAGCACGAAGGACGCGCCGTCGAAAACGAGTTCGTCCTGGCCGCCAACCTGATTTACGTAAAGCAGCGGAAGGCCCGTCTCGACAACGCGGGCAACGGCAACATTCTCGCGCTGTGCCCGTTTTTTGAGCGTAAATGGCGAGCCGTTGGGCACGATAAGAAGCTCGGCGCCGCTTTCGGCGAGGCATTCGGTGACCGCATCGGTCCAGATATCCTCGCAGATCGGGATGCCCAGACGCACGCCATTGAAATTCACCGGCCCCGGCATTGCGCCGGGGGCAAAATTCCTTTTCTCGTCGAACACACTATAGTTCGGCAGATCGACCTTATAGCGAACAGTCTCGATTTTCCCGCCCGCGAGCAGCGCCACGGCATTATAGACCTTGCTGCTCTCCCCCCATGGCGTACCTACGATCAGGGCCGGGCCGCCGTCCCCGGTGATCTTCGCGAGATCACGTATTTGCTCCATGCAGGCCTGCACGAAGGCGGGCTTCAAGACCAGGTCTTCAGGCGGATATCCCGCGATGAAAAGCTCCGGGAAAACGAGAAGATCCGCGCATTGCTGGCGTGCCTCGTCCCGCGCGGCACGCGCCGCCGCGGCATTGCCGCTCAAGTCTCCGACCACCGGGTTGAGTTGAGCGCAAGCTATACGCAAGCTCGATGTCATGCGGGCATCGCCTCCTTTATCCGCTCCGCCAAGGTCTCCTCGAAAGAGCTATAAGCCGCCGCTGAGATCATATTAAAATATATGCGTACTGCACGAAACCGGAGCAAATGAACTTCGCCGGCATAGAATTCCCGCTTTCTCCAAGGAATTCGCCCAGAGCGGGGGCCCTCCGCTTCAAGCTGTTGACGATGCTGAAGTTATAGGGTTTCGCAGGCGCGGTGACCGGCATCGAAGGCTCCAAACATAACCGGCAGCATGACAGCAACATTAGGCGCGGCGGCCGGCAGGCGCAAGGCAACGCGTGCGCATACGCCGCAGGATGGGAAAGGTTAAAGGGGTAATAAGGTTGGCCCGCTATTTGCTACGACTTTAGCAGAGCTTGCGGTGGCCGCATATTCACGCAAAGCTAAGGCTTATGCGGCGGATAGGTATCGCCGCTCACGTGCGGGCAAATGGAGAACCGGCTTAGGAGAGCATATCGCTGCGATGAAAACACCTCTTTGCATAGCGTTGACTTTCGCGCTGTTTTCTGGCGCTGCGGCCCCGGCGTCCGCCGGCACGCTTCTAGAGGTGAATGGCCATCTCTTGAAATGGGTCTCTCAATCCCCTGGCGCCACCACAATTATCACCTATGCGGTTCTGAGCGGGCCTTATGCGCTCCCAGGCGGCAAGCGCATTCTAAGCCCAGACAATTGCTCCTCCATGCATGCTTTTGCCGGCATCGTATCGTCGTCGCCCGGCATTCCGGCGGAGATGGCGGAGCGGGAGCTGCGCGCCGCCTTCACGGTATGGGAAGCCGCCGCCAACATCGCCTTCGTCGAGGTGAGCGACCCGCTTAAAGCCAACATTGTGGTTGGCGCACAGGACTTTCCCGTCGGCAGGGCGTTTACAAATCTAAGCTATCTCAGCAGCCACGGCATTCAACCGGTCGAAAAAGCGCTGGGCGGGCCTGGCCCTTCGGCGGAACCTGGCGATACGGAAGCAAACGGCACCGTTACCGGGATCGAGCAATCCTACGTCTGCCTCAATCCACGCATACGCTGGAAAGCCGGATTCGATGGCGATCTCAGCGTTTACGATCTGCGCCACACCTTCGCGCACGAGATCGGCCATGCCATCGGCCTCGACCATCCGGGCAGCACCGGCGCCATCATGGCGTACCGTTACGACGAGCATGTGCGCGAGCTGCAGCCCTCCGACATTGCCGCCGTGCAGGGGCTTTACGGGCCGCCGAAGCAATAGAGGCAGAGCGCCTGGCGTTTGCCGCGCCCCCCGAGCGGCGGCCGCGGTCTCTTATGTTGCTTCGAGATCCCGGATTTGTTATCACTCATGCGAAGCGCGCGCATCGTTCCAAGAGAGCGGCGCGCAAGACTTATTGCCGGCTTAGCACAGTGGTAGTGCAGCGGTTTTGTAAACCGAAGGTCGGGGGTTCAAATCCCTCAGCCGGCACCAATCAAATCAAAGAGTTAAGCGACACCCGAAAAGCTTAAAAATTTTGCGCCGGCGTTTCCTGAGCGCTCGCGGGGCAGGATATCGCAATCGGACGATGGCCGTTAGCATACCGGCAACCCCGCATCACCGGCTTACATCCAAGCTGCAAGGCTCCGGGTTGGATTTTGTCTGAGACCTCGCTTGTCCCGGCGGCTATCAAGCGGCAGCACGCAAAAAAGCCGCTGTGCCGTGCCCTGCATTCCCGGCGGATCGAGTAAGGCTCCCTTACAAAAGATCCTTGCACCGGCCTGCGAAGCTGGCGTAATCAGCCTCCGGGCACAGGAAAAAAGCGCCATGGTTTCACTGCAATATAAGGGCCGGATATATAAAGCGAAGTTCTCGCTTCGAAGCGTCCGCTATATCCTTTCGGATCAAGCAGCGCGAGCGGTTCCTGCCTTACAACGGCGCTGGCTGTTGCCGCTGGAATCGCGGCCCGTTGAAGAAGCCGCGGTTGAAGATCTCGCAATTCCCACCGCAAAAATCGCCGTACCCGTCCCAGAATGCTTGACAAAGCTTGGGGTCTCGCTTCCGCAGCCTTTGCAAGGCGTTCAGCATTTCTATGGGTTGCGCGATACTATAGTCACCGGCTGGGCTGGGGCCATGATGAAGGACGGCTTCCTTCTCGCTCTGCACCCGGGCCCCAATTGGACCGCCCTGGTCCGCGCGCGCCCGCACCGGCTGCGCATACTTCCGGGCACCCGGCCCTATTACAACCTCATGGCGCCAATTCCGGCGCGCGGGCACATCGTCCATTGGCTTTTCGAATCCATTGTGCCCCTCCTCACCTATCTGGAAAGCGGCGGGCGCGATTTGGGGTTGGGCCTGATCGTCAATGCGGTGCCCAGCGGATTTCAGCGGATAACGATCGGCTACCTGAAGGCGAAGTACGGAATCGATACGCTTGTGCCGCTCGGCGCCGGCGACGCCGTTCAGGTGCCTGATCTTAGGGCGGCTGTTCCCGTGCCCTACAATCCGCTGGCCCTGCGGCCGCCAATAGGAATGGCGATGCTTGAGGATCTTGGCCGGTTTATTGCTGGAGATACGCCAGACGAAGGGTTTCCGAAGCGGATTTATATTAGCCGGAACGATGCCCGCCTGCGCCGCGTCCGGAACGAAGACAGCATTTTATCCATCCTGGAGGCGCTAGGGTTCGAGCGCGTCATTCTCAAGGGCATGCCCATGGCGCGGCAAGCGCAGTATTTCCGGCAAGCAGAAGCGGTCGTTGCACCGCACGGGGCGGGCCTCGCCCACACCGCATGGAGCAAGCCGGGAACGAAAGTCATCGAATTCTTCCCAGGGCTAGGCGGCCCGCGCGTGCCCAAGAATGCGGGAACTGGTATGTGGCTCATAGCCATGCAACGGGGCCTCGATTATAGGTGCTACTTGGCTGGGCCGCCGGAATCGCGCGATGACGCCTTTGCCATCCCCGAAGACCTGCTGCTCCACGCTTTGGAAGCCGCCTCGATAAGATGAACAGCGATCCAGCAGGCGGCGCGGGGACGGCCAGTAACTCCGGTTACAATGATGGCGGACGAGCATCCCTTGATGCTACGGTCCGTCAGGGCTAAAACAAAGGTTGTGATCTTCTGGGGGTAAGCATGTCGCAAGCGCGTAAGGACTTGGGTTCAATCGTGGTTTTGGGAGGCGATGGCTTTTGCGGTTGGCCAACCTCGCTGCACCTTTCTAACCTCGGTTATGACGTCATCATTGTCGACAATCTTTCGCGCCGCAAGATTGACATCGATCTCGAGGTCGGGTCGCTAACGCCAATTGCGTCCGTCAGCGCGCGGCTCCGCGCCTGGGAAGAACTCACTGGCAAACGTATCCGCTTCGAAAGGCTGACCCTTGGCCAAAACTATTATCACTTCAAAGCCTTGCTAGCGGAAGTCAGGCCTGTGGCGATCGTGCATTTTGCCGAGCAGCGTTCCGCGCCGTATTCCATGAAATCGCCCCGCGAGAAGAGATACACGGTCAACAATAACCTGAATGCCACGAACGATGTGCTCTGCGCTATCGTGGAAACCGGCGTCGACGCGCATTTGGTTCACCTTGGCACAATGGGCGTTTACGGCTACGGCACCGCGGGCCTGGACATTCCCGAAGGGTATCTGCAGGTCATGGTGCAGACCGATTTGGGGCCGCAATCGATGGAGATACTGTTTCCGGTCAATCCGGGCAGCATCTACCATATGACCAAGACGCAAGATCAGCTGTTCTTTCTGTATTACAATAAGAACGATGGCGTGCGTATTACCGATCTCCACCAAGGAGTCGTTTGGGGCACCCAGACGCGGGAAACGTCACTCGATGAGAGGCTGATCAACCGTTTCGATTACGATGGCGATTATGGCACTGTGCTCAATCGCTTCCTGATGCAAGCGGTGCTCGGTTATCCGTTGACGGTGCACGGGACCGGTGGACAAACACGGGCCTTCATTCATATCCAAGACTCCGTCCGCTGCATCGAACTTGCAATCGCCAACGCGCCCAAGCGCGGCGAGCGGGTCCGCATTTACAACCAGATGACGGAAACCCACCGGGTGATCGAACTGGCAAAGATGGTCTCGGAAATGACCGGCACGCCTTACCAGCTTATCGAAAACCCTCGCAACGAGGCCGATCAAAACGATCTGCGTGTCTCTAACGCAGGCTTCTTGCAGCTTGGATTTCAGCCGACGAAGCTTCAGGATAACCTGTTGACCGAGGTGCAGGATATTGCGCGGAAATATATCCATCGCTGCGACCGGACGAAGATTCCATGCACTTCGCTTTGGCGCCCCCGGGAGCCGTCTGTGCCAAGCGAAACCACGCGGTAGAGCGCCTTCGGGAAAAGTGTGAAGCGGGCATCCGGAACCGCTATTGCGATCCATACAAAGGGTCAGAGGCAGGGATCGCGCCATGCTGTTCGCGGCGCGTCATCCGGTGCCCGGCCGCGCTCCGCCGGTGCCCTCCCGCCGAGCCAATTATTGAGCCGGTCAAGGTAGAGGTAGACGATCGGTGTCGTGTAAAGCGTCAGAGATTGCGACACCAGCAGGCCCCCGACGATCGCAATGCCGAGCGGCCTGCGCAAATCCGAGCCCGCGCCTTGCTCGATTGCCAGCGGCAGGCCGGCAGCGATGGCACACATGGTCGTCATCATGATAGGCCTGAAGCGAAGCAGGCACGCCTCGTAGATAGCGTCGCGGGAGCTTTTGCCGTCGTGCCGCTCGGCTTCGAGCGCGAAGTCGATCATCATGATGGCGTTCTTCTTCACGATGCCAATCAAAAGAATGATGCCGATGAACGCGATCAAGGTCAGGTCGTAGTGAAACAACATCAGTGCGAGCAATGCGCCTACGCCCGCCGAAGGCAGAGAGGAAAGAATCGTAATCGGATGCACGAAGCTCTCATAGAGCATGCCGAGCACCACATAAATAACGAGTATCGCAGCCACAACCAGCATCGGTGTCGAGGTGAGCGAGGCCTGGAAGGCCTGCGCCGTGCCTTCGAACGCGCCATGCAACGTCGCTGGCACGTGCAATTGCGATTGGAGCGCGGAGATCGCGGCGACCGCTTGGCTTAGAGCCACGCCCGGAGCCAAGTTGAACGAGAGCGTAACGGACGGAAAAACGCCCTGATGATTGACCGTCAGCGGCACGGTCTTGTTCGTGTAGCGGGCAAACGCCGAAAGCGGAACCTGACCGCCGCTACTCGAAGAAACGAAGATTTTGGATAAGTCCGCGGGTCCGGTTTGAAATTTGGGCTGCACTTCCAGGATGAGCTTCGGCTGCTGTGTCGATGTGTAGATCGTTGCGATCTGCTCCTGCCCGAATGCGGCGTAGAGCGCGGCATCGACCGCTGAGGGCGTGACGCCGAGCGACGAGGCGGCTTGCCTGTCGATATCGGCGGTAATTTCCGGCGAGGCAATGAGCTGATCGGATGCAACGTCCGTCAGAATTTTCAGACCCCTCATCTTCGCAAGAAGAATGGGTGCCCAGTGATTCAACTCATCGGCATCCGTATCGGTGAGCGTATATTGATACTGTGCCTGTTCCAGCCTCGCGCCGATTGTCACGTCCTGTCCGGCCTGCATGTAATATTTGACGCCGATTACCCTTGCGACCTCGGGCCGGAGCCTTTGCATGACCTCCTGGATCGGCGGCCGTATCCCAAACGGCTCGAGCTGGATGAACATTCGTGCGGTGTTCTCGCTGGAGTTGCCGCCGGTGGCACCGACAAAGCCGACGACGTGGGCCACGGCCGGGTCCTGCATTATGATCTGCGAAAGCCGATGCTCCTTCTTTGCCATCGGCGCGGGCGGCAGAACAAGACCCGAAAAATCCCCGGCACAGGCCGGCGACGCCTTTTCCTTCTGGAAAGGCGGGACCATGCATTTCCCCCCTATGAGGCAGCGCGATTCTGCGCTAAGGATTTCTCCGCGCAACAAATGACGCAAATGAAGGTGCCGGGGGAAGGGCCTCCGGCTGAAGCTGTTGGAATGACAAAATGTTCGAAATTTACCGGGAAGAAGTTGAATGGGGCGGCCGTAAACTTACGCTTGAGACGGGCCGCATAGCCCGCCAGGCCGACGCGGCGGTGCTGGCGCAATATGGCGAAACCTCCGTCCTTGCTACAGTGGTGGCGGACCGCGATGCCGATCCAGCCAAGGATTTCTTCCCCCTCACGGTCAATTATCAAGAAAAGGCTTATGCCGCGGGCAAGATCCCGGGCGGCTACTTCAAGCGGGAAGGCCGCCCCTCCGAGAACGAAACCCTGGTATCGCGGCTGATCGACCGCCCGATCCGGCCGCTTTTCGCGCCGGGCTTCAAGAACGAGACCCAGATCGTCGTTACCGTCCTCTCCCACGACATGGAGAACGACCCGGACATCGTGTCCTTGGTCGCGGCTTCGGCGGCGCTGACGCTCTCCGGCCTTCCCTTCCTCGGGCCAATAGGCGCATCGAGGGTTGGCTACGCGAAAGGCCAATACATCCTGAACCCAACCGTCGACCAGATCGAAACCACAGAGCTCGATCTCGTGGTTGCGGGCACGGGCGATGCGGTGCTGATGGTCGAATCGGAAGCCAAGGAGCTCTCCGAGGAGGTCATGCTTGGCGCGGTGGTGTTCGGCCAGGAAGGCTACAAACCGGTTATCGACGCGATCATCGGCCTCGCCGAGCAGGCCGCCAAGGAGCCTTGGAATCTTCCGGACGCGAAGAACGAGTACGAGGCCAAGGTCAAGAAGCTCGTCGAGCGCGACCTCAAAAAGGCCTTCCAAATCGCGAGCAAGCAGGAGCGCAATGCCAAGGTCGGCGAGGCCAAGGCGAAGGCCGTGGCCGAGCTTCTCACCGAGGATTCGGGCATTGCCGGCAAGGTGAAGCTCGCCGACGCTTTCAAGGAGATCGAGAAGAACGTCGTGCGTTCGAGCATCTTGAAGACCGGCAAGCGCATTGACGGCCGCGATCTCGTAACGGTCCGGCCCATCGATTGCCAGGTCCACGTAATCCCGCGTACGCACGGCTCGGCGCTCTTTACCCGCGGCGAGACGCAGGCGCTCGTTGTCGCGACGCTAGGGACAGGCGAGGACGAGCAATGGATCGACTCGCTCGAAGGCACCTACAAAGAGACCTTCCTGCTGCACTATAACTTCCCGCCCTATTCGGTGGGCGAGGTCGGCCGCATGGGCTCGCCTGGCCGCCGCGAGATCGGCCACGGCAAGCTCGCCTGGCGCGCGGTGCACCCGATGCTGCCGGATGCGGAAAGCTTCCCTTATACCATCCGTGTGGTCTCCGAGATTACCGAGTCGAACGGCTCCTCGTCGATGGCGAGCGTCTGCGGCGCCTCGCTCGCGATGATGGACGCAGGGATTCCGCTGAAGAGCCCGGTTGCGGGCATCGCCATGGGCCTGATCAAAGAGGCCGACGGCGTGGCGGTTCTCTCCGATATCATCGGCGACGAGGATCATCTGGGCGATATGGACTTCAAGGTGGCCGGCACTGGCAAGGGCATCACCGCGCTGCAGATGGACATCAAGATCACTGGCATCACGACGGAGATCATGAAGACCGCGCTCGACCAGGCACTGCATGGCCGCCTGCACATCCTGGGCGAGATGGCCAAGGCGCTCGGCGCCGCGCGCACCGATCTGGGCGAGCACGCGCCGCGCATCGAGACCATCACCATCCCCACGGATAAAATCCGCGAGGTGATCGGCTCGGGCGGCTCGGTGATCCGCGGGCTTGTGGAGGAGACCGGCGCCAAGATCGACATCTCCGACGACGGCACCGTGAAGATCGCGGCGGCGAACCAGAACTCGATCAAAGACGCCATCAACCGCATTAAGATGATCGCGTCCGAGCCCGAGGTCGGCCAGATCTACAAGGGCAAGGTCGTGAAGATCGTCGAGTTCGGCGCTTTCGTGAACTTCTTCGGCGCCCGCGATGGCCTCGTGCACATCTCGCAAATGTCCGACCGGCGCCTCAAGCATGCCTCCGAGATTCTGAAAGAGGGCAGCGAGGTTTACGTGAAGGTCATGGGCTTCGACGACCGCGGCAAGGTCCGGCTGGCTATGAAGGGCATCGACCAGAAGACCGGCAAAGAAGTGCCGGTATCCGAGCAGCCTTCGGAGCAACCCGCGAGCTAAGGTTCATCGGCGTCATCCCAGAGCCGCTATTGAAACACATCATCCCGGAAGCCGCTTGCGGCTATCCGGGAGCTTGCCAAATATCGAAGCCGGGTATGCTGCAGGACCCCGGATAACGCTCAGGCGCGCTTCCGGGGTGACAATATTTCGCCGGCTGACGCCGTGACTGGCGATGGCTCCTCCCGGAATGCTAGCGATTAAGAAAAGAAGAGCGGCGGATTTGGCTGGAACATGCCTTGTCTTAAAGATTGAGCGTAACCTGTACGCGCGCTCTGGAAACGCAGAGCATCATACGATTCTGCCGGGCGCCGGCAGGCAGGACGGCGTCGCGGTGAATGACGGTGCCATCGCGGTAGCCGCATTCGCAACTCCCGCAGACTCCAAGCTCGCAAGAGGAGGAAAGGACGAATCCGGCCTGTCTTAGGATTTCGAGCGCTGACTTATTAGCTGGAACGCGAAGCCTCTGGCCGGTCGATGCGATTATGATGTCGAAGGGTTCTGGTGTGAAGTTCTCGTCGAATATTGGCTGGAATGCTTCGAAGTGCACGTGGTCCTGAGGCCAGTGGGCGGTCGCGATACGCACGGCTTCAGTCAGACGTTGCGGACCGCAGCAGTAAAGGTGGGTATCCTCCGCCGGCTCCGGCAAATCGGAAGTCGCGTCGAACCGGCGGCATTCGGGGCCGCTCGCGCGATAGAAGGTTACGCCATCGCCGCATTGCCTCTGCAGTTCCTCGAAAAAAGGAGGGAGCGCTAGTCCCGAGCAATAAGCAAGCTTAAAGGGTGTACCCCTTTTCCTAGCGGCCGGCGCCATTGCTAGAAATGGGGTGATGCCGATACCGCCCGCGACAAAAATATACCGCATCGCGGGCGCGTGAAGCCGGAAATTGCACCGGGGCGCCGAAACATGGGCCTCCGCGCCAGTGCCCAAATTCTCATGTACCCATTTGGAGCCGCCCCGCCCATTCTCCTCCCGCTTGACCGCGATCCGGTATTGGCTGCGATCATCGGGATCGCCGCACAGCGAATATTGGCGAATCTTGCCGCTGGGAAGGCGCAGATCGACGTGAGCGCCGGGTTCCCATTCGGGCAGCACATCTCTTAAAGGGTGTTTGAAGGTGAGGACCCGGACATTGCCGCTCTCATCGCGGGCGCTGGCAACCCGCATTTTCATGACGATGCGCGCGGTCATGGGTCTATCGGCGCAATCGCATCGCCCTGGCGTATAATCCCACCCTCCTCGATCCAGCAATTGAGGCCAGACCGGTTGTAAAGCGGCAGAAATACCGGAAGACCCAAGAGTTCCTCGAGATATTTGCAAGGAAAGTTGAGGCGGCCACCTTTCAGGACTGCTTCGCCGGCACGGAAGCGCTTTCCAACAAGATGATGGAGCGGCACGCCCCGCGTTGTGAGATTGCGCCGGTGATCGGCCGGCGCCAGCATGATGGGTTTGTCTTGAATCGGCGGATCGTTCCGGGCCAGCGCATCCAGCACCTCCATCTCGATCAGCGTCACTTCACGCACGCCGGGCTTCGGCGAATAGGTGCCGGTGCCATTGAAATAACGGTCGCCTTCGATGCCTCGCCCGGGAATAAGGCGCGCTTCCTTTAGCTCTTCCATCTCGTAAGAAGCTGCCGGTGCGATATGTATAAATTCCAGCGTCCCCGACCAGGGCATCGGACTCTCCGATAACGCGGATAGTGTAATTTTTTCCGCTACGGTGGTCAAATCCTGCGGGAACCGGTTTGCGCGCAGACCTCCCAGGTTAGTGCGTTGTGATATCCGATCGAGCGGTTTCGCTGGAAGCGGCGACGGCAATCAAGGTAATGAGCCCGAGGACAATCAAGTAGATCGAGATGGCGGCGGTGCCTCCCGTTGCGGCAAGAAGACCCGTCGCGATCATCGGTGCGAATCCGCCGGAAAGGGCGGCTGCGATTTGACAGCCGAGGGACGCGCCGCTGTAGCGGATGCGCGTTCCGAAGAGCTCCGTCATATAGGCGGCTTGCGGCCCGAACATCGTGCCATGGGTCAGACTGAGCGCGATCGCAATAGTCAGCACTATGGTTGCCGGGTCTTTCGTCTCCAGAAGCGGGAAGACTAAAAATGCGGCTGCGAGCGAGGCGGCGATGCCAAAATAGTAAAGTGCTTTCCGCCCGAACATGTCGGAAAGAACGCCGAAGAGCGGGATGGTGATGAGTTCGAGGAGCGCTCCAGCTACGATGCCGTCCAGTATGAGGGATTTCGGAAGACCGAGCTTCGTCGTGCAGTAGAAGACGCTGAAGACGATCAGCACATAAACCCACGCCACTTCGGAGATTTTCATGCCGACAGCGATCAGGAACGGGCGCGGGTTCTGCTTGATGACCTCAAGCAAGGGCGCGTGGGAGATCTCTCCCTCGCTCTGCACGCGCTTGAATGCGATTGTCTCGCTGAGGCGCAAGCGGATGAACACGCCTATTCCAACAAGAACGATGCTGATCAGGAAGGGAACTCTCCACCCCCAGGACAAAAATTGAGCCTCGGGCATTCTAGAAAGAAGAAGAAAGACGCCCGTCGAAGCGGCGATGCCGAGCGGAAAGCCAACCTGAACGAGGCTGCCATAATAGCCGCGCCTCCCGTTGGGCGCGTTCTCCACGACCATGAGAACGGCGCCGCCCCATTCGCCGCCGATGCCGATTCCTTGAAGAAGCCGCAAGGCTACAAGCGCAACCGGCGCCCAAATCCCAATATCCGAATAAGTGGGGAGGCATCCGATCAAGAAAGTGCCGAGACCCATTATGATGAGCGTTGCAATCAACATCGCCTTCCGGCCGATCTTGTCGCCGTAATGGCCAAAGATCGCTCCTCCAAGCGGACGTGCTGCAAAGCCTACGGCATAGGAGCCAAACGCGGCCAGCGTTCCGGTGAGCGGATCGAAAGTGGGGAAAAACAGCTTGTTGAAGACAAGCGCCGCGGCCGTCCCATAGATGAGAAAGTCATACCACTCAACCATGGTGCCGATTACACTGGCCCATACCGCGGATTTTAGGCCGGTCTCATTCAATGCACCCGCTTGAAGGGCCGCAGAAGCTTCCATAGCCATCGATCAATTTCCTTATGCGAAATCTTCCACCATTGTGAACTTCAACTGTGAGACGCAACGAATATGCCAAATGCGATGCCAACGAAACAGAGAATTTTCCGTCCACGGTTAATCTCTTGAAACGCCGGCGCCGGATTTTCAGCATTGCGCCAATTTTGGAATCATTTGTTCGGGCATCGAAGGAGGACGGTCCGTGACGGCGATTGCAATTCTCATCTACGACGGCGTGGAACCCATCGATCTCGGCGCGACCTTCGGGGTGCTTTCGATGGCGCGACGGGTCGAACCATCCATCGAAATGTTTGGCGTCGCCCGCGAGAGCGGCACTATTCGCTGTGCTAACGGTCTGAATGTCATAGCCGATTATGGATATGCGGAGTGCCCGCCCTTCGACGCCCTGATCGTGACTGGCGGACCGGGCTGGCCGGAGGCAGCCGCGGATGCGGCGACACTCACCTTCCTTGAGGCGGCTCCGCCCACGGTAGCGCTCGCTTCGATCTGCACGGGAGCCATGATTTTGGCTGCCGCGGGGCGCCTCGACGGTCGCACTGCAACGACCAAGGCCGAGGTCATCGGCGCTGAAAGGCCGCCTCTGGCGGTACTTGCCGAGATGTATCCAAGGATAAAAGCGGAAAAGGCCGTTGCTGTTTTATCGGATGGCGTCCTTACCAGCGGAGGGGTTTCGCTCGGCATCGATGGCGTTCTTTACCTCCTTCGCAAATTTCATGGGGCGCGCGTGATGATGGAAACGGCCCGCATCCTCGAATATGAGCGAGCTCTCAAGGCGAATGCAGATGCTCTGCCGCCGCTTGGGCTGAGCAAACCATAGGTTTTACTCAACCCAAGCTTAAGCATCCGAGTGCGATCGAAAGACTTTCCGTCACTGGGAAAGCCACGGCCAGATGTTGTCGCGATAAACATGCATGGCGATATACATTGCGGCCATACCGAACAGAAAGCCTAGGAAAAATATCAGTGTTTTCTCTGCTCCCCCGTATTCCGCGATAAGGTAGCGGACACCGGTCACGGCAGCCATCACAATGATGACCGCGATTATGTAGGTTGTAAGCGGGCGTTGGGGAAACACGGCTGCTCGTTCCTTCGGCTAGAAATCCGCCCAGCAGCGTCCGGCATGCGGAGGGCGAGGGCATGTCAATTTCCATCGGTGAGTTATCCGGCGTGCTCGCGGCAAACTTTCAATCTACTTACGCGCGAGGAGGTGCAGTTTTATCAATATAAAATCAAATGCTCCGCGCGTCTGCCTATGACGGCATCATCCTCGAAAGCGCCTTGCCAAAGCTTTAATCGCAGCTAAAGCTTTGGTACTATGGAAGAGTTTTCGCCAGTGCCGCGAAAGCAACGTGAGTGGCACCGAAGCAGAGACGCAACCGTAAGTGGCGATTTTAGGTCAACGCGCGCAATAATCTATATTTAACGGACTTTTTGAATGGCGCTGTTTACAACTACTGTTGATTCTCTTATGTTCTCGTTATGTTCTGACTTAAGGGGGGGCGCATGGACTGTCTGAAATTTCAGCAGCTGATAGCGGTGCT
>JBKQOR010000303.1:0-8788 GCA_052145435.1 Rhodomicrobium sp. | reverse complement strand
CGGATTTCGTATGACTGGCTCGCTTGTTGGGGCTCTTTGCCGACGGGCGAAGGTTCTTCTTTGGAGCTTCGCCCGTTATCCCGCTCCGGCTAGACGAGTGGTTTTCCCGCTTCGTCGAATCCGTATTTCAGACGCGGGTGGGCCTGCGAAAGATCGCGCACTTGTGTACGCACATCCGCGAGCGGCCGCCGGCTGAGCAGCACGTCAGCCATGCACCTTGCCACCTCAGCCATCGTCTCGGTCCGGAACCCCCGGCGCGTCAGTTCGGCGACGCCAATGCGCAGACCCGGTAGACCGGAAAAGGGCGCCTTGATGCCGTTAAGATGAAGTCCGGCCTGCTCTAATCGCTTCACTTCGCCAGGCACATCCGTGCCTTCCTTCATGAGACAGATCAGTTGATGGCTTTCGGTGAAGTCCTTGTTCGGAAACATCATCGAAACGCCCTCTTTCGCCATCGAGCGGCCCAAAGCTTTAGCGTTCTGAATGACCTGTGCCGCGTAAGCGCGCCCAAATTCGTGGAGTTCCTCCAGCGCCACGGCAAGGGAAGCGATATGGTGGACGTGGGCGTTAGACACAAACAGCGGGGTGATGGCATTTTGAATTGTTTCGGCTGTCTTTCCTGCTTCGCGGACAACGATCAGCCCCTTTTGCGGGCCGAACATGGTCTTATGCGTGCTGCCCGAGATGATGTCGGCGCCTTCCAGCAACGGCGCTTGAAAGCGTCCGCCGCCTATAAGGCCGAAACAATGCGAGGCGTCGTAAACGATGATGCATTCTTCTCCGAAGATCTCGCGCAACTGTGCGACTGGGTAGGGAAACAGAATCATGCTGGCGTCGAGATATAAAAGCTTGGGCCTGAGCGTTCGGGACAGCTTCCTCGTTGCGTCAAGATCCACGGCACCCTGCTCGTTGTCGTAAGGCAGCGCGGCGTGGTCCAAACCTAGCCTCTGAGCGACGGGTGCGGTGGCAAAATGGCCGCCTGCCGAAGGAGGTACGCTCAACAGCGTGTCCCCAGCTTCCGCGAGGCTTGAAAGCAATATCCCTACAATATTGTTTCCCGACAAAGGCCGGACATCCGCTACCTTGCCGTCGAACAAACGGCAGGCAAGTTCCTTGGCCTTGGCTTCAATGGCTCTGGTAAATCTTTGGTTCGGATAATCCCAGATCTCCTTTGGTCTTTCGTTGGCGGGTGGAATGCAATAGCGGTGCGCGAAATCGCTGCTTAACATTCTTAGCGCGGCTGGCGACATCAGATTTTCGCTTGCCACAAGATTAAGGGTGACCTGCCGCCGATCCTCGTGTTCAGCAACAATTTCTAGTGCTTTACTGCGACAAAATTCTCTAACAGGCTCAAATGCATACGCCATCGCACTTCTCCTCCAACGACGCTCAAACTGCGGCTTCCGCTGCAGTTGCAGCAAAGTTTAATCAAATTTTATGATGTTCATATGGCTGCTCAGGCTTCGCTCGCTTCTGTTGGAGGAGGTCAGCTAGAATGGAAACTGCTGGAAATGGCCGGCGTCATGGTTGACTCAAGGGGGCGGCTTTAGCCATACCTCGGCCAATGCTGCGAACCTGCGGCGAGCCTTGGGTTCCACGCCGAAGGCTTGCAACCGAGAAAGGATCTCGCATGCGGGGAGTTCAGGAAGACCCCGGCCTTGCCGAAGTCAAGGCCGTGCTTAGGAAGCTGCAGCGGCTTGACCCGGTTGCAGACGCGGGCCATGACCAGGCCAATCAGTCGAATCCCGGTTTGCTTGCTGCCCCGGCCCACCCCTCAAGCCCCCCCGTTCGAGCAGATATAAGCATATTCGATCGCAAACACGCCGCGATCGCGGCAGCCGGACCGAAGACGAGGCCGAAGCGCCGCATTGCTCTCCAACTCTTCAGTGCGGGAGTACTCATTGGCGGTGTTGCGATCCTTTTTGCCGCAGGGACGTTTCATTTGCCAAAGAGCTTGAGGACCGGCACACAAACAAAGGATACGGCCGCAATAGCGCAGACCAAGGAAAGTGAATCGAAGCTCCTTGCCGAAGAGCGGCGAATCCTGAGCGAAGGCGACGTCATACTCGCCAGATCCCGTTTGTTACGCGATGAGCCCGGGCGCCGGCCGGAGGTGGCGTTCATGCTCGCTCAATCCTATGATCCCAACTACTTGCAGTCCCTTGCGAAAACCAATGGGCTCCCTGACCCGGCGGAGGCTGAGCGCTGGTATAAAAGGTGGCATGAGCTCGCGGCGCAGAGCGGCCTCGAAATGGATAGCGGGCGGCTACAGCGCATCATCAATGCAATGCATTGAGGGCGCCGCATCGTTCTTTGCACTGAACAGAAACCTTGCGGCGTTCTAGAACGGCGCTTTGTCCGGCGAACGCCAATCTACTTCCAGGTCCAGAGACGCTAAAATAGATAAGGGGCGTTCCAGATGCGTTTGTTCATCTTTTCAATAGGAATCCTCACCGCGCTCGTGCACGCGGCGTTGGCACAAATCGCATTTCCCCCTGCGAAGCCTCCCAGCCGTATCGTCACGGTCCTATCGGATGGACTTTCCGAACCTGACAGTCCCGCGTCGCAAGTCCTAAACGAGATTTCCGTTGCCCTCGACAAGGAAAGCGGGATCCGCCTTCTCTCCGTCAATGCCTATGGGGGCCCAGAGAATGCGCGCGACCTTCTGCAACTCCACGGCACCGATCTTGCGATCCTCAACAATGACGTTCTTGCCTATCTCGACCTCGCGGCGTCGCTTCCCGAAGCCCGCAGAAAAGTGCGTTTAATCTCCCCCCTCTTCGACCAAGGCGCGCTCTTGTTTGCGCGGCAGGATATCAAATCGATAAACGATCTCCGCGGCCGCAAGATTGGAATCCCGGCCAGCCGGCCGTCTCGCGGCGTAACGGCGAGGGTGGTGTTCGGTTTGCTGAAAATCGAAGTTGAATTCGTAGAACTTGACGGCAACGCGCTTTCAAGCAGGGCGGGAGATCTCGACGCCGTCTTTATTTATGAGAAAGACTTGCCGAGTCTGAGAACATTCGGCGTTACTTCTGCCTCCCATCACCTCTTGCCGATCACAGTCGCGGGGCCGCTTGCCGCGGTCTATCTCCCAAAGAAACTTGGCACATCCACGATAGCTGGATTCGGCTCCGGCGATGCAATCGAAACGATCCAAGTCACGGCGCTTTTGGCGGGGTACGACTGGAGTGCCAAGCAAAGCCGGTATACCGATGTCGTAAATTTCGTTGAGAACTTCTTCGCGCTCGTACCGAAAATCCGCGCGCACAACCCCGCCTCGCCTTTCAGCAGAACCGACGTCAGGAAGAATTCGCCGGGATGGAAGCGCTTCGGACCTGCGGAAGCGCATGCTGCCGCTGCCCAGCCTGCCTTGCTCACGTCCTCGACGGAAATATCCCCTTCGGCAGGTGCCCTGAGGGTTATAGCAGTCGCTCGCCCGCCGCTCACCAATGAACAGGACAAGGACGGGGGCGTCGCTCTGAGAATCCTGAGCGGCGCGCTAAACGCCATTGGCGTTCCGATTTCCATACAGTGGGCCGGCACCGAGAGGGAGCTGCTCGACGGCCTTTTCACAAGTAAGTCGGCAGACGTTGGACTTTTCTGGCAGACGCCGCATTGCGACACACCGGGCAATCAATCCGCGAGCGAGGCCGAGCTTTGCGACCGCGCGGTTTTGACCGATCCGCTGATGCAAGCAGTCATCGCGGTATTCACTCGCCTTGACACGCCGCTTGCTACGAGCAGCCCAGATGGCGTTGAAAATCGCACGCTTTGCGTGCCCAAGAGCCAGACCCTACCGGACGAAACGCTGGCAGCCATTCCTTGGATCAAAACTGCGAAGGTCAAAACCCTCCGGCCAAAAACCTTGATCGATTGTCTTGCCGCGGTCGATCAGCGCGAGGCGGAGGCGTTGATTGCCATCGAACCTGAAGCCCGTTTTGCCATCGAAAGGCTGAAGCTTTCGCAGTCCTTTCTGATTTCGCAGCGTCCCGGGATCACAACCGGCCTGCACGTTGTGGTAGCCAAGGATAATCCGAGTCAGGCGCAGCTCATCCAAACCATCAATGAGGCGCTTGCCAAATTCCGGTCGAGCGGTGGCTATTCCGCTGTGATGGCCGCCCATCTTGCCGATTTGACGGGAGCGCCTTTGAAGCAAAACTAATAAGATTCAGTTCCCGGGCCGAGCCGCTCAAGTGTTTGCCGGGCCAAGCGGCGTGTGATGAGTACAGCTTTACCGAGACGATTAGCCGAGAACTGCTCCACCAATTGCCAGATTTGGGAAAATAAGCCCGAGGTGTTTATGTGCTCGCCCGAGTTAACCGGTCCTGCAGCAAAACACATTCCCTGAAAATGCGGCTTCGCGGCGGTCTCTAGCCGGGCGCGTAATCTCTTAAAATCCTCTTCGGTTGAAATCAAATCGCTATGTGTGACGGCTAGGAGGCCGTACGACCGTATTCGCCGCGGCAATGCGAGCCACGCGGTCCGCTCCGACTCGCGCCAAGCCTGCGTTGCGACAGTGGCCCAAATGGCGGCGTCGATACCCTGCATGAGCACGGCAGAGAGGGCGGTGGGAAAAAGCGGATTTGCGCTGCCAGGGAAGTCTAGTATTTCAATCCGCCGGAGTATCTCGCTCGGCAAACCGACATCGACACGGATTATGCCCTGGGACGAAACATCGTCGTTGACTGACAGGGGAAAATTCTCTCCGCTGGCATAAAGAGCGCCTGCACCCGGAACCGGCGCATACCGCAGAAGCGTGGGCAGCCTTGTATTTGCCACGGGCAGAGCGGGCAAGGTCATGCCGCCAACGATGAGATTGGCTAACGATGTTTTCCCGGAATTCGCTTCTCCCAGAATCGCCAGCCGGAACGGACGCTGCATTACCGTTGCAAGGCGCCCCAAAGCGCGGCCGGGCGCTTTCAGGCCCGGATAAGAATTCGCGGCCTCATGCAAAACATCCTGCGCAGCATCAAGGCTTTGGATGAAATATCGCAACTCTACCGAGTATTCCATTTGTGAATTCTCGCGGCTTAGCATTCTTTTCTCCGCTTGCGCTCCTACAGGCCAATATTTCCGCCCATGCCCGCGACTGTTACGACGTGTCCGCAACGCATCAGCTGCAAAAAAGCGTATGTATAAGCTCAACGCTGGCTGGATATCTTGATTGCCATTGGATAGGTTTGCCCATCTCTCGCGAGATGCGGCTGCGATGTATCATGCTATAGGCTCGCCCCCAGTATCTTTTAGTCCTTTGTAAAATGCAAAACATGCTGAGATTTCTGCAGTCAAAACTAAGGCCGGCCGTCAAACCTGTGGTTTCGCAAGCCGCAAGCGCACCTGTGCCGCCGCCAGCGGCTAGCCCGCTTCTAAGAGATGTCCTTGGCGGAACTGTAGCTTTCGATCGCGCCTCTCAATCGAGCGAAAAAAAAGGCACCTCGTCGCCTTTGTCGCAGAGGCTTAGCGTTGGGGCGAGACTTGCCGATGCCAAAAGGCGCTCGATCGATGCGGCGTCGGTCCTTATTGCGCTATCGGATGCGGACACAGGCCGCGCGATCGATGTCCTTGTCGAAGTCCTCAAAAAGCGCGTCTGTTCGATTGCCTTTGCCGGTCAAGTGAAGGCAGGAAAAAGCTCGCTTATAAACGTTCTTGTTGAAGAGCCGGATCTCTTGCCGGCGGACATCAATCCGTGGACGACGGTCATCACGAGGATGCATTTTGGGGTGCCGGGCAAGCCGCAATCGGGTGCGTCTTTCACATTCTTTAATCGTGATGAATGGCGCCGGCTCTCCATCGGAGGGCGGACGCGCGTGCTTACCGAACGCCTGTTCCCAGATTTTGACTGGAAAGCGCTCAGTAGCCAGGTCCAAGCTATGCAGGAACGGGCCAGCCGGAAGCTTGGCCCGCTCTTTGAGGAACTGCTGGGGACAGAGCACATCTATCCAGAAATCACGCCCGGCCTCTTGAACCGGTATGTCGGCGCAGGTCATCCCGATGCTGAAGGCTTCGCAGCAGGAGCGGAGGGTGAGTACTCGGATATCACCAAGCTTGCCGACGTGTTCCTGGACCTCGCCGCATTCACTTTCCCAACGATCTTAATCGATACGCCGGGTGTTAACGACCCTTTCCTCATTCGCGACGAAATCACGAGACAAAACCTGGAAGCTGCGGACATTTGCGTGATCGTCCTGACGGCCCGGCAACCCTTATCGTCAACCGATCTAAGCCTCCTCCGCATGCTGAGGGGGCTAAAGAAGGACCGCATCATTATCTTTATTAATAAGATCGACGAAATAAGCGGCGGCGAGGAGGTTTTGCGGGAGGTGTCGCATCGCGTCACTGCTATTCTCAAAGAGGAACTTCCATCCGCTCAGATCCCGATTGTGCTGGGCAGCGCCTCCTGGGCGCGCAAAGCCTTGTCCTTTGGCACCACCGCGCATTGTCCGCCCGCCACGCCCGTGAACGGTATCCGCGAAGATTTCGCTGCCTTTGAGTGGCTAAGCCACTCTGAAATCGCCGGTACCGTAACGGCTGAGACACTTTTTCAGAAGTCCGGTTTGTCTTCGCTAGCGGTCGCTGTATCCGACATGATGCACGATTCACCGATTGCTGCTGCGATTCATGCCACCGAAAGCCTGCTCGAAGAGGTTTGCCGCAACCTGATTTCCTGGCTGGAAACCGAAATTGGAATTCTTGGCAAGATTCCCGCCGATCTAGTTTTGGCCAGAAGCGAGCTCGCGGCGCTTGTGGCATTAAGAGCGGCGCTAGCGGCGGAGTTTGACACCTTCTCCGATAGCTTGGCCGCGATCCGGGCCCAGAAGCTGAGCGTGCTCCATCGGGAGCTAACAGGGGCGATAGAGGCTTCGGCGGCGGAAGCACTGGCGGCGCTACCAGACGATGCGATTGCCGCACAAGCAAGCCAGATCGATGCCAAGTTGCGCGTCAAGCTTGAAAGCGTTTTTCTCACCGCTGTCGAAGATGCCGGCAACCGGATCGCCGGAGAGCAGGAACGGCTTAAAGCGAATCTCACTCGGCTGTTCGAGGAGACCAGCTTCAAGCAAAAGCCTGCGGCTATTCTAGGACAGGTATCCACGGTCTCGCCCTCTCTTAACGCACTGAGCGAGCCAGCTGCTTTAGGTCTTACTGAAAGCCTGAGAGAATTTGCTTCATGTCCGATTCCGGCGCAGATCCAGAGCGCCGATCTTTCAAGAATAATACTTGTCGACTTTAGGCCAATTATAGAAAATCTTGCTATCGAAGCTGCCAGAGTACTGCAAGAAACGTCGGACACTCTTATTCATCAAGTGAAAGCACTGACGTTAGGCCCCGTGGACATTGCGATCCGGCATATCGACGGGGAGATTCAAAAAACCGAAGCGAATTCCGCGGATACCTTCAGCGATCCTCAATCGCTGGACCACAAGGTGCAAGCACTTCACGAAACGATCTCGCGCCTAAGACAAATTCTGACGGCAAGCCAACACACTGTTCCTGACTAAGCCAGGATCAATCGAAGCGGCGAGAATCCGGGGCCTCGATATATGCCTGCAAATTGCAGCTCTTTCGCGGCAGAGAGAAATATTCACGATGTTCGGTTCTTACGGATTGAAGCCTGCGGCGTATCGAGTCTAAACAGAAACGGGGCCGTGAGGAGGCGAAACGATATGCGGGTGACAAGTCTTCGGCATGGCGCGCTTTGGCTATATGCGGTCATGGCGTTATCGGTTGGACTAATGGGTTACGAAGCGCCGGCCGGCGCTCAAACCTGCGGCTTAGACTATATTTTGAAGGAAGGGGAATCCCTTGCTGACATCGCCGCAAGGGCCTATGGCAGCTCGTCTCAATGGACGTTGATCTTTTATGCGAACCAGGACCGGATGGGCGCGAACGCCTCCATGCTCGTGCCGGGACTGAGCATCCGCATTCCTTGCATTGGCGGCCAGCAGCCCGCAACGCCTGAGGCGCAATCCGCGGCTACGCCTTCCGAGCCTTCTGCAACGCCAAGCGGCGACATCGAATTGTCGTCCGTGGTCAAACGGATCGAATTCTTAACCGCCGATGGCTACACGCCGTTCACCGATCGCTCACTCCCCCATGGCGGGTTGATAACGCATATCGTAAGTGCCGAGATGGACCTCATAAAGGAGCAGTCGGGCGGTAACTTCAGTTATAATGTGTCCTGGGTGAACGACTGGGCGGCCCATCTCAATCCGCTCCTCATAACGCGGGCGTTCGATGTTGGCTTTCCATGGGTTAAGCCAGACTGCAGCCACCCCGCAGACCTCTCCCAGGACGCAAAGTACCGCTGCCGGAAGTTTTTTTTCTCAGATCCGCTATATGAAATTTTTACGGTCCTTTTCGTTAAATCAAATTCGACGATAGCATTCGCAAAGGATGACGAGGTACTTGGAAAAACGCTATGCCAGCCCGCTGGCTCCTCTACCTACGAACTAGATAAGGGCGGCCGGAACTGGGCAAAGGATAACAAGATCGTCTTGCTTCAGCCGCAGTCGATCGAGGAATGCTTTCGCCTGCTCGATGCCGGTTCGGTCAATGCAGTGGTCACGGCGGACCTAACGGGGAAGGCCGTCATCGCCGCGCTCGGGCTGGGCGACCGCGTAAAGGCGCTTCCAAGGCCGCTTGCCATTGGAACGCTTCACCTCATTGTTCCCAAAACGCACCCGCATGCCAGCACCTTGCTTTACTATATTAATACCGCAGCTGCGAAGCTTCGAGAGTCTGGAGAATACGACAAAATCGTCGATAGCCATCTCTCACGTTTCTGGAGTGC
>JBKQOR010000302.1:0-17740 GCA_052145435.1 Rhodomicrobium sp. | reverse complement strand
GCGCCGATGGCCACGCCGGGAGATTTGGCCCGCATCTGACGCATAACGGCGGCCGGTGCCGGGGATGGGACCGGCGGTAACCGCTCTTCAGCGGGGCGATGCATCGCTACGCAAGAATACGCGGCTGCGCCCGGCGCTTGTGCTTCTTCTTCCGCGGTTTAGCGGGCTTCGCGTGGATGGCTTGTGGCGGTTTTGACCCGCAAGAGACATTCGCCTTTGGAACTACGAATGGCAGCAGTTTAAGTGGACAGAACTTACGTTCGCTGCGAGCCTGATAATGGTGGCTGCTTTAAAGCCCGAAAATGATATCTGCGGATAGCGCGGGATATGCATCAAAAGGTGTTACCGAAAGTTGCTACATTTTATCGGCCACACAGAGTTTCAAATTTGGGGCGTTGACAGATCGAATTCGTGCCCTATTCTCAATAATGTTTTCAAACTCCATAAAAGTAATTTTAAAAAAGGGAAAACCGTGCTGGCGGAAGACACCGTACTCAACGATGCGGAGCGCACCCTGATAAAGAGGGCAATGTCCGGCGAACCTGCGAATTTTTCTCATGAGGCGGACGAACGGCGCTCCATCAACGCGGCGGTTCTGAGAAGCCTTCTCCTCGGCCTTGCACTTCCGCCGCTTGACGCTAATGGCCCAACCCCGGTCAAAGACTGGCGGGATATTAAAGTTAGAAGTATTTGGGCATTTGCCCCGATCGTAATAGGAAAGCTCGATTTGGTCGAGGCCATTCGCGCGGACGGCAATCCTCTCCCCCCTCTGGTCCTTGGTTTTGCTCGCTTCGAAGGGAGTCAGGACGGCACAGACGTCGATGCCCAGCACGCCAGGCTGGCACGCCTTTCGCTTCGCAATTGCAAGCTCACGCGCGTGGTTTTGAAAGACGCAAAGGTAGGCGGCGACGTTGACCTTTCTGGCGCGGAACCGCTCCACAAAGAAAAGGGCTGCCGAATCCTCGCGCAAGGTTGCCAAGTGGAAGGCTCCTTCAGAGCGGACGGGTCCGAACTTCGCTTGGACAGCACAAGTACACTCTCTGCCATAACCGAGGCAGACATCGATTACGCGCTCAATCTAACGAATGCTAAGATCGAAGGCGACATCTCTCTGCTGTCTAATTCGAATTCCAGCGAGAGTAACGGCAGATCAGTTCTGTCGCGCTTTGCAGGCGACAGCCGGACGAATCCCTTCGCATTGTTCCGTGCGGATGGGATACGGCTCGACCTTGCGCGCGTTCGCGGAAGCGTTTGGCTCGACGGAGCCAGGCTTACAAGGTCAATCCCCGATCTCCAGAAGGGGGGTATGCGCTTCATGCAAACAATTGCCGCATCGAAGGCAGCGTTTTCATGTCAGCGGTCAAGGACGAAGCCGATAAAGTTGAAGTCTTTCGTGCCTATGGTTGCATTTCGTTTGTGGGAGCCCGAATCGACGGCAACCTAGACTGCCGGGGCGCGCTATTGCGTGATCGCCCTGAAGAGGATGATGGCTCGCCTTCGGCCGTGATCGCTGCGGCAGATAAGGACTGGTCCTACTCGCTCAATGCTAGGGACGCGACCATTGGCGGCGATGTGCTCTTCCGCGTGTCTCGGTACGTGTCTGGGGGGCGTCATCCTCCGTTTAGGGCAACCAATCGGGTTTGCTTGAGCGGCACGAAAGTTGGTGGCGAATTAAATTGTAGGGGCGGGGAGTTTGACAAGGAACTTGATCTCAGCAATGCCGATATCGGCACAAATGTTTATCTAGGTAAAAAGAGCGACGGCAACGATCCGGCTTATAGGTTCTTGTCACACGAAGCTGTCAAGCTAACGAATGCGCGCGTCCAGGGCCGCTTTGAATGTACCAACGCAGTCTTGAAACACGCTCCGGAAAAGAAGGACGGACAGGAACTCGGTTTGGCACTGGACGCCAGCGAATTCAGGGTCGAGGGCAATCTAGCTTTCTCACCGCGCCTCGAAGCCAATGCAACGTTTGAGCGATGCCGGGTTGGGGGCGACCTGGATCTGAGTGGCCTTTACATCCTTATAAGTAACACGCATGCCCCAAGCGTCACATTTTCCGACTCTATCATTGATCGCCGGATAGCGATAAGCTCTGACTCAGAGATAAAGGTGGGTGATGCGGCAGGAGTTCCCCCCTTGCTAGATCGCTTCCGGCCTAACATAAAACTAGATGGCGTCGAGGTCGGCATCCTCGCAGATAACGGCGGGTTGGGCTGGAGCGAATTTGTCCGCCTCACGCTGGATGGTTTGACGTATAAGTACCTCGAACAGATATACGATCTAAGGAACAATCACTCTTTGAGTGAGCGGATCGTACAATTGATAAGATGGTTCTTTGGCAGGTTTCACCTGCGCATTTCCGAACATCGGGAAGCATGGCTCAATCTACAGTACAAGAGGAAGCGCCGCCGTTTCGTGTTTGACCGGTGGTTGCGCGGGCAGTATCGATACAAGATCAACCGCAAGACCTATCGCGCTCAGCCTTACGAGCAGCTTGCCAGGGTGCTTGACGATCAAGGGTGGAACGAAGATTCGCGGCATATCCTCGTCTCCAAGCTGTGGCTCGATGGTATGTGGGTGCCCTGGGTACTACAGCCGTTTCACAAAGTGTTTGGTTACTTATTTGGGTTTGGCCTCGCGCACAGAAAGGCTATCGTGGTCCTGGCCTTGTATCTACTTGTTGGCGGCAAGCTCTTTGACCTTGCGTCTAAACGCCACGTGCTTGTTGTCGACCAAAGTGCCGTTACAACCATGTTCGCCAATAGAAAACCGGTATCCGATAAGCTACCAACCCTTGAGACCGGAGAGCCAGCCAATTTGCGAATGACCGATTCCCTACTCGATACTTCGGATATAGATTGCGGCAACGCAATCTCTCCATGGATTTACGCGCTGGACTCTGCAATTCCGTTCTTGGACCTTCGGGAACATCAACGATGTACCATCAGGACGCCCAAGGCGGAAAAGGCGCTTGCACTATCGCCATATTATGTGAGCGTTAAGTTACCTTTATGGAATTTCTCCGAGAAGGCCTGGAGTCCCACGGAAATAGGCCTGCCGATGTGGACGATTGCCATTGAGTCGGAGGAGCTATTTTGGCGCCATCTCAAAGCTGTGTATACCGCGTTCGGATGGGTGCTTACTTCCATTGCGGTATTGACACTCACCGGCGTGTTGCGTAGGGCGGCAGAGCAATAAGATTGGCACGAACAGTAGGCCGGACATTGCCAGAATCGCCAAGAGCCGGGGACTGTCTTCGGATGAAAGGTGTTCCTTCGGCGAAGGCCTCCTTGCGGCGGGGTGTCCGATGCCCTGTGTTTCGGGCTCGGACATCGAGCGCCGCTCTTTTTGCCGCATGAAAAAGTCCGTTCCTGGCCCTTCGCGTCATGGACCAACCTTCCGCTAGCGAAGCGCAGCGGCCAGCTTCGGGTTGCATGTCTGGGCTCGATTATCGTAGCGCCGGAGCGTGGTTAAAACCGGCATGGTAAAGGCGTGCGGATTTTCATTTCTCCCCGCCGCAAAATTACAAATATTTCGCGTTTTCACGCCCAAAAGTGCATTTCAAAAAGTCCGTTAAATATAGATTATTGCGCGCCTTCACCATAAACTGTAACCTAGGATTGTATGCGTGCACTTCCGCCACCCACTCCTCTCCTGCGCAGCAAACGGATTTTCTCTCGCATTATTAGCGCATTAGCTGGCTAGGCGCCGCGCCTTAACGCTTTGGCAAGGCGCTTTCTCTTAGCATGGCGCCATAAGGGATCGCGGACTAAGGGCATTAACGGCGACCCCGGCGGTCCCCACCATACGCCGCGCGATCAGTCGATCTCATGAGCGGGCATGCGGCCCGCCGAGCCGGCCGGTGCGGCGCGCAAATATTGATTGGGCCAAGACATGGGGTAGCCAAGCTCCTGGGCTGCGTGCAGAGGCCAATAGGGATTGCGCAAAAGCTCGCGCGCCAGGAGCACGAAATCGGCTTGGCCGGTTCGGATGATGTGATCGGCTTGCGCGGCCGAGGTAATCATGCCGACGGTAGAGGTGGCGATGCCCGCCTCGCGGCGGATGCGCTCGGCGAAAGCGGTTTGATAGCCTGGGCCCGCGGGTATTTGCGCCCGTTCGATATTGCCGCCGGAGGAGACATCGATAAGATCGGTGCCGAGCGATTTGAGCTCGCGGGCAAGCATGACCGATTGCTCGATGTCCCATCCCCCTTCGCTCCAGTCGGTCGCGGAGATGCGCACGAAGAGCGGGCAGCGATCGGGCAGCACCTTGCGCACGGCCGCAACCGTGTCACGCAGGAAGCGCGTGCGGTTCTCGAAGACTCCGCCATAGCCGTCCGTGCGTTGGTTGCTGAGCGGCGACAGGAACTCGTGCAGGAGATAGCCATGCGCGGCGTGGATTTCGATCGCGCGGAACCCGGCGCGGCACGCGCGCTGCGCCGCGGTTGCGAACGCGTCCCGCAAGCTGTGAATCTCGCTGACGGCAAGCTCGCGCGGCGCCGTATAGTTCTGGGCGAAGGCCAGCGCACTTGGGCCAACGGGATGCCAGCCGCCTTCCGCGTCGGGCACGGCGCCGCTTCCGGACCAAGGCCGGTAAGTGCTGGCTTTGCGCCCCGCATGAGCGAGCTGAATGCCCGCGATCGAGCCCTGCGCGCCAATGAAGCGCGTGATTTTCTCAAGCAGCTCGAAATGCGCCTCGCTCCAAACGCCAAGGTCTTGCGGCGAAATCCGCCCTTCCGGCGTGACCGCAGCCGCTTCTGTCATGACAAGCCCCGCCCCGCCAACGGCCCGGCTTCCGAGGTGGACGAAATGCCAGTCGTTTGCAAGCCCGTCCTCACAGGAATACTGGCACATCGGCGATACGCCGATGCGGTTTGGTAAGACCACGTCACGCAAGCGAAGCTCGCTCAACAAATGCGGCATTTGCGAATACCTTTCGATTTCTAGCGAACTGCAAAACTCACCGGGCTGTAGGCGCATCGCACGCGCCTGACCCGCAAAGGCGAGCAGCCTTTCAATGCAACGTTACGGTACGAAGGGCCGCAACTTGCTTCAAGGCGGTTTGCTGGCAGCCGCACTAACGCCAGAAACGGCCGCTTGACCTTAGGCGATGCCATGCTTCGGGTGCGCGCTCCCACACCTGCGCCGCCTTCGCTTCGTGCTGGCCGAGCACGATGCCCGCGGCGACGAGCGCGGCGGGTTCGTCGCGGCAAGCCGCGGCACAAATATCGTGCAACTGCCCGGCCATCGCCACATCGTTCACATAGCCGAAAATATCCTGCAGCTTTTTCAACTGGTTGACGAACGGCTTCACCTTCGCCTGCCCGTAAAGCGGCGCCAAAAACTGCACGGTGTAGCGCAGCTTTTTGAGCGATTTTCGCATCTTATGCCGCTCGGCGCCTTCGAGGCTGCCGATCGAGCGGCCAAGTTTGGCCGAGTTTTTCCAGCGCTTTTGCAGCGCTTTGCCCGCATACTCCTCCACAGGGCCCTGCAAAGAGGCGTCGCGCTCAAGCATGGACGGCCACAACGTCAGGCTCAAGAGAAGGCGGGTCCAAGCCTCGCCGGTAAGCGCAGCCCGCGCCTCTTTCTGCATCGCTGCACGGTGTGCTTGCAGGGCACCCAAAAGCGCCTCGAAGCCCGGTTTGCGCGGCGGATTGCCGGCGAAGGGCGCGTAGATGTCCCCGATGAGCACGTCGGCGTCGCGGAGTTGCCCAACGGCTCTTGAGAGGGTTCGAGCGTCCGTCTCGATCTGGCGCAACAGCGGCGAGCCCGCGAGAGCCTCGAGCGCCCGGTGAGCGCTGCGAAGGCGGGTTAGCCCGACGCGAAGCTGATGAGCCCCTTCAGGTTCATCGGTCTCAAGGACTGCGGTCCTGTTTTTTACGATCTGCTCCCTGGCTGCGCGCAAAATCTCAGCAAAGGCCTCGCCGCAAGTCTGGCCCCTCGCGATGTTGGGCGCCCGGGCGTGGACAGGCTGGATGGCTTTGGCGGGGCGTTTTTTGAGCAGGAGCCGGTATCCCCTCTCGGCCTTGGATACCGGAGAGAGACGCACCCCGCTTTTTGCAAAGAGCGATTGCGCCGCCTGAAGGAGATCCTTCGGGTTGCCTTTGATGAGTTCAAGCCCGGCCTCGCAGATTTCGCTTCTGCGGTTCATGGCGAGTGTCTCGCCCCTGTCGAGGGCCAGCTCGATCACGCTGCCGCGCGTGCGGAGCCGGTGGGTTGTCCGGGTCACGACGGTCTCGAAGGCCTGTGTCAGGCCCGAGCCCCTTACCGCTTTTTGAACCTTGCGGCGGACGCGCTTATCGTGAATACGGGCAGGGTTGGGCTGGGCGGCGCCGATACGGTCCTCGATCTCAACAGGGTTGGATAGGCCGTCTTGCAGATCCGTGCCGAGCTTCACGGTTTGAACGTAGCTTTGTCCGTCTTTGCGAACCCGAAACGATATGCCTTCGGCATGCAGCCTATGATCCGGTGTATCGTAATAAATAGATCTCAAGACTTTCTGGGTCCCTGCGGCGTGCAACTTCGGATTTCCCGCGAGCCGCTCGAGCTCCTTTCCGGTCAGGTCGAGCTTGAGTTCGAATTCGCGGTTGAGCTGCGGCATGAGGAAAATCCTCGATTGGGCAGGAAAAGCCTGAGATTCTATACAGCCTTTTCCGTTGCCGATTGGAGGAAGCAGGCGCCGCCGCGTGTAGACGCGCCGCTCGCTTTCGCCGATGGAACGGAGCCAGCAGAACAAAACGCGAAGCTCGGGTCCGTGGTTCCCCGACCGCTAAATCTGCACGGGCCGCAAAATCTCCTCCTCGGCTGCTCCGGCACAGATTCCCAATTGGTCCAAAGCATCCTCCAGATAATCCGGCAAAAGCGGCAGGCTGAAAAGATAGGCTGGCGCATTGCTGCCATGCTCGGACTTCGCAGTCGCGATAGCTTCGTCGAGTTCGCCGGGGGCGTAAGTGCCGCGGCCGATCCAGGCAAGCGCGATCAGGCTCGCTTGCTCGTCCTCGTTCAGGCCGTTCAGAAATTCCCTAAGCTCTTGCCGCGTCGCATCGCCGGGCAAATCTTCCAGGATCGTTTCTCCTCCCGCGCCATCCGAATCGGATTCGGAGTCTGTTTCCTCGTCCCAGGCCTCCGTCTTCACGTCGACCTCGCGGGAGCGGAGAATGACATGCGCCACTTTCCCGGGTGAGATTTCCAGCATTTCAATCAGCTCTGGCATCCAGCGCGTCCTAGATGAGCCGCGATTTCCTCGAAGACACGATGAAACATAGCGGGCGTTAACCGTCCCGTATTCGTATTATATCTTGAACAATGATAGCTGCCGAAAAGTTTGCGTCCATCGCCTATATCAACAGCTTCTCCATGCGCGAACTTATATTGAGTCGCTCTTAAGCTTAATGCCCGCAACGTCGTCTCGAACGCAATCCGGCCAAGCGCGAGGATCGCCCGCAAGTTTTGCATGCCGGCAAGCGACGCATTGAGAAAGCCGCGGCAGGCGGCGACCTCGTTGGGAAGCGGCTTATTCTCAGGCGGAACGCAGCGGACGGCGTTTGTGATCCGGCAGCCGGTCAGAACGAGACCGTCGTCCACCCGCGCTCCATAAGTTCCGCTAGCAAATCCGAACTTGAGGAGCGTCTCGTAAAGCAACACGCCGGCAAAATCGCCTGTAAACGGCCGCCCCGTGCGGTTGGCGCCTTTCAGGCCGGGGGCCAGCCCCACGATCAAAAGCTCCGCATCGGCAGGCCCAAAGGAAGGAACAGGCGCATTGAACCACTCCGGATACTGCGCCCGGTTCGCCTCACGGAAGCCGAGAAGCCTTGGACAAAAAGCGCAATCAGAACGCGGCTCGCCCGGCCCCGCAGCGATAGGGGGCCTGGATGGCGTGTTCGAAGGGGCCAACGGTTTTGTCATGGCCCGCTAGAGCCGCTATTCCACGTCGGCCGGGTTCTCGCGCGCCATGGCAGTTGCGGTCATGCGCTCGTGCAACCTTTGCTCGTGAATGTGCGCCTGATATTCACGCCCGTTTTCGGGACGCTGGGTCCGGCAGATATCCTTCTGCAAATCCGCAAGATCGATGAACTGATCGGCTTGACGGCGAAGCTCATCGGCAACCATGGGAGGTTGCGTGGTGAGTGTTGACACGACGCTGACACGCTTGCCTTTATGCTGCAGAGCCTCAACGAGCGTGCGAAAATCGCCGTCTCCGGAGAAAAGCACAATATGATCGAGGTGTTCGGCGAGCTCCATCGCGTCGACCGCAAGCTCAATATCCATATTGCCCTTTATTTTGCGGCGGCCAGAAGCATCCGTGAACTCTTTTGTGGGCTTCGTAACCATGGAGTATCCGTTATAATCGAGCCAATCGATTAGCGGCCGGATAGACGAATACTCTTGCTCCTCTGCAAGAGCTGTGTAATACAATGCTCTCAACAGAAGACCTTTATTACGAAAAAGGTTCAGTAGACGCTTGTAGTCTATGTCAAAGCCTAACGCTTTGGCTGTGGCGTAAAGATTTGCCCCGTCTATAAAAAGAGCGACGCGCTCAGTTGGGTAGAAATTCATCCTGTTACCTTAGCTGCAATCCTTAAGAGGTTTGGGTAGTTTCTTTGCATTTAGTTCTGGCCTTCATTCGAGACCCCACATCAAGAATCGATCCAAAATATAGCGACAGACCTAACATATCAAAACATCGCGTGAGATTTCAAGGTGGTAATCGTCATCGCTCTTGGCTCTAATCTAACTGGAAACTTCGGCACTCCTGAAAACGCACTGCGTGGGGCGGTTAGTAAATTGGCTGCGTCCGGAATACAAATACTGGGCGCATCAAGAATATATATTACACGGGCGCACGCCCACACCCGGCAGCCCGATTTTGCAAATGCTGCCGTTATGGTTGCGACACCTCTACCAGCAAATGCTCTTCTTTTAGTCTTGAAGCGGATTGAGGCACAAGCTGGGCGCCGCAAAACAAAAGGCGGGCGCCAGCCATTTTTTCAGTGGATGCCCCGGCCTCTCGACCTCGATATTGTGAGTTACAAGGGCATCGTCCGCAACTGGAAGGCGAAGAGCCCGAAAGCTGCCCGATGCGTCATACTGCCGCATCCGCGGGCGCATGAAAGAGCCTTCGTGCTGCGGCCGCTCGCCGATATCGCCCCGCGTTGGCACCATCCTGTCCTAGGCTTGACTGCGGCGCAGCTCTTGAAAAGGCCTGGGGTTCGGGAAACGGGAAAAATCCAAAGCAGCCAGGACTTTTGTTGTGAGCTGCCTCCGCCAAAACGCTTCTTGTCATAAGATCGCCGCCAAGGCGCGGCGTGCGAATTCCGCGCGCCCATGGCGATTGCGGTTAAAGGCGGGCTTCTCGCCTCGACGGTGGTTTCCCTTCTGTTCGTGCCGGTCCTCTTCATGGTCGCACCGGCAATACAAGAGTTGGCAAAATTTGCCAAGTTCCTGACGTTGCCGCAGATTTACCGGACCGCGTGAAAGCTCTCCCAAGTCGCTGTCCTGACGGAAAACAGGGAGAACCACTGCCGTCCTCCGCGCAGATTTTGCACCGGTGACGGACCAAAGCCCTTGCATTTGCCCGAATTTGCAGCCACTCGTCGGGTTTCAATGACTGCGTTGGAGCTGCCGATGATTATTCCTGTCATCCTTGCCGGAGGATCGGGTTCGAGGCTTTGGCCCTTGTCGCGGGCTCAGCACCCGAAGCAGTTCCATGCGCTTGTGAGCGCCGAGCCGCTGCTCGCCGATACGGCCCGCCGAGTACCTTCGGCGCCTCCCTACGCGCCTCCGCTTGTGATCACGAACGAGCAAAACCGGTTCGGTGTCGCCGCTGCCTTTAAAAATGCGAAACTGCCTCTTCAGGGGATCGTTCTGGAGCCCGAGGGCCGCTCGACAGCGCCTGCCGCTGCCGTTGCCGCGCATATGGCGATCGAGAGAGCCGGCCCGGATGCCGTTTTGCTCATCATGCCGTCCGATCACCACATCGATAATCCGCGCGCCTTCCTCGATGCGGTCGAGGCAGGTCTTGAAGCGGCGAAGAACGGCATGCTGGTCACCTTCGGTGTCAAACCCGCCAAGGCGGAAACAGGTTACGGCTATGTGAAAACAGAGGCGGGACCGGCAGGCGGAAGCGTCCTAAAGGTTGAGCGTTTCGTCGAAAAGCCGGACAAAGAGACCGCGGCCCGCTTCTGCGCCGATCCCGGCTACTTCTGGAACTCCGGAATTTTCCTCTTCGGAGCGCGCGCATTTCTTGAGGAGTTGAACCGCTTCGAGCCCGGCATGGTTCGCGAAACGCAAGCTGCCGTTCAGAATGCCACCGCGGACCTTAACTTTATCCGCTTGGCCGCCAATTTCCGGGACTGCCGCTCCGATTCCATCGACTATGCCGTTATGGAAAAAACAGAGAAGGCCGCTCTTGTACCGCTCGACGCGGGCTGGAGCGATGTCGGTACTTGGGATGCTCTTTTCGATGCCGCGCCAAAAGACGAGCGCTACAACGCGACGCGCGGCGACGTTCTCTTGAGAAATACAAGCCGCTGCTATGTGCGTGCCGAGAACGGCATGGTGGCGCTTGCCGGCGTCGACGACCTCATTGTCGTCAGCACAAAGGATGCAACGCTGATCGCTAAGCGCGGCGAAAGCGGAGTGGTGAAAGAGGTGGTGCAAGAGCTTGCCGCGAACCGCCGCAACGAGGCGGAGCACCATCTTACCGTGCACCGTCCTTGGGGAAGTTACGAAACCCTCCATATGAGCGAGCGCTATCAGGTCAAGCAGATCGTCGTCGAGCCCGGCGCAAGCCTGTCGCTGCAGCGCCACCATCACCGCGCCGAGCATTGGATCGTGGTGAAGGGAACGGCGCGGGTTACAATTGACAGCGAGGCCAAGCTGCTCACGGAGAACCAGTCGGTCTATGTGCCGCTTGGGGCCGTCCACCGCCTGGAGAATCCGGGGCTGATCCCGCTCACGCTCATCGAGGTGCAATCCGGCCCCTATCTTGGCGAGGACGACATCGAGCGCATCCAGGATATTTACGCCCGGCCGCTTGGCGCGCATTTAGCAAATGCAAAGCAACAGCCCTAAACACCCGATAACCATTTCCTAAATTCGCATTCGAGCCAAATTCGAATTAAACCGTTCTTAAGAGCGCGCCTCTAACGTGCAGGCAGGCGCCGCCTGTGTGGCGGGAGTTTTCGCCGGTTTCGTTGGAGGAGTGTTATGCGTTTGAAGCTTCAACAGTTTTTGCACGACGAGTCGGGCGCGGCAGCAATCGAGGTTGGACTGATCGCTGCCGGTATTTGCGTTGCGATAATCACGCTGGCCGGTCAAATGAACGATGACGTGAAGATCTACTTCGAGCGCCTGCGCGAATGGCTTCGCTCGTTCAACTTGCATGCCATGACCTGAGCTTCTGGGCTTCGATTGGATAACAGCCCATGTTCCCAGCTATGGCGGCAACGGCGGCGGCTACCTTTCCCGTTCTCCTTGTGTGGGCTGGCGCCGTCGACATCGTTACGCGATCGATCCCGAATGCAGTCGTGCTGCTGCTCGCCGCTTGTTTCGTGGTATTCGCGGCTGCGGCCGGCATCGATATCGCGCGGCTCATGGCTCATCTATTATGCGCCGTCGCGGTTCTTATTGGGGGGGCCGTGCTTTTCTCCGAATCCTGGATCGGGGGCGGGGATGCCAAGCTGTTGGCGGGCGCGGCCTTGTGGTTCGGTTTTGAAAATATTTTGCCGTTTCTCGCCTCAGTCGCTCTGGCAGGGGGCGCTTTAGCTTTGGCTTTTCTTTCCGCAAATCTTGTACAGGGTTGGTTCGGCGTTGTTTCCGCGCGCCCGGCGACAATCCCTTATGGCGCGGCTATAGCGGCCGGCGCCTTAGCCGTGCTTCCCGACTGGCTCGCCGCATTCTAAAGCGGCTTGATTTTGGATAACGAAGGAGAAAGTACGCCACGGCCGCGTCTGAACTCAGAAAGGCGCCGCCCAGCTTCCAACTCCCAAACACGCCGCCGCAGCCATGGGCACAAGTGCGGCCCAGCGGGCGCCCCGGCTCTTCGCGTAAAGACCGCAGATGCCCCAGGCGAGAAGCACCGACCACACGCCGGCGGCGGCCATCAGCAGCGCCCGTCCCGTCGCTACGAAGGGCAACGTTATGCCCTCGCCATGCAGCATGGTGGTGGTCAAGCCGAAGAGCCCGAGGAACACGCCGCATCCCGCGATGGGAATGAGGCTCTGGGCCAAATGGTGAAAGCGAAGACGCCAGCCAGGCCCGCCGGGCATACGGCTGCTTGCAGCCAAACAAAGGGTTACCGCCCCTCCGATTGCCACGGTTGCCGTAAGAAGATAGCCAAGCAGAACCGCGCCATCCAGCAGCGTCATGACGTCGTTCTGCTCGGGATAGCTCGTCAGCACCCACCACGGTGCGTGCGCGGTGAGCGGCCACAGCATACCGCGATCGATCAGCCACGCCGCTATCGCCTGCTTGGCGGCGACGAACCATGGGCTCGATGCCCAATGGAAAGCGCCCGTCGCGAGCCCCATCAAGCCGAAAACGATAAGCCAGGTTTCCCAAGGCCTGGGCTTCACGCCTGCCACATTCACGATTTCATGGCTTGGCGAGCGGCGCGCCAGTGTCACGGCCCCGCGAAAGCCGCTGCACCTGCCGCACATATGGCATTGCCCGGAACCCCGCATGGTACGGATCGGCACGAGCGGCGCGCAGTTCACAAGCCGCGCTTCGGCGATGGATGGTTTCGGCGCCAAATCCCAAGCCGCGCGGTCGACACGGTAGTGAATGGGTGCGAGTTTCGCCAACAGACCGAACACCCCGCTCACGGGACACATATAGCGGCACCAAACGCGCTTGCCGCGGCCGAATAGATAACCCACGGCCATCGCTGCGAGTGTAGAGCCGCCGAGGATCAAGAACGCCGGCTTAGGATACTGATAGACGCTAACGAACTGTCCATAAGCCGTAGTGCAGGCAAAGGCCACAAACGGCCAGCCTTTCCAGCTAATCCAATGCGGCGTGTGGCGGCCCCGGCCTTGCCGGCTCATCGCCTCGGACAGCGCGCCTTCCGGGCAGAGCAGTCCGCACCAAAGCCGCCCAACGAAGACCATGCTCAAAAGCACGAACGGCCACCAGATGCCCCAAAATAGGAATTGGGCAAATAGAGTGAGATTGGTCCAGATGTGCGCAGCACTTGGGGGCGGCGGCAGGAAAGCCGGCACGGAAACCAAGAATGCGTACACGGCAACGACGATCCACTGCGCCCTGTGAACGCCCCGCTGATGATGGAGCAGCCAGTCTCCAGCGGCAGCCAACGCAACATCGATGCGGCTGCCGGCCCGAGCCTCAACGGGGCAGCTTCGGTCACGCGTTTCGTGGCGGTCGCGGAAGAGGAGATCAACCATAGGACAAGCATCCAATAAGTTCAGTTCAACGAGATCCTGGCAAGAGCGGCAACTTACGGCAGTGTCACTTCGCGATCAGCACCGCTGCCGGGGCGCCAGGCTGGAAATCGTCGAAGAACTTATATTCGCCTGGATCGAGCGTGCGAATAATCATTGTCGCCGTCCTTCCGGCAGGGACGACCACTTCCTTGCGCAGCTCAGCGCTTTCGAACTCGGCGGGGATTTTACCCGTGTTCTTGACGAGTATCTTGAACCTAGTCTTCGCGGGAACCTCAAGCCGCGATGGTATGATAACGCCGTCTTTCATTTCGATTTCGAAGACCGGCTCATCCGCCGCGCGGGCCGGCGGGGCGGCAAAACACACACACAGCGCGGCCGCTATACCCATGAGAGTCCTTCCCTGCTTTCCCTTGACCGGTTGTATCGCCTCCGCGAAAGCCTCCATGTCAATAGGCTCCCTTCTTTCCGGTGCCGGCATAGACGAATTCGAATTCTACCGGAAAGGCCTTGAACCAGGGACCGACGCCGGTTTCTTTGTCCACATGCCGGCCGAAATGGGCGTGCGGGTTGCCGCTTGGCGGGGTGATCGTCAGGATGAGCTTGTATTTGCCCGGGCCCGGCAGCTTGACGTTGTCTCCGTAATGGGGGCCGTCATTGGCCACCATCGGCATGAGCTCGCCTTTTTGGCTTTTATTACCGGCAAGGTCGATCAATTCGAAATCCACGCGCAGATACGGCATCCAGTCGCCTTCGGCAAATCCGTTGAGGTTGTTTTTGGCTGCCTTGATATCCGCCTCAAGATGAATGTCGGAATCCTTGGCGTCCCGCATCATGCCCGGCGGGTCCATTTCAATAGGTTGCAGATATACCGCGGCGATCTTCATCCCGTCTCTCTCCTGCACTTCGCCGATGGGATATTCCTTCGCGAAGGCGCCGGATGCGGCGCAGCACGCCGCGAGCGCGGCAATACCGGCAATTCTCAAATGCATGGCCGATGTCTCCCCGATTGGCGGGCCGGTCCGGGCCTGTCAATCCAATGCCCCAAAGCTACGTGCGATTACGCTGTCTAAGTTCGATCATGGCCCGATCGCCGGCAAACGAGCCTGTGGGCGTCTGCAAATAAAACCCTCGACATGCTTATGTCTCGCATTTCGCTAGCCGCAGATTTGTCATGAGCACACCCTCCTTCGAATTATTCTAATTCTATCGTATAGCCTCATGCGATAGAACATCTCATCGCGCTACTCATAGCTATTACCTGCGCCGGCGAAGTGCAACTGTTTTCTTTTTAAATTAGACCAATTCTAAGGCAGTGATTTCACCAGGGATGCCGTGCCTAGAATTAGAAAAGCGCACGACTATTATGTTTTACTTGAATCTTGCTTCTGGACACCGGCAAAAAACCCGCCTCCCTTGCGGGAAGCGGGCGAGTTACCCCAGGTGCGGCTTCGACGCTCTACGAGGCGTCTTACATCCCCTGCTTTTTCGCCTCCGGAAGTGAGCCGACCTGATCGCCGTTCATGCGCAGCATGATGCGATTGGCCAGCTCATCGAATTGCCCGGCGTTGATGGTCACGACCTTATCGCCGAGGCCGAGAAAACGGCCGATCTGGATCTGCACGGATTGAATTCTGCCGTCTGGCGAACGCTGAACCTCGACCACCTTGCCGAGGTCCTTCCCGTCGGCGCTGTAGACGGGCATATTTTGCAGCGCGGCCAATTTTTGCCCCGCATGCCGCAAAGCCGCAACCACGGTGTGGCAGGCGGGCGAGATGGAGGCGCTCTTCTGTTCCGCGCAGTCTCCGATGTTCTGCGCATTGCCGCATTGCGACTTCAGGCCGTTCAAGCATTCATCGGCGATGTTGGCGACCGCTTGCCGGATGTTGCGCGAAACGCGGAACAGCGTGAAGCGGCATCCGCGGCTGAGGCGGTCGGCATAGGCCTGCATGCACAGTGCGATACGGCCTTCGCCGGGCGTGACCTCACCGCAAAAGCGCTCGATGTCGGCGGAGCAGGCTCCTTCCACGGTTTCCACTGCAGAGGCAACCCGGTCTCGCAGGTCCGATTGGGCCAGCCGATCGAGAAGATCGCCCGTGCGTTCGCTGTTTTCACTGGCAGAAGCCGGGTTCTCAGCCGGATTTGGGCTGGCGGTAGCGGGGGAGCCGAAACTCTGCGGGATGTTCTGCGAGCCTGTTGGTTCCTGAGCGGCGGCTGGCAATGGCGCGAGCAGCAGCGCGGCCGCGAAAATTGCAACGCTATTCATCGGACGTTTCCTTCACGAATTTTGGCAGTTGAATGCATTGAGCTGACAGCCTTCTGTTCAGCCATTTCCGCCAACGCGTTCCCGGAGCCGGTTCAAGACTTGGGAAAGGTTTCCGCCGCTTTGCACTTCGTCCAAAATCAGGTCGCGGACGTCGTCGCGGTCCATCGTTTGTTCGCCGGGTTCGCCCGGATGCTCCGAAAGCAGCTCACGCAGGTCGCCGCGGTCTTCGAGGCGGTCCATGACGAGATCGCGCAAATCTTCGCGGCCCTTCATACGGTCCGTAAGCAGATCGCGCAGATCGTTACGGCTCTCGAGGCGGTCCAAAATGAGGTCGCGCAATTTGTTGCGCCGCTCAAGCCGGTTCATCAGGAGGTCGCGTAAGGCTTCGCGCTGCTCCAGCCTATCCATGATAAGGTCGCGAAGCGTTTCGCTACCCTCCCGGTTCTGCAAAATATCGCGCGGATTGCCGCGGTTCCCCAAACGGTCCATCACGAGATCCCGCAGATCTTCGCGGCCCCTCATTCTGTCCGAAAGAAGATTGCGCAATTCGTTGCGGCGCTCCAACCGGTTTAAAATCATCTCGCGGAGTGCGTCGCGCTGTTCCATACGGTCCGTGAAAAGATCGCGTAAGGCAGCGCGCTGCTCCAGCTTGTCCAGAATGAGGTTGCGCAATTCATCCCGGCCTTGGATCCTGTTCGCCAGGAGGTCACGCAATTCGTCCCGGCCTTGTATCCTGTCCGCCAGGAGGTTACGCAAAGAGCCGGAGTTTTCCATCCGGTCCGTAATAGGCTCACGCCATCCCTGGGCGGCGCCGGGCGAGGCGGCTGTGAGAAGGGAGGCCGAGGCGGTAAGCATAAACGCAGCTGCTATTGCGGGTGCCCGCTTCATGAGTTACTCCTTTACAGCAAGAGACATGCCGTTGACATGCGCTCGACTTATATTCGAGAGTACAATTAAGGCATACGCAGCGCGTGCGTTTGATTATTGTCAAAGCGACGCAACAGAATGGAAACGTTCCCTAATATAGTCTTGAGCTTCTCTCGAAATAAAATACAATCGTTCCCGAAAATAATCCATCGCGGCAATCTTATATTAACGTTATTGTTGACATTATGCTAGCGAAGCTTTAGCCTGTGCTGCAAACGCTTTAACACCTACGCAAGCTCGCAAAATCGGTTTCCACAGAGGCGGACTACCGGCACTCGACGGTTGATTTTTTACAAAAGCGCGCTCTAATGGGCGCAAGTGTCCTCGTAGCTCAGCAGGATAGAGCACCAGATTCCTAATCTGGGGGTCACAGGTTCGAATCCTGTCGGGGATGCCAATAAAATCAATGACTTAACGCCGGAACAACGGAGAACATTCGCGCCGTTTTACAATTTCGCGCGCGATGTTTTACAAACCCGGCTCATTTTCGTTCTTCGTTCGTCCCGACTCGCCCGCCGCCTGCCACTTCAAAACAGCTGCCGCAGCGAGCTTCTTTTGATTCACCTGGCGCGCATAATGCACAACCATGCCGCGCGATTGGCCGGTGATCGCCGACACTTCCGCGTCCGTGCATCCGGCTTCAAGCAGAAATACGACCGCCGATTTCCGCAAACCGTGGTAAACAAGCTCTCTCTCGTGAAGCTCCTTGAAAGCCTCGCGCTTCAGCTCGTCGCCCCACGAAGATTTGAGGCCATCCGTGGTCCAGGGAACGCCGCGCGAGTTTGTGAGGACATGAACGCTGACCCGAGGAATTCCAGCCAATACCGCCCGCAGATTCTCATGCATCGGAATCCAGAGTTTCTTGCCGGTCTTATTCTGCGTGACGGAGATCAGCCCTTCCTGAATATCCGACCATAGCATCCCAAGCACATCGCCCTGACGCTGACCGCTATAAAGGGCCACCGCCGCCGCCCACCACAGATCGGCCCGCGCCTGCGTACGAAACTTCTCGATCTCCTCCCAAGTCCAGGGAGAATACCCCTGCCCGATGCGCAGCATTCTAATTTTAGCGCAGGGATTATACGTTCTCCATCCCCGAGGTATCGACCACGACATCAGCGACGACAGAGAGCGAACGATATTGT
>JBKQOR010000301.1:0-7152 GCA_052145435.1 Rhodomicrobium sp. | reverse complement strand
ACGAGCCGGTTGATACCCTCCGCAGTGTCATCCCGTGCGCGGCGCAGCGCAAAGCGCTGCTCCGCAGACGCGGGATCTTCGAGCGCGCCGGCGTTCGTAACCGATCCCCGTGTCTGCGCAGCGGCACTGCGCACCGCAGCGCGCACGGGATGACACGGGGGGCGGGGCTCTCAAGGACGGTAATTCAGCGCCTCTAGAAATTCTCGATGGGCTCCTTGAAGCGGTAAGCGGGCTCGTGCCGCTTGCGATGATGCCCGCGCGCCTTCGCCACCCGCCTGGCTTTGTGCGAGCGGGCTCTGTGCGGCTGGGCTGAAAGCGATGCCGGGATGCTGACGGCCATATTCACAAGATTCGCGCCGATCAAAAAAGGTGCGCTCAGAAGTGCTTCGATAGGCCCTGGTGCCGCTGCCGCCGCCGGGGATGCCAGCGCCGCGGCCAGGATAAGCGCGGCCGGCGCAACCTTGTAAGCATATTTCATACTGTGTACCCTCATCGTTTGCAGCCGGAGCCCCCGGCTTCCGCATACCCAAGATATGTGACGATATTTTCGTAAACTTAGTCATAACAGCCGGATTTGGCAAGATAATCGGATTTAGGGCACAGGCCGGCCGCTGCAAGCGGTCTGCGAAGCCGCCCTTGCGTAAGCGGAGACGCCATGCGGTTTGTGAGTGCCGCGACGCCGCGGCAGCCCAGGGTTGGGCCTGAAGCAGGGCCAATTCTAAAATGCCTTTTTTTGGCTCGGAATTGCGCTACACTTCCTCTCTTTGGCGGGCGGCAAAGGAGGGTGAATGACAACACGCAGGCAAGTGGCGGCCTTGCCGCTGCGCCGCACCAAGAATGGCGCCATCGAAATCTTGCTGGTCACATCCCTCGACACGGGCCGCTGGATCATACCGAAGGGCTGGCCCTCGAAGCGGCTCGGCGACAGCAAGGCGGCGGCGCGGGAAGCGAGGCAAGAGGCGGGCGTCAAGGGGAAGATCGCGCGGAAAGCGCTTGGTACCTATCGCTACGTAAAGCCCGAGATTGGCGATGGCGCTCCCATCGATGTCGCTGTGTATTTGCTCGCGGTTCTGAAGCAGTGCAAGCGCTGGCCAGAGAAACGCCTGCGCCGGAGAGCGTGGTTCCAACTTATGGATGCGGCGGCAAAAATAAAGGAGCCCGAGCTCTCCTCGCTCATCGGCAGTCTGCAAAAGCTAAGCAAGCGCGGTGCTTGCCGGTCTCCTGAGAAGCCCGCCAACCCTATGGCGGCGCCTAGCGCGCGGTAACCGGTCCGGACAACCGCTTCACATGCCGATCGGCCGTGGAAACATGCGAAAACAGCTTGACCGCGAACACGGTAGATCTTGCAACATACAGGTGTCCGCTAAGATCCCGGCTCTGGGGCGCGGGCGGCTCCTGAAAACAGCCGGCGTATTCGAAGCCATCCCATTCGCGGCGTTTCCGGCGCTTTTGCACGCCGCCCTAAGCTGCTATGTATTTTAGCGAACGCCGGAGGCGGGCGCGCTGCACCGTCATCGCGAGGCGGTTTAGCCGCACCCTTGTATTTTTGTTAGAAGCAGGGCAAGGTGAAGCATGGCCAATGAATCCGAACTCGCAACGCTGAATCGCCGCGTAACCCTGCTTGAAGATGACGCCAAGGGCGAAAAGCTCGTCAGCCGCCACATTCTGCGGAAGGTGACGGAGAACGAGGCACTGCTGCTCGATCTCAAAAAAGAGGTCAGCGAGCTTCGCAATGACTTCCTCACCCTGCGCGCGGATTTGCCGGGAATCGTGGCTAGCGCCGTCTCTGCGATCCTCCGCGAGGAGCTGGCGCGCAAGAAAGTGTAGGCCCCCCTCACCCCGGCCCTCTCCCGCGAGGGGAGAGGGTGCGCTGTTTCACGCTCCGCACGTATTTCAACGCTGTACGGAGCAACTCCGTCCCCTCGCCCCTTGCGGAAGAGGGACAGGGTAAGCCACGCGCGCTGCGGTTGTAACTAGACCCCGCTGAACCAATTATATCCGCCGTCTTCCCAATAGCCGCCGGTATAGGTGTTCGACACCTCGATGGCGTAGATCCATTTTGGCTGTTTGAAGCCGAGCTTGAGCGGCGTTTTGAGCCGCATCGGGAAGCCGTATGCATCGCCGATGGGCTGGCCCGCGTAATGGGTGGCGAGGATGGTCTGGGGGTGCAGCGCAGTCGCCATGTCGATGCTGCCCCAATATTTGTCGGCGCATTTGAAGGCGACATATTTCGCGGTTTTGTCGGCGCCGATGCGTTCCAGGAAAAGCCGCAGGGGTACGCCGGACCATTTGCCGATATAGTCCCAGCCCTCGACGCAGATATGCCGCGTGATTTGCGTCTTCTGCGGCAGCGAGTAGAGCGCCTCCTTGGTCCAAGGCCGCTTGTCCTCGATCTTGCCCGCCAGCTCCAGCTTCCAGGTGGCGCCGTCGACGGGCTTCACCTCTTTGATGGAATAGTAAGCGTTGAAACGCGGCGGCATCATCACGTCCGCGTCGGAATAGGTTGGCGCGAGCCGGCGCGGATTGAACAGAAAGGCCTGCACGCGGTCGTTCCAGCCCGACATTGCGCGCAGTGCGGCTTGCAGCGCGCTTTCATTGCTGATGTCGCAGCCGGTGAGCAGCGTCAGCGCGCCAAGGCTTGCCGTGCCGCGCAAGAAAGCGCGCCGCTCGATAGTGGCGATGAGCTTGCGGTGCTCGATGAGCGCGGATGGACCGGCGCCGGCTTGCGGCCCGCCGGGCGAGCTTCTGGGGCGTATCAGCGTCATAGCCGTTCTCCCGCTTTCGTAGCGTGCGGAGCATCGATAGGCGCATCGGCGGGCGCCTCCGCGGATTCGTGGGCAGGTGCATCGGCGGGCGCCGCGTCTGCTTCGGCAGGTTCCCTGGCAGGTGAATCGGCGAGCGGCTCGGCAGGCGCCGGTACAGCCGATTCAGCGGGTTCATCGATAGGCGCGGCGGCAGGCTCATCGGCTGGTGCGGCAACGCGGATCGATCCCGTGGTCATCGCGACGATCGTTTGCGGAACGAGGACGGCCAGCGTCACATGCACGAGGAGGAAGAGCGCAATCGCCGACATGCCGAGGAAATGCACGAGCCGGGCGCCTTGGAAATCGTAACAGAGCCAAGTCAGCCAGCCGAACTGCACCGGCTTCCAGATTGCGAGCCCGGAAGCGAGCATTAGAATCATGGCGAGGACCACGCCGGTATAGAGAAGCTTCTGCACCGCGTTGTAAATCGTGATGTCGTCATGGGCGAGGTTGAAGGAGAGCGCTTCGCGCAAATCGTGGACCAGCTCAGCCACGCTGATGGGCAGCCATTTCCGCCGCAGCCGCCCGCTCAACAGCCCCACGCTCAGCGCGACGGCGCCATTGATGAAGAACAGCCACATGAACGCGAAATGCCACAGGAGCGCATTCGAGAAGCCGACGTCTTTGTTGAGCTTGTAGGTAATCTCCGGGTCGCCGCCGAGCGTTGCCCATACCGGAAAGGTGAGCCAAGGGAAGATCGGCACATTGTCGTAAATGCGCCAGCCGCTGCCGATCATGACGATGATGGCGATGGCGTTGAGCCAGTGCGTCACGCGCACGAAACGCGAGTGCACCGGGATGAGTTGCCCGGCAGCAGGCCCAGTATTCGTTGCCATAGTCTCAACCTTCTGCTGCAGCAAAGCATTGATTGTTGAGCAATAAGAGTATCACCCCTTGCCCTAAACGGCGAACACATCGTGGGCAATATTTCTCGCGCGTTCGCAATGTTCTGCTCAAGTTTTTGTCATATGCATTTAGTAATAAAACACAACCTCGTGAAGGCACGGAAACGTTAGTAAGAACGTTGTCGCGGATGGGTTAATAAATCTGGCAATATGAACCTTAGATAGCCGGGGGCGCCGCATGACACAAAGGGCGGACGGAGCATTTTGCGGCATTGCGGTGATGGCCAAGGCCTCCGATCCGGGCAAGGCGAAAACGCGCCTATGCCCGCCCTTGACATTCGAGGAAGCGGCCGCGTTCAACACAGCCTTTTTGCAGGATATCGCCGGCAATCTGATTGCGGCGGCTGGGCAAGCCAGCATTGCGGGTTCGGTGGCCTACGGGCCGCCGGGAGCCGGGGCTTTCTTCCGAGCGAACATGCCGGCGGCCATCGCCTTGCATGAGGTCTGGTATCCCGATTTCGGCGAGTGCCTTATGGAGGCGCTGAAGCTCCAATTCGCAGCCGGTCACGGCGCGGCGTGCGTCTTGAACTCGGACAGTCCCACTTTGCCTGCCGGCCTTTTGATCGAGACGGCTCGGGTTCTGGCCGAGCCAGGAGATCGCGCAGTGCTCGGACCTTCTGCCGACGGAGGCTACTATCTCCTGGCCTTGAAGACGATGCATGCACGCCTCTTCCAGGATATCGCCTGGAGCACCGCCGCGGTGACCGCGCAAACGCTCGATCGCGCGTCGGAAATCGAGCTTGCCGTGCATGTGCTTCCCGAATGGTATGACGTCGACGATTGCGAAGGCATCCGTATTCTGATTGGCGAGCTTTTCGAGGGCCGGAGCTTCTCGCCGGCCCTGCGCTCAAGCCCCGCCCGGCATTCACGGGCGCTGCTTCAGCCGATGCTTTTGAACTCCAATCTCATCGAGCGTCTCGAACGCCACACGCCGCGCGCGGCACCGAAACTCGCGGAGGCTGCCGCGTGAGTTTTGTCCGGACCTTTCCCAGTTTCATGATCGCCGCGGCAGCGCTGTTTGCGTCGATGATCCCCGGCGCGATCCTCTATTTCCGGATAGGCGACGACGCGGCTGTCTATGTCTCTCTGGTGCAGGGGGGCATTTACGCGGTCTTCGCGTGGCTGCTCTTGCGAGCCAGGCATGGACTGTCCGCCGGGCAAAGCCGCCGCGCCCTGCTGTATCTGCTCGGCTTCGGCATTCTTATGCGGGCGATGCTGCTGTTTGCTCCGCCCCATTCTTCGGACGTCTATCGCTATGTCTGGGACGGGCGGGTGCAGGCGCACGGCATCAATCCCTACCGGTATGTTCCAGCCGATCCGGCGCTGAAGGGCCTTCGCGACCGGGATATTTATCCGGAAATAAACCGCAAGGAGTACGCGCCGACGATCTATCCGCCCGCAGCGGAGGCGGTCTATTTCGCGGTCAGCCGCTTGAGCGAATCCGTCACCATGATGAAGGCGGCGATGCTCGCCTTCGAGGCGTTGGCGGTTTGGGCGCTAATCAAGCTTCTGGAGGCGCGGGGGCTGCCGATTGTTCTTGCCTCGCTCTACATTCTCCATCCCTTGGCCGTTTGGGAGATCGCTGGAAGCGGGCACGTCGATATTATGGCTGCCGCCTTCCTCCTCATCTCCTTGCTTGCGGCGGAGAAGGGACACCGCTTCGCATCGGGCGCGGCCCTGGCAGCGGGGGTGCTCACAAAATACTTTCCACTCGCCTTGACGCCCGCGATCTACCGGCGCTGGGATTGGCGTATGCCCGCTGCTTTTGCCGCGACGGTGCTGGCGCTTTATCTGCCGTATCTTGCCGCCGGGAAGCAAGTCTTCGGCTTCCTTGGCGGTTATGCCGGCGAAGAGTTGGGCGAGGGAGACGGGCTCTATATCGCGGCGATTTTGAAGCAGGCTGGACTCGGCTCCGCGGCGCTTCCGGTGTTTTTGGGCATAGCCGCGCTAACGCTTTTCGCACTCGCCTGGCGGACCGGCTTTAGGGCCGGTCCAGAAAAGCCGGACCTTCAAGGCGCCTTCGCAATCGCCGTCGCGTCCACGGTTCTCTTCTCGCCCCATTACGCCTGGTACTTCCTTTGGCTCGTTCCCTTCCTGTCCTTTTTCCCGAAGCCGTCGGTATTCTGGCTGACGCTTTCGGCGCCTATCCTCTACCGCCCCGGCGTTTGGCCGCCGGGAATCGCGGACTTCAGCATCCAATATGTGCCGTTCGCGATTTTACTCGCAGCGGAAAATCTTCGTCTTTTCAACGCAAAGGAGGCGCCCAATGGACGCGCAGCCGCTTGAACGCGAGGCCGTTGCGGCTGAACAGCCGGACCCGCGCCGCTATTTCGAGCGCATCCAGGAGGAACGGACGCCGGTCGCCAAGGAAGATCCGGTCTGCCTTTACTTGGAAACCACAAACCGCTGCAACCTCTTATGCACCACTTGCCCGCGCACGTTCGAGGAGCTGGAGCCGCCCTCGGACATGAGCTGGGAGCTGTTCACCTCCATCGTCGATCAATTCCCGAAGATCGAGCGCGCCGTGCTGCATGGCGTGGGCGAGCCGATGATGGTTGCGGAGCTGCCGGCCATGGTGAAGTATCTCAAGGATCGCGGCGTTTACGTGCTTTTCAACACGAACGGCACTCTGATGCGCGAGAAAAAGAGCCGCGAGCTGATCGAGGCGGGCCTCGACGAGATGCGCATTTCGCTGGATGCAGCGGAACGCAAGGCTTTCGAGTCGGTGCGCGGCCGCGATCTGTTCGAGCGCATCCTGCGCAACGTCAGGAATTTCGTCGCTCTGAAAAAGGCCATGGGGGCGGAGAGACCGCGCCTCTCGTTGTGGCTCACGGGATTGCGCGAGACGCTGGAGCAGCTTCCGGCTTTCATCCGGCTCGCGCACGAGATCGGGGTGCACGAGGTGCACCTGCAGCGGCTCGTTTATTTTGAAAAGAGCCCGATCGGCCTGGCGCGCCCGGAATCCTCGCTGTTCGAGAACCGTGACGCAGCGGAGGGCAAATATTTGCTGGAGGCGGAGAAGGTTGCAGCAAGTCTGGGCGTGCTTTTCGACGCGTCTGGCGCCGCCGAGCCCGAGGCAAGCCTGCGCCGGCCCGAAGGCCCAACGCCTTGGTCGCTTTGCCGCCGCCCATGGTCGTTGATGTATTTCACCGCGCATGGCCGCGCGCTGCCCTGTTGCATCGCGCCTTTCTCCATGCACGGCTATGACAACTTCACGCTTGGCGATGCCAAGACGGCGCCGCTGCGCGACATCTGGAACGGGCCGCAATACCAGAGCTTCCGCGAGGCGCTCTTAAGCGAATCCCCGCCGCAAGCCTGTGCGGGCTGCGGCCTGCGCTGGAGTCTGTGATGAGCGCGAGACTGCGCAGCAGCGTCCCCTCGCCCGAACGCATATCGGATCTGGCCATGATCGAGCGCACCGCCCCTCACCCTGTCCCTCTCCC
>JBKQOR010000300.1:0-8976 GCA_052145435.1 Rhodomicrobium sp. | reverse complement strand
CATGAGATCATTTCATTATGCGCTCGCGTTCGCGGCGCTCCTAATCGTAATGACTGCGGCTGCATCGCAGACGGCAAACGCTGCTGCGGCCGACTACGAATTCCAGCTTCTGAGCCAACAAGCGAAGGTGGGCCAGCCTGTCGAAATCGCAGTCCGGCTGCTGCACAAGCCGGAGGGGACACCAGTCACCAACGCCGTCATATTCACGGCCCGTCTCGATATGGGCCCCGAGAGCATGGAAGAGATGACGGTGCCGGTCGAAAAACTCTCCGGCGGCGAGCCGGGCATTTACCGGTTCAAGACAAAATTGACGATGGAGGGCAATTGGGCGCTTTCTCTCGCCGCAAAGGTCCCAGGCGAGGCCGAGACGGTCAAGGGTAAGCTCGTTGTCAAAGCCGTGCCATGAGAACGGCCTTTGTCATCCTTGGTCTTGGATTCGTCCTTGCGGTTGGCGCAGCCGGATATTGGGCTGGCCGCACTGGCGCCCCGATCTCAAGTTTATGGGAGGCGGTGCAACGCGCCGCTCCTCACGCCGCCCCCGACAGCGATCCGATCCTTTATTACCGCGATCCCGAAGGAAAGCCCGACTATTCCGAGACCCCCAAAAAGACCGCTGACGGACGCGATTTTGTCGCTGTGCGGGCCAGCGATGAGCAGGGCATGGCCACGCCCAAGAAGGCTCTGGGTGCCCAATCTGGTACCCGCGCATCGAGGCGAATCCTTTATTACCGCAATCCCATGGGGCTGGCCGACGTTTCGTCCGCACCTAAGAAGGATGCGATGGGGATGGACTACATTCCCGTTTACGAAGGCGAAGATGACGACGGATCGACCGTCAGAATTTCGCCCGGGAGATTGCAGCGGACGGGGGTGAAGTCGGAGCCCGTCTCCCGCCGCATCGTGGCCACCGCCGTTCGCGCCTCAGGAGTAGTTCAGGCCGACGAGCACCGGCAGTCGGTCGTGGCGCTTCGCTTCGATGCTTTTCTTAACGAGTTGGAACACATTACAACAGGCAGTAAGGTCCGCAAGGGCGAACCGTTGATGCGGGTCTACAGCTCGGCGCTTTCGGCCGCGGCGGCTCAATACGTCACCGATCTGGGGCTTCGTGACACAGGAGGCCTGCCTCAGAACCGGGGCGCGCGGCAGCGTCTCGAAAATCTCGGCGTGCCCGAGGAGATCATCAAGGAAATCGAGCATAACCGGCAAGGCTCGCTTACGGTCACCTGGCCCGCACCGAGAGATGGCTATGTCGTCGAGCATAATGTGGTCGAGGGCATGCAGGCGAAGGCAGGGGATATCCTGTTTCGCATCGCCGATCTGTCGGTGGTCTGGGTGCTGGCCGACGTCGCCGAACACGATCTCGGATTGATCGCTCCCGGTCAAACGGTGGCGGTTACGCCGCGCGGCTATCCTGGGCGGACGTTTACCGGAAAGATCAGCCTCATCTATCCGATGCTGAACAAGGAAACCCGGACCGCACGGGTGCGCATCGAACTCGGAAACCCCGACGGGATACTTAGGCCGAATATGTATGCCGAGGCCGTGATCGCAAGCAGCAGCGGCGCTTCGGTCATCGCGGTCCCCGAAAGTGCGGTCATCAATAGCGGAACGCGCCAAGTCGTCATCCTGGATAAGGGTGAGGGCCGTTTCGAGCCGCGCGCGGTCAAGACCGGTATGCAGGGCGGCGGCTATGTCGAGATCACCCGAGGTGTTTCCGAGGGCGATAATGTTGTGACTGCCGCCAACTTCCTGATCGATGCCGAAAGCAACCTCAAGGCGGCTCTGCGAAGCCTCGCTGCGGGAGACAGCCAATGATCGCCCGGATTATCGAATGGTCGGCGCGCAACATCATGATCGTGTTGATCACGACCTTTATGGCTGGAGCCGGCGGCATCTATGCCCTGCGCCATCTCCCGCTCGACGCCATCCCCGATCTCTCGGACACGCAGGTCATCGTCTACACGACCTATCCAGGTCAGGCGCCGCAAGTGGTCGAGGATCAGGTGACCTATCCGCTCGCGACTTCGATGCTCACTGTCCCCAAATCGAAGGTGGTCAGGGGCTTTTCGTTCTTTGGCGTCTCCTTCGTCTACATCATTTTCGAGGACGGGACAGACATTTACTGGGCCAGAAGCCGGGTGCTCGAATATTTGAACGCCGCTACCTCGCGGCTCCCAACCGGAGTGAGCCCCGTGCTTGGCCCAGATGCGACAAGCGTTGGGTGGGTCTATCAATACGCGGTCACCTCCAAGGATCAGAACCTGGCGCAAACCCGCTCGCTGCAAGACTGGACATTGCGTTACGGCTTGGCCAAGGCTGAAGGCGTTGCCGAAGTTGCGAGCGCCGGCGGCTTTGTAAAACAGTACAATGTAGTCGTCGATCCTCAGAAGCTCCGAGATCTCGGCATTCCCCTCGGCAAGATCCGCGAGGTCATTCGCGCCAGCAACGCCGATGTGGGCGGGCGTACACTCGAACTTTCAGAGTTCGAATATGTCGTGCGCGGTAAGGGTTATCTGCGCGGCATCGACGATCTCGGCAAGATCGCCGTCAAGGTTGACAATGGCACGCCAGTGCTGCTGCGCGACGTGGCGCGGGTAGAGGTCGGTCCTGATGAGCGGCGGGGCATTACGGAGCTCAACGGCGAAGGTGAAGTCGCGAGCGGAATCACCTTGCAGCGGTTCGGTCTCAATGCGCTCGATGTGATCGACAACGTCAAGAAGCGCATCGCGGAATTGGCGGCAAGCCTGCCCCAAGGCACGGACATCATTCCCGTCTACGACCGTTCCAACCTGATCTATGCCGCGATCGATACGCTGAAACACACGCTTCTCGAGGAAAGCGCCATCGTCGCGCTCGTCTGCATCGTCTTTCTCCTGCACATCCGCAGCGCCCTTGTGGCGATCCTCATGCTTCCGGTTGGCATCCTGATGGCCTTCGCCGCCATGCGCTGGCTCGGCCTCGGCGCGAACATCATGAGCCTTGGCGGCATCGCGATTGCGATCGGTGCCATGATCGACGGCGCGATTGTCATGATCGAGAACGCGCACAAGCATTTGGAGCGCGCAGACGGTCAGAAGCCGCGAACCGAAATCTTGATCGACGCGGCCAAGGAAGTCGGGCCGGCGCTGTTCTTCAGCCTCTTGATCATCACCGTGTCCTTCATGCCGATCTTCACTCTTGAGTCTCAGGAAGGCCGGCTCTTCGGTTCGCTCGCCTTCACCAAGACCTTCTCCATGGCGGCGGCGGCGATCCTATCGGTGACCTTGGTGCCCGTGCTGATGATCCTGTTCGTGCGCGGGCATATCGTGCCCGAGCAAAAAAACCCAATCAACCGGGCGCTGATCTGGCTTTACCGCCCGGTCATCAGGGCCGTCTTGAAAGCCAGAGTTTTCACAATCCTTCTTGCACTCGGAGTGTTAAGTGCGAGCCTCTGGCCCGCAGCCCAGCTCGGTTCGGAATTCATGCCGAGCTTGAACGAGGGCACGCTTCTTTACATGCCCACGACCTTGCCGGGCATCTCGATCACCAAGGCGGCGGAGCTTCTGCAAATTCAGGACCGCATCATCAAGACCTTCCCGGAAGTTGCCTCAGTCTATGGCAAAGCGGGCCGGGCCGAGACTTCGACCGATCCAGCTCCCACTGAAATGTTCGAGACGGTAATTAACCTGAAGCCCAAGGAAGAATGGCGGCCCGGCGTCACCCTCGAAAGCCTCACCGCAGAAATGGACAGGGCGCTACAGTTCCCCGGCGTCTCCAATGCCTGGACCATGCCGATAAAGGCGCGCATCGACATGCTGGCAACGGGCATCCGCACGCCGGTCGGCATCAAGGTGCTGGGCACGGACCTGACTGAGCTCGACCGAACGGCAAAGGAGATCGAAACTGTCGTGAGAACCGTCCCCGGCACGATAAGTGCCTACGCCGAACGCGTGATCGGGGGATACTATCTAGACATTGTGCCGGACCGCGACGCGCTTGCCCGCTATGGCCTCATGATCGGCAATCTTCAGGACACCATAGCCATGGCGCTCGGCGGTGAAACCGTCACCACGACGGTCGAAGGCCGGGAGCGCTACACGGTCAATGTGCGCTATCCGCGCGATTTCAGGGACAATCCGGAAGCCATTGCGCGCGATGTTCTGGTCTCTCTTCCAGGCGGCGGCACGGTTCCTGTGGGCGAGGTTGCGAAAGTTGAGCAAACCCGCGGGCCGAACACGATCCGCACGGAGAACGGCCAGCTCGCGGTCTACATCTATGTTGACATGCAGAGCCGCGATCTCGGCAGCTATGTCGCCGATGCCCAGAGGGCCGTGGCAGACAATGTGACATTGCCGCCCGGCACGTACCTGCATTGGAGCGGCCAGTTCGAATATATGCAGCGCGCGATCGCGAAGCTGAAAATCGTGGTGCCGCTCACGTTCTTGATCATCTTCCTGCTCCTCTACATCAACTTCGGTACGCTAACCGAAACGCTGATCGTCATGCTGTCGCTGCCCTTCGCGCTGGTGGGCGGGCTTTGGCTGATGTGGTGGCTCGGCTTCAACATGTCGGTCGCAGTCGCCGTTGGCTTCATCGCCCTTGCGGGCGTTGCCGCCGAGACAGGGGTCGTCATGCTGATTTATCTCGATCATGCCCTTCGCGAGGTGAAGGCTGAACGGGAAGAACAGGGTCAGAGCTTCACAAAGGCCGATCTCCATCGGGCGATCATGCTCGGCGCCGTCGAGCGGGTCCGGCCGAAGATGATGACCGTCGTTGCCATCATGGCGGGGCTACTGCCGATCCTCTGGAGCACTGGGACCGGCTCCGAGGTCATGCAGCGGATCGCGGTGCCCATGATCGGCGGCATGGTCTCGTCCACAATCCTGACCCTCGTCGTCATCCCGGCAATTTACGCCCTGCTCAAGGGCTGGGGATTGCCAAAGGCCGAGGCGGGTGGCGAATACAGCCGAAACCAGGGAGAATTCAACCAAGCTAGGCAAAGGGCAACTATCGCAGTGGATTAGCGTTGCATGCCGCTTCGCTCGAACCAAAGGATTTAAGAAATGTCTCGGAGAGTTTTGATTGCAGCGCCTGTCACGTTAAGTCTTGTGCTCCTCGCGGAAGCGCATCCCCGGCTCCACGTCGTCGGCGAACAGCTTCTCGGCGTCCTGATTATCGCCCTTGTGAGCGTTCTTGGCACCCTTGCCCCGGCAGGTGACGGATAACCTATGGGGAGGGTGGCACTTGCTTTGACCGTCATCAACGCGGCCAGACTGGCAATGGGCGAAAGTAAATCTCGCGACGCCTTAAAGGAAAGCCGGAAGGCAGGAGCATAAGATGAAACGAATGAGCTATGTTTTGGCCGGGGCAGCCGCCTTGCTTCTCTCGGGTTTGGGAATCGCCGCTGGTCAGGATCGGCCCGCGATGCCGGGCGGGATGATGGATTGGGGCGGCGAGATGCCCATGATGCGCGGCGGCCCGATGGGCAGGATGGGCATGATGGGGATGGCCGATCACATCGAGGGAAGGATCGCGTTTCTTAAAACGGAGTTGAAAATCACCGACGCACAAATGTCTCAGTGGAACGCCTTCGCCGATGCATTACGGGCAAACGCGCGCCGTATGAGCGAGATGAAGGCCACCGTGATGCGAGGCGGGGGCGGGATGATGGAGCAAGGCAGCGCTCCTGTAAGCGCGCCCGAGCGGCTTGACCGCATGGAAAAAATGATGACGGCCATGCTTGAAGGGCTGAAGGAGACGAAAGCCGTGCTCGCACCGCTCTATGCTGTCCTCACCGAGGAGCAGAAGAAGGTGGCGGACCAGCTCATTCATGGGCCAATGGGCATGATGATGGGCCGAATGTAAAGTCTATCGGTTCGCTGCTGGCTGGATCGATGCCGGTGCAACGAGCGGCGGAACGCGAATAATGACAGGAAAGCGGTCAATGATGCACGACGTGATGAATGGGGACACGATGTGGGGCATGGGGGTCTATAGCCTTCTTGCCCTGATCATTACCGTATTAGTGATCGCAGCTCTCGTGAAATATTTGTTTTTCAACTAGGGGCTTGCGAGGAGAGCGGATCATACCGCTTTCTGGCATAGCGGTCTTAGGTGCCGGCCGGAACCGCGTTTCTGTTACATCAGCGGTTCGGTCTTCCGAGCACTTTGATGAGTTCGCTTACTTTCTCGCGCTGGTCTTCGGCGTTGCCGCTTGCGATCGCATTCTCGATACAATGGGCGACATGATTTTGCAGCAGTTCTTCTTCGACTTTACGCAGCCCGGCCTGAATGGCCGAGATCTGGGTGATGATGTCGATGCAGTAGCGTTCGTTTTGAACCATACCGGCAATGCCGCGGACCTGGCCCTCGATACGGCTCAGGCGCTGCAGGCAGTTCTTTTTTATATGCTCGTCCATGACCGTAATATACCGGCAGGGCGTAAGGGTATCAAGGGTGCGGCTATATCTCTTGAGCCGAGCCGGGACGGATAACGTCCGGCAGAAGCTGCTACACAGGGTCCCTTGGATGTTGTGGGGCAAAACCTGCGCCGTGCCCTTGAACAGTACCCCCCTTGGGTATATTTAGTGAGGGTAGGACAGGAACCCGGCGGAGGTCAACCATGGACGCTGCGTCCCATCAGCATCATAACGGCCGCGCGGTTGCGCGCGAAGCAGGCGATAAAGCCATAGACCCCGTCTGCGGCATGAGCGTCGATCCCCATATGGCACAGCATCGCACGCAGCATGAAGCGAACGCCTATTACTTCTGCTCAGCCGGGTGCAAAACCAAGTTCGAGGCCGATCCCGCGCGCTATATCGAGCCCTCCGATCTAAAGGCGGAGCCGGTTCCCGAAGGCACCATCTATACCTGTCCCATGCACCCGCAAATCCGCCAGATCGGGCCCGGGAGTTGCCCAATTTGCGGCATGGCCTTGGAACCCGAGCTTGTCACAGCGGAAGCCGCGCCGAACACCGAACTCGCCGATATGACGCGCCGTTTTTGGATCGGTCTCGCGCTCTCCGTGCCGGTGCTTGTGCTTGAGATGGGTGGACACGCTACAGGGCTGACGGCCTGGTTCGGGCAGCAAACGTCGAATTGGTTACAGCTGATTTTGGCGACGCCAGTCGTCTTGTGGGCGGGATGGCCCTTCTTCGACCGGGGCTGGCAGTCGGTGAAGACCGGCGATCTCAACATGTTCACCTTGATCGCCATGGGCACCGGCGTCGCCTGGGTCTACAGCGTCGTAGCCGTGCTCGCGCCGGAGCTTTTCCCGCCTACGTTCCGGACCATGGATGGAGCGGTGGCGGTTTATTTCGAGGCGGCTTCCGTCATCACGGTCCTCGTGCTGCTCGGGCAGGTGCTCGAACTACGCGCTCGCGAGCAGACATCGGGCGCTATCCGGGCGCTGCTCAATCTTGCGCCTAAGACCGCCCGCCGCGTCCGCAACGATGGCTCCGACGAGGAAATCCCCTTGGAGCAGGTCATGCGAGGCGATCTGCTGCGTGTCCGGCCTGGCGAGAAAGTCCCTGTCGACGGCGCGATCGTCGAAGGCCGCTCGGCCATCGATGAATCCATGGTCACCGGCGAATCGTTGCCCGTCTCAAAAGAGGTTGGCGCCTCCGTGATCGGCGCCACCATCAATCAGACGGGCAGTTTCGTGATGCGCGCCGAGAAGGTAGGCCGCGATACGCTTCTGGCACAGATCGTGCGCATGGTCGCGTCAGCGCAGCGCAGCCGTGCCCCTATTCAGCGACTGGCAGACAGGGTGTCGGGCTGGTTCGTACCTACCGTTATCGCTGTGGCCGTCGCCGCTTTCATCGCCTGGAGCATTTGGGGTCCTGAGCCACGTTTCACTTTCGGGCTTGTTGCTGCGGTCTCGGTCTTGATCATCGCCTGCCCCTGCGCGTTGGGTCTCGCCACGCCGATGTCGATCATGGTCGGGGTCGGGCGCGGGGCGACCTTGGGTGTCTTGATCAAGAACGCCGAAGCTCTGGAGCGGCTCGAAGCGGTCGATACGCTGGTGGTCGACAAGACCGGAACCTTGACGCTCGGGAAGCCGAAAGTGACCGCGATCCGCACCGTCGAGGGATTTGACGAGACTGAGGCGTTGCGTCTTGCCGCGAGCCTGGAGCGTGGCAGCGAACATCCCTTGGCGGCCGCAATTCTGGCGGAAGCAAAGGAACGAGGACTTGATACTTATCCGGTCGTTGATTTCGACGCGCCTTCCGGCAAAGGCGTCAGCGGCAAGTTTGAAGGCCGCGCGATACTTCTTGGTAATGCCGGTCTCTTGAAAGAAGGCGGCGCCGATCTTGGCCCGCTGGAACCAGAAGCCGATGAGCTTCGGAAAGCCGGCGCGACAATTATCTTCATCGCCGTCGACGGCAAGGCCGTCGGCTTCATTGCTGTCGCCGATCCCGTTAAGGAGACCACACCCGAGGCCGTTCGCCGTCTAAAGGACGAAGGGATTCGCGTCGTGATGCTGACCGGCGACAATCGCACCACAGCTCAGGCGGTCGCAGACCGGGTTGGCGTCGATGAAGTCGAGGCTGGGGTTCTGCCCGCCGACAAGAGCAGGATCGTGCGCGAATTACGGGCGAAAGGCCACGTCGTCGCAATGGCAGGCGATGGCGTCAATGATGCGCCCGCGCTCGCCGCTGCCGACATTGGCATCGCAATGGGCACGGGTTCGGACGTCGCCATGGAAAGCGCCGGCGTGACCTTGCTGCGCGGCGACCTCATGGGGATTGTGACTGCGCGAAAGCTGTCGCAGGCCGTCATGAGCAATATCCGGCAGAATCTGTTCTTCGCATTTATCTACAACGCTGCCGGTGTCCCCATTGCGGCGGGTATCTTGTATCCGTCTTTCGGCCTGCTGCTTTCACCCATGATTGCGGCGGCCGCCATGTCTCTGTCCTCGGTGAGCGTTATCGCAAACGCGCTGCGGCTCCGAAGATTGAAGTTGAGATAAATCCGGCCTGGAATGTTCAGCCGGCC
>JBKQOR010000299.1:0-4574 GCA_052145435.1 Rhodomicrobium sp. | reverse complement strand
CCGGAGCAGTGCCTCGCCTTCGAGGATTCGGCGCTGGGGCTGCGATCGGCCCTGGCAGCCCATCTCAAGACCGTCGTAACGGTGAACGGCTACACCGCCGGCCAGGATTTTACCGGAGCCGCGCTGGTTCTCGATGGACTGGGCGAGCCGGATGCGCCATTCCGTGTGCTTGCCGGCGAGGCAGGCGATGCGGCATACGTGGACGCCGCTTTGCTGCACAAGCTTTTTGCGGGAGCTTAGCGAAGCATAACGGAGTGTGACCCGGCGCGCCAATCCAGGTTCTTCAGTCGCATTCCTCAAGGATGCGCACCTTGGCTGTATGCGGCGGAGCGCTGGCGGGCCGGAGCACGATGTCGATGTCGAGATCGAGAGCGTTGAGCAGCGCCAGCAGCCGCCCGGTGGAGAAACCGGTGGGGCGGTTCTTCATCAACCTGGATACATCGGGCTGCGAAATCCCGAGCCGCTGTGCCGCCGCCTGGGTGAGGCCGAGCGTCTTGATGCGCTTGGCGAGCTGATGGGTAAGCTCAGCCTTGACAAGCTCCGCCGCCGCCTCGGGCAGTCCAAGATCGGCAAAGACGTTGCCGCTGCTAGGTGTCACTGTCTCGGTCATGTGTGGCTCCTTGTTGCGCTCCCAGGCCTAATGCAGCGGTTTGATCTCGTCCATCGCCCTCCCTCGGAATTATGGTATTTTTACCATAACCGGAAAAAAGATAGCAAGGAAATGCACGAGTCAACAAAGCCATTGTGCTAGCACTTGCTAGCTCTTGCAATCTCTAACGGCTGCTATCATCTTGTGCTGGCACCTGCCGCCAAATGATGGGCAAGAAACTATGGTCACACTCGCCGAATACGATCCACATATTGGATTATCTAAATACATCGTTGACAAACGAACGTTTCGTGCAAGAAACGTCATGGTATTAGCTCGCTTCGAGGACGAACTAGAAGATATGGAACGTATTCCTGGCACGCGAATCGCACGAATCAACAGGCGTAACGTAGGGTATATTCTGCGAAACCCTCACGGAGCATTATACAGTTTTCGTTACGATGAGTGGAAAGAGGAAGAGAAAGTTAGGGGGCAGAAGCAGGATGGCACTTTAGAGACCCGCCGAAGCCTTCCAATAATCGAACCCCTTACCGAGGACGCGGCGATCAAGCTCTGCTTACGCAAGCAGGCCGAAATTATCGAAGAATTCTTCGATTTGCCGCCTGAAGCCGATCCACAGGAGAAGGTCGAGATCCTTTATCTGCGCCTGCCCGCTTCGCTAAAGTTCAAGCTCAGCGCGGTTGCCACAGCCCAGAAAATTTCCATGAACGAGGCCGCTGTGAAATGCCTAGAAGAGTGCCTTGCGGCAGCTAGATCGTTTCATGTAACAAAGACGTAAATACTTGGGAGTTATAGATGATCTTTTGCGGTCTGTATCAGTTCGAACGCGCTGAGGAATTTTTGACGCACAACAGAGGTTGCGGGGTCGTGAAAAAGAAATAGGAATTTCATGGCTCGATATTTTCTATTCTGCCATTCCATTGAAATGGCATTGAAGGCTTTTCTGATCGTTGCGCGCGGCATCGATGATGATGATAAGCTTAAGTCGAATTCGGCCATCATCAGCTTAAGGAACTGCTAGAAGAGGCGATTAAGGGAAGGCCTAGTTTTAACAAATAAGGCGCAAGACGGTATTTGTGCGTTGCACGACGCACATGCCAAACATTGGGCAAAGTACGTCCGTAAGTATAGCAGCCCTGTCTTCACCATAGATCAATTTGATCAAGATGTTGTCGAGCTACTCAGTGTAGTCTGCCGCAAGGTGCGTGGCGGTGATCTTCGAACGCTGGTTCAATACTAGATTTGCGATCCTGATTGTCATAAGAGAAGCTGAGCGGCAAGCTGGCGGGGTTCCATTCGATCCGCATCAACAAGCAATGGCGCCTGATTTTCCATCCTCGCCCGCGTGTCCGGCAATAGCCCGGATTTCTGGCTCAACGTGCAGCGGCGCAAGCGTCTTTGGGAGCCGATGAACAGCCCGAAGGAGCGCGAAAGGATCGAGCGCGCCAAGCCGCTGGCCGAGGCGGCGGGAGCATCCGCCGGCGAGTAGGCAAGAATCCGAACCTCATGCGCCTGCCTGCCGGACCGCTTGCAATATCCAGGTAGACGTTCCATACTAACAACGTATATATACCATTAGTATCTCCTAACGGAGGGCCCACGCATGCCGAAAGAAGCCGTCTTCACAATGAAGCTCGAACCCGAGCTGCGCGCCGAGTTTCTCGCCGAGGCCGAGGCCGCCCATCGCCCCGCGTCGCAAATTCTGCGCGAGCTGATGCGCGAATTCATCCAGCGCCAGCACGACGCACGGGACTACGACGCGTTTCTTCGCCAAAAGATCGAGGCCGCCCGTGCTTCGATGCACGCAGGCCAGGGCCGGACCAATGACGAGGTCGAAGCCGAATTCGCCGCACGGCGCGCCGGCGCCACGAGTGAAACGTGAAGGTCGTTTGGACGCCCGAAGCGCAGGAAGATCGTGCCGGCATATGGGATTACATCGCCGCTGACAATCCGCGAGCGGCGGCGCGGATGGATACGCTTTTCAGCGCCGCAGCCGCCAGGCTCGCCGATCGCCCCAAGCTGGGGCGCCCCGGAAAAATTGCCGGTACGCGCGAGTTGATCCCGCATGACAATTACCGCCTCGTGTATGAAATCGAAGGCGAGACGGTTTGGGTGCTCGCCCTCGTGCATACCGCCAGACAGTGGCCGCCTATTCGCTCCGCATGACCCGCGAAGTGCGGGCGTTCTTTTTGTGGTGTTCACCGGGCGGAGCGGCGGCGCCATTCGCATAATTTCGGCCAGAAGGGCCAATCATCATGAGCAAGATCGTTACTACCGGCAAGCGTTTCCTCAAGGATGACCGCTGGCACTATGACAACGGGCCGATCCCGGGCACGCCCGCGGATTGGGGGCAAAGCAGCCGCGTTGGAGCAATGCCGCCATTGTGTCCGTCGCGCAGGGCCGCGGCTGCCCTGGCCGGCTATGACCTGCGCCGCCATAATGCTGCGCAGAGCAGGAGCACGGTGCCCGCGCTGCACACCGGCCGGCAATCGAGGGGCTTGACCGCCGGCCGCCGCCTATGCAGAGCTAGGCCGGCCTCCGCACGGCACGCGGCGGCTTCCGTCCAAACTCCATCGTCACCGGTTTCCCTATGGCGCCCTTCTCCGGCATAATCTTTCACGTGGCCTCGTCCGCGCTCATCGTCCTGAACGTGCTTTTGCTCGCCACCGTCACCTCCAGCTCATTCAAATTATGGCCGACCCCCTCCACCAAAAGCTGGCAGCATTATACCTTCTGGCCGCTGTTCCGCGGCGGGCTTGGCCTGACCATCCTCTATAGCCTTCTGACCGCCCATCGGCCGGACAGCGGCGAAGCCTTGCGCTTCGCCATCGGCCTCGCCTGCGCGCTTGCCGGCTTCGGCTTCACGGTTTACGGCTATTTCGATCTCGGCATCGAGAACACCTACGGCGCGGACGAAGGGCTTGTGACGAATGGCCTTTACCGTTACAGCCGCAACCCGCAATATGTGGCCTCGATCCTGGGCTTTCTTGGCGCCGGCCTTGCGAATGGCGAGCTTAATGCCGTAATCCTCTGCGGGCTTGCCATTCTCGTTTATGTTATCATGCCCTACACCGAGGAGCCGTGGCTGCAACAGGCCTATGGCGATGTCTATCTCGACTACAAACGCCGGACGCCCCGCTTCCTGTAAGCCCCGCGCCCTGCCACATTTTCACTCATCTTACTGGCCGGGGTCATGGTTGCACCGAATAAAGATCCGCAAGACGTCAAGACTGCCGGCGAGCGCGTGGCGAAAGTCATCGCGCGGTCGGGCCTCTGCTCCAGGCGCGAGGCCGAGGGCCTGATCGAACAGCGGCGCGTATCGGTGAACGGCGCGCTGATCGAGAGCGCGGCGCTCGACATCTCCCCCTCCGACATCGTGCTCGTGGACGGCAGGCCGCTCGCGACCCGCGAGCCGCCGCGGCTTTGGCGCTATCACAAGCCCAAGGGCCGCGTCACGACCCACAAAGACCCGGAAGGCCGGCCCACCGTCTTCGAGGCGCTTCCGGAGAACCTGCCGCGCCTCATCTCCGTCGGCCGTCTCGATTTCAACACCGAGGGGCTTTTGCTGCTGACGAACGATGGCGATCTTGCGCGCCATATTGAGCTGCCATCCACCGGATGGGCGCGGCGCTACCGGGTGCGGGCCTACGGACAGGTCACCGAAGCGCAACTGCAAGACCTCAAAGGCGGGCTCACCATCGATCGGATGAGCTACGGCCCGATCGAGGCGTCGCTCGAACGCGAGCAGGGCGATAATGTCTGGATTACCGTGCTGATCCGCGAGGGCAAGAACCGCGAGGTGCGCCGCATTATGGAGCATCTTGGGCTGACGGTGAACCGGCTCATCCGGGTGTCCTTCGGCCCGTTCATCCTCGGCGATCTTACGGCCGGCCAGATCGAGGAGGTGAAGACAGCCGTCTTGAAGGACCAGCTTGGGCCGAGGCTCTCGCGCCAGCTCGGCGTC
>JBKQOR010000298.1:0-13358 GCA_052145435.1 Rhodomicrobium sp. | reverse complement strand
CGATTTGGAATAGGGTGCATTGATTGTCGCGGAACCGCATCGCTCACGGGTCCGGCCGCTACCGCTTATGTGACATTGCTCCCAAAGCCGCCCGCACCCCGTCCATCATCTCCTCCGCCTCAAGCTGGAGGCTCGCCTGCGCGAGGAGATCCTCCACGCCGGCGCCGCGCACCTGCTCGATGCGCACATCCGTCAGCACCGGGATCGAGAACGGCGACGGCCTATCGAGGGCCACGAACAGAATGCGGTCTTGGTAGCGCGTGAGCAGCTCGGACAGCCGTTTTAAATCAAGCAATTCGCGCTCGGCATCGCGCCGCGTCACCTGGAGCAAAATGTGATCCGGCTCGTGCCGGCGCAGCACGTCGTAGATGAGATCGGTCGAGACCGTCATCTGCCGCATGGTCTTGCGCGCGGCGTTATACTGCTGCTCCACGAGGCCAGTGACGGTCGCGACATGGCGGAAGGAGCGCTTTAGCATGCGGCTGTCGAGGATCCATTCCTCAAGCTCATCGCCGAGGATATCGGGCGCGAGGAACTGCGCCACATGCGCGGGGCCGATGGGCGAAAGCCCGGAAATCACCAGCCCATAATCGGTGATTTGGAAGCTGAGCGGCTTCAGCCCGAGATGCTCCATGCGCCGCGTGACGAGCATGCCGAGCGTCTGGTTCGCTTTGCGGCCGGCGAAAGTGTAGAACAGCGTGTGGTAGCGGCGCTCGAAGAAGTGCTCGACCAAAAGGGCATCCGGGCCGGGGATGGCGGAGAATCGCGTCTGCAGATCGAGCCACTCGCGCACATCGTCCGGCAGCGCGCGCCATTCGTCCGGCCTCGCCAAAAGCTCGCGCACGCCATCGGCGAGAAAGGTCGACAGCGGCATCTGTCCGCCCGAATAGGCCGGGACTTTTGGCTCGCCGCCGGGTGCGGGCCGGGCCTCCACCACCATGTCGCGGATGCCCAAGAAGGAAAGCACCTCGCCCGCAAAGAAGAACGTGTCGCCGGGGGTGAGGCCTTGCGCAAAATATTCCTCGACCTCGCCGAGGATGCGCCCGCCGCGGCCCGCGCCGCCGATGCGTTTCACCTTCAGCCGCGCCGCCTCGACGATCACCCCGATATTCTGCCGGTGCCGGCGCACGGTTGCCGGGTTGGCGATGCGATAGTAACCGTCCGGCAGGGCAACGAGGCGCTTGTAGCGGTCGTAGCTGCGCAGCACATAGCCGCCGTCGATGGCGAATTGAAACAGCCGGTCGAACACGGCCCGCTCAAGTCCGGCATAGGGCAGGGCGGTGCGGATTTCATCGAACAGCGCTTCGGGATGCACCGGCGCACCGCACGCACAGCTCAGGATGTGCTGCGCCACCACATCGAGCGATCCGGGGCTTGGCGCTTCTCCGTCGAGCTGGCCGTTCTCGATGGCGGTGAGCGCCGCGCGGCATTCGAGGGCCTCGAACCGGTTCGCGGGCACAAGGAAAGCCCTGCTCGGAATATCGAGCCGGTGGTTCGAGCGTCCGACCCGCTGCAACAGCCGGCTCACGCCCTTGGGCGCCGCGACCTGAATGACGAGATCGACATCGCCCCAATCGATGCCAAGCTCCAGCGCGGCCGTTGCCACCACGCTGCGAATCTTCCCCGCCGCCATCATGGCTTCGGTGCGCCGCCGAAGCTCCCGGTCGAGCGAGCCGTGATAGAGCGCAATGGGCAGATTATCCTCGTTCGCGTCCCACAGCATTTGCAGCATCAGCTCGGCCTGGGCACGGGTGTTCACGAACACGATGGAGGTTTGGGCCTCCCGGATCGCCCGGTAAATCGTAGGCACGGCGTAGCGCGCCATGAACCCGCCATAGGGCATGCGCGTCTCTTCCGGCACAAGGATGCGGATATCGGGCTTCGAAGGCAGGCCGGATTGCAGCACGCCCGCAGGCGCGCCGGCCGGCCCGAGCCAGGCCGCGAGCGCCGCCGGATCGGCGACGGTAGCGGAGAGCCCTGTCCTCATCATATGCGGGGAGAGCGCCGAAAGCCGCGAAAGTGCCAGCGCTGTGAAATCGCCGCGTTTGCTGGCTGCGAAGCTGTGCACCTCGTCCACGATCACCGCGCGCAAGCCCGAAAAAAGCCGCGCCGCATCCGGCTGCGAAAGCATCAGCATCAGGCTTTCCGGTGTGGTGAGGAAAATATTCGGCGGGGAGCGGCGCTGGCGGGCGCGCTTTGCAGGCGGTGTATCGCCTGTGCGGCTTTCAACCGTGACGGCAAGCCCCATCTCCGCGATGGGCCGCATGAGGTTGCGCTCAATGTCGTTGGTCAGCGCCTTCAGCGGCGAGACGTAAAGCGTGTGGATGCCCTGTGCGCGCGTCTCGTGAATGTCGATGAGCGTTGGCAGGAAGCCCGAAAGGGTCTTGCCGCCGCCGGTCGGCGCGATGAGCAGCGTCGATTGCCGCGCGCGGAACGCCTGCAGCATCGCGCGCTGATAGGGATGCGCCTGCCAGCCGCGGCCCGCGAACCAGGCTTTCACATAAGGCGGCAGGCTGGCCCCTGGATGCAAACCCGGGGGGCTGGCCGGGAATGTTTTGAGAGGGTGCGGCTTCGCCATGGCTGCCGCTGATGTAGGCAATTCAGGCTCCGGCCGCTAGTGTGGCCTCCCGCAATTGCCTGCACGGTTCGTGGCTAAGGAGAGTTTCCTGGCTTCTCCAACGCATGGCCTTCTCAGGCGTTAGCGGCCAGCGGGCTGAATTTTGCAGCGTAAGGCCGAAAGCTGATCATCCCGTTCGCGAGGATTGCGTCCGCAGCTGAAGGTCTTGCTGAAGTGAATATCTTCGCCAAGATCCAGGCTCCTTGGCCGGTGGATACGCACCCGACAACCACAACCTCGGGCCAGGAGCGGCCGCATCGGGATCACTTGAAATTGCCGGCGATGTTGCTGCACTCAAGCATGCGCTTGCTCGATTCAGAACTACTAGCTTTATCGCTGCAGGCTAATTTGCACGGGATGCTAAGGGGAATACATTGGCGAAGACAACTTGTATAGATGCTATACACGGCTTTCTGATCCTCGCCCGCGGCCGATGACATTGCCATAAGGTTATTGTCGATCCTTGTCCTTGCTTTAAGTTGGCCACGGCGCTCAAGGAACGCAAGAAAAACCTTGAGGTCGCTCTCCCAACGGCGTTGTTTTTCTTCGTTTGAGGCAATATCGTTGCTCAACGATTTAATATGTACCGTTAGGATTGCTTTTTCCCTTTCTGAAGGAGTCGCCTGCGCAATCCGAGCTTGCTCCTTACGCAGGAGATCTTTGAGATCCGGTATCAACCTTGTGACCTGCCGCAGATAACCGAACGTGGCCTCCATGCAATACATCGCCTTTCTGTTGGTCTCGGAGACTTCAGTTGCTGCATCTTGGGATGGCTTTTGAGCATTAGGCTTCGGCTGAACGCCGCTTTGCATTTCCGTAGGCGCGGAAACTGGATTGCCCTTATGCTGTAAGGCCACTGCGCGCTGTTGAAGGGCCTTCTCGTACCCGGGATTTAGGCGGAGCACCTGATCAAAATCGGCAATTGCACGCGTGTAATCGTGTTTTTTTATGTAAACGAAGCCGCGCTCATAAAAGGATTGCCAATGATCCGGCTTTAGTCGCAAAACCCTATCCAAATCCCTGATTGCTTGATCCAAATCGCCTTTTCTCTCCAGCGTCACCGCTCGATTGAAGAGGTTGTCGATCCCGTCCGGCCACAATTCAATGGCACGATCAAGGTCTGCTAGAGCGAGATCAGTCGCGGCATAGCTAGCATAAGCCATCGCACGCATTCCATATGCAGCTGCCTTGGGAGCGGGTTGGGAATCCAATCGGCCCGATTGGATGATCGTGGTGCAGGATCGGATCATCCGATCCGGGAGCGTCAACGATTTTGGGCTACACTGCGCGATGTCTTCCGGCAAGATCGTGCGCAAGCTTGCATAGCACTCGATCCCTCCTATCACACGAGCAAGAATGCAGGGGGATACCGTGGCCGCCTTCTTGGGTTCAGCCGGAATCGAAGCCCAATAATCCTGGCCCTCATCACACAAAACGAGCCAAGCGCCCCCGCCGTCCTTATAAGAATTCTCCAAGCTTACATTAGCGTGGGAGCACTTTCGGCCTTCGTGAGCCTTCTCAACGATCCCGGCAAGTATTAGTGCTTGGTCCGATTTGGATTTTTTGATGAGATCCGGCTGTGCCGTATCGGCAACGACAAACTGCGCGGAAACGATTTCGCACTCAGCCAACAAGCAAAGCGGGAGAAAGATGCAAAACCGCCAAAGATAACCCCACAACGAAAATGAATGAATTCCTGTTGCATAGCCACTCATGTCTTGCTTCCATTTTTTGCCGGTCATGAACCGGCCTTTATAGTCAGATGGGCCATCGCTTACCACACCCTGAGTAGTTCCGGAACGGGTCGAGTGAGCCTGGGGATTGCATGCCGGGTGCCTCGCTACGAGGCTTTGATCGAGGTCCGCAGCTGAAGGTCTAGCTGCACGGGGTTATCGCAGCGGCGAGTCCGGTTCATCGGCCCATTACGGGCTGCTGGGCATCCGTTGGGCAAGCCAGGAATGCTTGCTTAGGCTCCCGTAGGCAATCGCGGGACGTAAGCCACACCGGCACTTTGAATCTGCAAGTGTCCCTCATGTCGCCGGATTGCCGTGCGAGCGTGCGGTAAACGGGGCGGCAATCCGGAGACCGGACACCAGACACCGCAACCGGCGGGGCCGGTAGCCGAAGCGGCGATCATGAATTTTACACCTCCCGCGAACCGTTTTGCCCGCCGGCCGCCTCTTAGGGATCGAGGGCCATCCTCATGCACTCGATCGAAGGGAAATCGTCATGTTCTACTCTAAGAATGTCCCAGGCTGGGAGCGCGTCATGCGCCTTACGATGGGCCTGGCCGCCCTCGCTTACGCCATTATGAATTGGGGCGTGTCGGGCCTCGCGGTTGGCATGGGCGTCATGGGCGCGATGCTGGCCATGACGGGCCTGGTTGGCTTTTGCCCCATGTGTGCAATGGTGGGCCGCAGACTCGACAAGGCAAGCTAACGATGACCGCCAGGATCGACCGCACGAACCTGATATACGCCGCGCAAACCGGCGATCCCGCAGCCATCGAGCAGCTTCTGGCGGTGTGCCAGGCCGACGCCAGGCGCTACGCGTATAGGCACTGTCAGGCGAGCGATATCGACGACGCGGTTCAGGAGGCGCTGCTCGCGATCTCGCGCAAGCTCGAGGGGCTCAAGGCTGTCGCGGCTTTTTCGTCCTGGCTGTTCACCGTCATCAAGCGGGAATGCCGCAAGCTCGCACGGGCGATGCTTCAACACGAGCCGCTCGGCGAAAACATTGCCGAGCGGCAACTCGCCAGCCGCAGCGACGAGGCGTTGCGGGCCGATCTTATCGGCGCCCTGGAATCGCTGCCCGCGCACTATCTCGAAGTCGTGCTGCTGCGCGACTTCGAGGAGCTCACCATCGCCGAGATCGCCAGCCGGCTTGGCGAACAGCCAGGAGCCATCAAGAGCCGGCTGCACCGGGCAAGAGAGCTGGTCCGCGAATATTTGCTGGGACCTGGCAGAGCTGAGGCTTGATGTCACCCCTGTTTGCTTTTTTGGTGTCCTCGAATAAACTTGAACGAAGTGCAGTTTCGGCCGAAGCGGCGTCACGTCATTGCGAGCGAAGCGAAGCAATCCAGGGATAAGTCACTGATGTTGCGTCTGGATCGCCACGGCGGCAAAGCCGCCTCGCGATGACGGCGGAGCAAACATTCGTTGAATTTGCTCCAGTCTGGCGGGCGTTGGCTTGGTGGGAATGAGCTGAGCAGATTATATCTGGCTCATGAAACATCCACGCGAATGGATGGAAGTGCGTCCAGGTGGCCTATATTGCAAGCCGGGCGGCTTCTTCATAGACCCAACCCGCGCCGTTCCGGAGGCCGTCATCACGCATGGCCATTCGGATCATGCGCGGCCGGGGCATGGGAAGGCCATCGCAACGGCCGATACGCTGGCGATCATGGCCTGCCGGTACGGCGAGGAGTTTGCCGACAAAGGGGTTGCGTTGCCTTACGGCCAAGCGATTCATATGGGCGAGGCGCGCGTCACGCTTTACCCTGCGGGGCACATACTAGGTTCCGCGCAGGTGCTGATCGAACATGGCGGCAGCCGGCTCGTTGTTTCCGGCGACTATAAACGCACACCGGATCCTACCGCGCGCGCCTTCGAGCCCATCGCATGCGATGTGTTCGTGACCGAGGCGACTTTCGCACTGCCGGTGTTCTGCCATCCCGAGCCGCAGCACGAGATCGAAAAGCTTCTCACCTCGCTCGCCGTCTTTCCCGGGAGCTGCCACACGGTGGGATGCTACGCGCTCGGCAAAACGCAGCGGCTGATCGGCGAGCTGCGCCGCGCCGGCTACGATAAAACCATCTACCTGCACGGCGCGCTGATGAGGCTGACGCAACTTTATGAGGAACGTGGCATAGCGCTTGGCCCTTATGAGCCCGTCACCGCGGACAACCGTAAAAACTTGGCCGGCGAGATTGTGCTGTGCCCGCCTTCGGCCTCGGCGGATCGCTGGCCGGGAACCCTGCCAGAGCCGATCGCGGCGGCGGCTTCGGGCTGGATGCAAATCCGGGCCCGTGCGAAGCAGCAGCGGGTGGAGCTACCGCTCGTGATCTCGGACCATTGCGATTGGCCGGGGCTTATCGAGACGATCCACGATACGGGCGCCGGTGAAATCTGGGTCACCCATGGGCGGGAGGACGCGCTCGTCCATTATTGCCGGAAGGCGGGCCTCACGGCGCGAGCGCTGTCGCTGCTGGGATATGGCGACGGGGAGGCCGGGTGAATTGCCGCGGCAAGTTATACCGTTTTATGAATAACTCATGTTGGAAGTTAGTAGAGTAGTTCATTCATTTACAGTCCCGGCATGATAACAATGGCCCAGCTTAACCTGAAGGGGCTCTACCTCGATGCACCGATTCCGTTGTCTCAGCTCAACCGCAGCCAAGCATTTCTCAGCGGCGCTTCTGCTTGCCTGCCTATTCTCCGGCGCGGTGCAAGCCGCGGACACGCCGGCGATGCTTTCCGGAACCAAGCTCGTGAGCGCGGAGGAAGTGGTGAAGGCGATCGCCAGCGGGGCTGTGGCAATCGATACGCGCATCGCCAGCGAATATGCCGATGGGCATATCAAGGGAGCGATAAGCATTCCTTACCGCGAGCGTAGCGTTAAGGCAGCTAATTTCGACGCGACCCAGGACCAGTTCAATCTAGGCAAGCTGCCGGACAATAAGGGAGCGGCCATCGTTATGTATTGCAACGGGCCCGAGTGCTGGAAGAGTTTCAAGGCGTGTACCGCTGCGATCAAAGCCGGATACACCAACATTCGTTGGTACCGGGCGGGCTTCCCCGATTGGAAGTCGAGGGGGCTGCCGGCCGAATAAGACCGGATCGTTGGACAGAGAATGTATTTTAGCCGGAAAGCGGCGGCCGGAAGAAGAAGGCTTTGACCCGGAACCCGACCATGAACAGCCTCAGCATTGCGACGCGCATGATGTTGATTTTTGCCGTTATTGCCAGCACCCAGGCCGGCATCTCGGCGATCTCTCTTTACGGGCTCCGGCTCTCGGACCGGGACATAGCCGAGGTCTACGGGGCACGCCTTGTTCCGGTGAGTCAGCTGTCCCGTATTAACGAGCTCATGCACAGTAGCATAGAGCAACTGACAATAGCCGTCATCGCGCGCCCCAGCCCCGCGAATGTTCAGCCCTATATCGACCGCGTGGAAAGGAATTTGAGCGAGATCGGCCGCCTTGCCGGGCAATACGTTCAGGCCGTTTCCGGGGACGAAGGCAAGGTACCGCTCGGCGATTGGACGTCCAAACGGGAAATACTTGTCTCGAAGGCCATCGAACCCGCAATCGCCGCTCTGCGGAAACAGGAGTTCGGCGAGGCGGAGGACACGGTGCTGGGCGTCGCCATCAAACAATTCGCTTCCGTCCAGGAAGCGTTCGATACCGTCGTCGCCAATGAGCTCAGCCGCGCAAAACAGACTCACGAAAGGGCGGGGGAGCGTTACAACTTCGCGAAATACACGACGCTCGGCGCGGTCGCACTGGCACTTGCCCTGAGCGGTCTTTTGGCCTTCTACGTGAAATGGGCGATCACTGGACCCCTTGTCGTGATAAGCCGGGCGATAAAAGCCCTCGTCGATGGCGACAGGACCGTGGATATCCCGCACACCGGTCGCGCCGACGAGGTTGGCCAGACCGCGAAAGCCGCTCAAAGCTTCAAGGAAAGCTTGTTGCGCATAGCAGCCATGGAGGCCGGACAGAAGAGGGCGGAAGCGCGGGCGGCAGAGCTGCGTAAGGCCGACATGCGTAAGCTTGCCGGCAGTTTCGAAGGGGCCGTGGGTGAGATCGCAAGCTCGGTGTCGATGGCATCGAGCGAGCTGGAGGCATCGGCGTCGACGCTTACCCGTGCCGCACAAATCAGCCAGGACTTGTCGGTTGGCGCCGCCGCAGCTTCCGGCAAAGCGTCCGACAGCGTTTACTCCGTCGCGGCGGCCAGCGAGCAACTCACCGCATCGGTCAGCGAGATCAGCCAGCAGGTGACGGGTGCAAGCAGGATCGCCAGCGAGGCGGTGAAGCAGGCAGAAAAAACCGACGCCCGGATCGTCGAGCTATCGAATGCCGCGAGCCGGATCGGCGACGTCATCAAATTGATCAAGACCATTGCCGAGCGCACAAATCTCGTTGCGCTGAACGCCACGATCGAGGCATCGCGCGCGGGAAACGCGGGCCGGGGGTTTGCTGTCGTTGCGGGCGAGGTGAAGGCGCTCGCGTTGCAAACCCGCAAAGCTGCCGAGGAAATCCGGCCGCAAATAGCGGGGATGCAAACCGCCACGGCGGACGCGGTGACCGCGATCAAGGAGATTGGCTCCACCATCGGACGCATTTCGGGGATCGCGGGCGCGATCGCGGCCGCGGTCGAGCAGCAGTACGCGGCGACCCAGGAGATCGCCCGCAATGTGAATCTGGCGGCAGCGGTCACCTCGCAAGTTGCCGCCAATATGAGCGAGGTTCGCCGCGCCGCGTCGCAGACCGGCACGGTGTCGAACCATGTGCTTGCCTCGGCGCAATCGCTGTCTTGCGGCGGGCATAAACTGAAATCCGAGCTCGACCGGTTCCTAGCCGAGGTTCGGGCAGCTTAGCCATCGCCCCGGACGGGAAGAGCGGGCGTTCGCCGATCCCGCCTAAGAGCGTGTGAAAAAATTGCCGGACTTTCCGAGCGCCGGAATTCTTCCGCAGCCTCGTACCCGCGAAGGCGGGCACCCATACAGGTTCTTGGCCCAACGGGACAAATGGATTCCCGCCTTCGAGCGTGTGAAAAAATCGCCAAACCCGCTGAAACGCTTGAAATCAGGTCCGCAACGTCGTCCCCGCGAAGGCGGGGGCCCATGCTAAGGTCTTGTTCCAGCGTGATAAATGGATTCCCGCCTTCGCGGGAATGACGCTTGTAGCCTATCTGCGGACTTGGCATTTCGATTTTTTCACACGCTCCTTCGCGGGAATGACGGTTGCGCGCCTTGCAATGCTTCGGCAATCGATTTATTCACACGCTCCTATGCGAAAAGCTTGCCGCGCATGACAAGGCAGGCATAGCCGCCGATCCGGACGCGCTTCAGCTTGCGTTGCGCCACCTCGATCTCGAGCTTGATCTCGGCCGGGCGGCCCATTTCGATACCCTGCTCGATAGTGAACTCGGAGGTGCCTTCGGGGAGCTGATCGAAGCGGTTGAGCACCGCGGAAAACGCAGCCGCGGCCGATCCGGTTGCGGGATCCTCCGGAACGCCAACGCCCGGCGCAAACATGCGGGCATGGAAAGCAGCGCTATGCTGAATGGTCTCCCGGCAATAAAGGAATGCCTTGCCGCTTACGACTCCGAAGGCCTCGTCCCAATGCTGAGCCACGATTTGCGCGCGGGCGATCGTTTCCAAATCCCGTACGGGCACGAAAGCGAAGGAGGTGCCGGCATCGTATTGCGAAGGCCGGTGATTGGCGAAACCGATCTCCTGGGGTGCAAGGCCGAGAGCTGCCGCAATCCGGTCGTCGTGAGCGGGCGCGCCCGAAAGCTCGGGTAGTTTCGGCACGTCAAACTCGGCATAGGGCGCATGGCCCCTTCTGCCCACGACGCCAACCCTGACGCTGCCGATACCTTCCTCCAAAACGATGAGCGCGTCGCAGTCGGCGGCTGCACCCGAGATCCGGTCGTCGGCGAGCTGGATGGCGGCGCCAACCGTCGGATGGCCCGCGAATTGAAGCTCGGCGAAGGGCGTGAAGATCCGGATATAGGCGGTGTGAGCTGGGAGGCGCGGCGGCAGCACAAACACGGTTTCGGAAAGATTGAACTCGCGCGCGATCGTCTGCATTTCGCTGGGCGATAGTCCTGCCGAATCGAGAACGACCGCAAGCGGATTTCCAGCTAACGGCGTGGCGGTGAACACGTCCCAAATCGCATATCGCCGTTCCATTGCCATCCCTGCTTTTGCGCGGTCCGCCACGATTGAACCGCAGAATAATGCATTCGCAAGATATTGGCACCGGAATAAGCGAACGGCGGTTGGATTTCGGCACCGCGCCATTTTGCCATGGTTTGAGACAATTTACCGGCCCCCGATTGTAGAGAGACGGCTGAGTCGCGGGCCAGTAGTGCTCGATTCGTTTCGTGTTTCGTAACGGATACCGCTTTTGCGCTAGCTGTGGCTCATATGCCACCAGTGGGGCCGTCTGTCCGGTCTGGACCGGGCTGCGATAAGTGCCTGCCGTTGCAGGCGTTTTTGTAGATGGATCGCGCCTTATCCGCGCTCCCTCGCGTTCATTTCGCAAGTGCACAGCTTTGTTGCGCGCTCCGGAAGCGAGGATTAGTATCCTCCCAACGTTGAACTGCAGGCGCTGCCAGGGGGGTGGGAGCGTGACCTGTAGTTTATACGTTGAAAACTAAAGATGACTAGATGGGGATTTGAGAGAGATGAAACTTCTTTCCGGCGTTCTCGGCCTCACGCTTACGAGCGTTGTCGCCCTTGCCTCGGCAAACGCTGCCGACATGTATCGCGCGCCAGACGGCGGCGGCTACAAAGACGGCCCGGTTTATGCCGAGGTTAACTGGAGCGGCCTTTATGCAGGTGCTAACGCTGGCTACGGCTGGAGCGCCAACACCGACTACCTCGATCCGACGGGCGCTTTCGGCGGCGCGCAAATCGGTTATAACTTCCAGCGCGGCCCGGTCGTGTTCGGCATCGAAGCCGACTTCGAGGGCGCCGGCATCACCGACAGCAATGCTTACAATAAGTCGGAAATGAACTGGTTCGGCACCGTTCGCGGCCGCCTCGGTTACACCTTCGGTAAGGCTCTCGTTTACGGCACCGGCGGTTTCGCATTTGGCGATGTAGAAAATAGCCACGCCGGCGCAACTCCGTGGTCGTATACCGACACGCAGACCGGCTGGGTTGCCGGTGCCGGCGTCGAGTATAAGCTCACTCCGAATTGGTCGGGCAAGGTCGAATATCAATATCTCGACCTCTCCGCTAGCGACTGGAAGCACGTGCTCGGCTTGGGTAATGAGACCGACACGCAGGTTCACACCATTCGCGTTGGCGTGAACTATTTCTTCAACACTGCCTACGCGCCTCTGAAGTAGGCTCTACTACCTAAAGTTTTGAAAGCGGCGCCTCCGGGCGCCGTTTTTGTTTGCTGCGCGCTAATACCGATCGCCGTAAGTCTTGACCGTTCTCCGTCATTGCGAGGGGCGAAGCCCCCAAACAATCCAGAAACCCAAGAGGCGGTGCTGATTGCTGGATCGCCACAGCCGCCATGGCGGCCTCGCGATGACGGGGAGTGTGCCGGAACGGTCAGAACTTTTGACGGCTGGTATAACTCGGTGTTTACCGCAATGCGGTTTCCTGCCATGGGAGCCGAAAAATGTAACCAGAACGCAACCTAAGCGGGTTCTTGATTAGTACACAACCTAGAGTGGGTCTGCGATACTGTTCCCCGGTGGCCTATCGTGAACGCTGTTACGGGGAAGTATTATGTTTCGCAAAGTTTGGTTGAGTGCAGTCAGTAGTGTTGCGCTCGCTTCATCGGCCTTCGCAGCCGATATCTACAGCCCAGGTCCGGTGAACTATGCGGCTGTTGCCATGCCGGTCCCAAGCTGGTCAGGGTTCTATCTCGGCATCAACGCCGGCTATGGCGGCGAAAGCGGCCTCGGGTTCGGGGACAATGTCTATTATACCGGCACAACTACGCCAACCCCCTACGCTGGCCTTTCAGGGGCTACCAATATAACCGGCGGGTTCGGCGGTGGGCAGGTCGGGTATAATCTCCAGCTTGGAAATCTCGTCTACGGCATCGAGACCGATCTTCAAGGCTCAGGGATCATGGGTAGCGGGTCTCAATCCTTCGCGACAATTGGCGGCACGGGTCCGAGTTTCTGCCCCACCTCGACCGGAACACCATTCGCCGCGGCATTATGCGGCGCCAAAAACGACCTCAGCGTGGATTATTTCGGCACAGTGCGCGGACGCCTTGGCTACAATCTTGGCGGCACGCTCCTGTATCTTACCGGCGGTTTCGCCTATGGCGGCGTCAACACGTCCTCTACCTATGCCGACTACACCTCCCCAAGCACCCTAAACTTACACGGCAGAGTTTCAAACTCCGAAACTCTCACCGGCTGGACGGCGGGCGCTGGCGTTGAATACAAGATCAGCCCGAGTTGGTCTCTGAAGGGCGAGTATCAGTTTGTCGACCTTGGCTCGATATCGGCTGGTCCCGGCGCGACTTTCATCGGTTCAAGCACAACTCCAACTTCGCCACAATATGCGCTTAACAGCAGGTCGCAGCAGGTCGAGTTCAACACCGTCCGGGTCGGCGTGAACTATTTCTTCAACGCAGCCTACGAGCCGCTGCCGCTCAAGTAGTTTCAACATTGCCAGAAGAGGGACCACGGCGCCTGCGGGCGCCGTTTTTTTTGCCCGTAGCGCCACCGGCTTTCACGTTGCAAGCGTGCAACAGGGCGAAGCTATAAGTGCAGGTTATGCCAGTTATGGCTTTCCCCGGTGGTGACTGGTGCCCTAAAAGAGAGGGGATGGATCTACTGCGTAGGGGTACGCGAACGATGAGAGGTGATGTGATGCTTCGACGTGTTATTTTGGGTGCCGTGAGTGTGATCGCGTTCACCGCTGCTGCAAATGCCGCCGATATGTACGTGCCGGGTCCGGCTGGCGGCTATAAGGACGCCTATGTTCCGGTTGACACCTGGGCTGGCTTCTACGCCGGCGTCAACGGCGGCTA
>JBKQOR010000297.1:0-3465 GCA_052145435.1 Rhodomicrobium sp. | reverse complement strand
GGCATCGAGCGTTGTCATCGGTAAGTTTTCCTTTGCTTGTTTATGGCTAGCAGATGTTAGCACCAATCAGGATATGGCAAAAGAATAGTGACGTCCTGAACGAATAGCCAAAAGTCAAGCCAACGCTCTTATCTCAATAGCTCTTCTATCGATCTCATCAATAATAATTATTGTGTACGGTAATAAGAAACTTTGAATGGCTATCTTCAAACGCCACGCTTCCGCTCCTCTGCACGCGGAGCTATTCGCACGGCGCCTTCCCCCACCCTCCCAACGACTCTCGCCGCACCGCCATATGCTTTTTTGCGCTGACGCCAAATAGGGAATCGCTTTAGGCTCATTTTGGGCGGGGCATGATTCTCTCAGGGAGACAAGCATGCAGGCCCATCCCCAGCTTGAGCGGCTTAACCAGGCTTTTGGCAAATGGTGGCGTAAGTACATCGTGGACGAATGCCCCGATGCGCGGATTGAGCGGCTCAGTATCGAACGCGTAAAAGACATCAAACAAGATGTCGCTTTGCTTCAAGCAATGCAGTTGTGGGACGCGGCCTATCGGCAAAACCGAGTTCGCGAGACGGAAGAAACGGAAGAAGTAGCTTTGCCATAACGCTCTGGGAGCCGCTGCGCCGGCGGCGTCCCGCTTTTGCCCGCAAGTGCCTTAGTAAGCGCCTTCGGTGAACACCGGCCGGACATCGCCGCCCCACTCCCCATGATAGCGCTCAAGCAAGCGCTCTGCATCGGTTTGTCCGCGCTCTACGATTTCCAGCAAAGGCGCGATGAACATGCTTTCGTCGCCGGATACCAAGTCGGTGTGCCCGCGCGCTTTGAGGCCTGCGGCAGACAGCTCGACGGCCTTTCGCGCCACATCGAGGACGTTGCCTTGGCGGAACGGTGTCTTGAGGGCGAGGCGCGGCACGCCGTTACGGAGCTGCTGGCGCTCCTCCGCCGTCCAATCTTTGATGAGATCGTAAGCGGAGTCGAGGCTCGGCTGATGGTAAAGCAGGCCGGTCCAGAATGCAGGCAATCCGCAAAGGCTGCGCCACGGCCCGCTATCGGCGCCGCGCATCTCCAAATATCGTTTGAGCCGCACTTCGGGGAACAGCGTGGTCAGATGATCGGCCCAATCGGAGAGCGTAGGCTTCTCGCCCGGCAGCTGGGCAAGCCGGCCGTCCAAAAAATCGCGGAAGGAAGCGCCCGCAACATTTATATATTTCTTGTTCCGGCGCACAAAGTACATGGGGACATCGAGCGCGTAGTCCACATAGCGCTCGTAACTCATGCCGTCCTCGAAGGCGAAAGGCAGCATCCCCGTCCGCGCCGGATCGGTGTCGAGCCAAATGGCGCTGCGGAAGCTCAAATAGCCATTGGGCTTTCCTTCCGTGAAGGGCGAGTTGGCGAACAGCGCCGCGGCGACAGGTTGCAGTGCCAGCGACACGCGCAGCTTCTTCACCATGTCCGCTTCGTCTGAGAAGTCGAGGTTAACCTGGACCGTCGCCGAGCGATACATCATGTCGAGCCCGAGCCTGCCAACCTTCGGCATGTAGGCCGTCATGATGCCGTAACGGCTTTTGGGCATGCGCGGCGTTTCGCCAAGCGTCCAAAGGGGAGAAAAGCCGAGGCCAAGGAAGGCGATGCCGAGCGGCCCGGCAATTTCATGCACTTGTTTGAGATGCCTATCCACCTCGGCGCAGGTTTGGAAGAGCGTTTGGACGGGCGCCCCCGAAAGTTCGAACTGGCCGCCGGGCTCCAGCGTGATTGAGCCGCCCAGCTCAATCGATGGCTCCTCGAGCGCAATGATATATCCGTTATCGTAGACAGGGCGCCATCCGAACCGGGCCGCCATACCTTCGAGGAGTGCCTGAATGCCGGCCGGACCTTCGTAAGGCACGGGCCTAAGCCCGTCGCGATAGAAAGGAAACTTCTCGTGCTCGGAACCGATACGCCACTCCGCTTTAGGTCTGGCGCCCTCTCCGATATAAGTCACGAGCTCGTCGCGGCTTTCAATAACGGGCGCCTGAGTTTCTCCCGAGGCTAGCATCATGTTTCCGCTCTGTTGCCGGTTGTGTGCTTTAACGTCTGCGCGCGCACCCTATCGCAGCATCTTGCTTATAGACTTTCCCTCACCGCCAGTCTCCTAAAACCGCGTTGATAAGAGAAAGGATCGCGACCGCTGCGGTATCCGCTCGCATGATGCGTGGCCCAAGCGATACTGGGCAGACGAAGCTTTTCGAAAGCAGCAACTCACGCTCGCCCTCCGAAAATCCGCCTTCCGGACCGACTAGCGCCGTTATTTTGCGCCCCTCGAGCTTTGCGATCGCGTCCAGCGCCGGCGCGTTCGCCGCCCGCTCGTCGCAAAAAACTACGACACGGCCGGCTGCGCAAGTCTTGAGCAAGCTCTCAAGCTTAAACGGTGGATCGATATCGGGAACCGTTAATAGCTGGCATTGTTCCGCGGCCTCGATTGCGTTGGCGCGCATCCGGTCCAGATTGAGCCGGGAGGCGACGGTGCGGGCCGTTATCACCGGTTGCAGCACGGATACTCCCATTTCGGCGGCTTTTTGGATCATGTAATCGAGCCGCGCCTGTTTCAGAGGGGCGAAGGCGTAATGAAGATCCTGAGCTACGGTCTGATCCCGGACCTTACCGGTCAGCTTAACGCAGCAAACAGCCTTTTTGGCTTTCACAATCTCTGCGCGCCATTCCCCATTCTTGCCGTCAAAGACCAAAATCTGCGAGCCCTGCGAAAGCCTCAGAACGTGCAAGAGATAATGGGCCTGTGGCGCGCTCAGCACGATCTCTCCGCCGGCTTCGAGATCGTTTGCGACAAATAATCTAGGTACGGTCATTGCGCTTGAAATGTTTTTGTGCTGTTGAGATAAGACAAACCAAAATTTGGCACATTATTTGTATTGTTTGGTGGTTTGGGGGATAACACCTTCGGAACGAGCGACCTATGCGAGCAATTACTGCGCAAGCAGACACCAAATCTGCCCCTGAAGGAACCGCCCTGGGGCCCATTGCGGACGCGCTCCCGGCGAACTGGACCGACCGCTTCGCTCCTGCCGGCCTCCAGCCCTGGCTCAGGCTCATCCGTGCCGACCGGCCCATCGGCGCATGGCTTCTTCTGTGGCCCTGCTGGTGGTCGGTCGCGCTTTCAGCCCGCGCAGACGATTTACCCGATGTCTGGTTCGATATCAGGCTGCTGATTCTTTTTGCCATCGGTGCCTTTGCCATGCGCAGTGCCGGGTGCATTTATAACGATATCATCGACCGCGATATCGATGCAAAGGTCGCCAGAACGAAAGGGCGCCCGCTCGCGAGCGGGCAAATCTCTCTCGCCCCGGCGATTGCCGTTGCGATTGCGCTTTGCCTCGCGGGCCTTGCGGTTCTTCTGCAATTCAACTCCTTTGCCGTTGCCTTGGGATTTGGCTCGGTTGGCATCGTTCTGATCTATCCTTTGATGAA
>JBKQOR010000296.1:0-5882 GCA_052145435.1 Rhodomicrobium sp. | reverse complement strand
CAGCTTGAGGCGGAGGAGATGATGGACGGGGTGCGGGCGGCTTTGGGAGCAATGTCACATAAGCGGTAGCGGCCGGACCCGTGAGCGATGCGGTTCCGCGACAATCAATGCACCCTATTCCAAATCGGCGGCCGCCGCGCGCAGAGCAAATACCACTTTCTCACCGATCATTCCGGGCCGGGCATCGACCGCTCGAATGATTATCACGCTTGGCTTATCGCCCCGCGTCGGCATAGCCCTGAGCCGCGCGAATGTCTTCCAAAGTCAGCGGAGGATAATCCGCGACGATCTCAGCTTCGCTGTCGCCCGCGGCAAGGCAGCGCAAGATGTGCTCAACCGTAATCCGGGTGCCCGCGATAACGGGCTTGCCCTCCATGATCATAGGATCGCGTTTGATACGTGGATGGTTCATGGCCTCTGCCCGGTTGCCTTCTTCGGCCCATCCGCATAGCGGAGCGCCTGAATTATATCTTCTCTTTCAAGATACGGATAGCCGGCGAGCATATCCTGGATGCTGCTATCCGCGCCGATTTGCCCAACGATTATGCCCACGGTCACGCGCATGCCGCGACTGCACGGCTTGCCGCGCACCTGGCTGTGTTCTGTGCTCGGTGACGGGCTTTCCACCAAATTCTCGCGGCTACGCCAGACCCAACAAAAAAAACCAGTCCAATCACGAAGCCCATTGTCCACGGTGTGGGATCGATATGAAACACATCCGGCATTTGCAAAATGCCCCACATTACCCAAACAAACAATCCCAAACACAGAGAAGTACCAAACCAATATATTGTATATGCTATTGGATTCGATAGCTGTCCTCTAAGCTTAATTATTACTAATTCAGATATTATAACTAACACAAAGGTCGGAATGATTCCACTTGCAAACTCGTTCAGCAACGGATTGGAATTTATATTCACGTAGTTCCAGTGATTTCTTTGACATGTGTATTCGCTGGTAATCGCCAAAGGAACCATGCCGAAAAACCACAGGATCGCAACTAAGCTTGCATTGCGTTCAAAAAACTTCTCCTTCTGACCTGATCTACCAGTATTCACAGCAGAGCTTAGAGAAAGCTCTGCGAGCATGACTGCCGCAAACCTAGCCGGTTCCGTGCCAATGAAATCTTTAGAGACGCGGAGCAAGGCCTCGCGATCATTGGAATAGGCTAGCTTTCGCCACTCTAAAGCGGCGAGACGTTCCAATTCGGCTTGCGCCAGCGGAGCGCATTTTGTGTCGCCAAACTCGTTCAAGAATGAGCGCAGCCGGACGGGATTGGCGCTCGCCTTGATCGCCCGCCAATGCTCGAGTGCAAGGGCCTCATGCAAGGTTGCTTCGGTTAAGTTTGGCGCGGGCTTGGTCTCCGGTTTCGGCGGCTCGCCAGCGACGCGGCGCACGGCGGCAAGAACGGCCTCGCGATTGTCGACGATGTCGGTGTGGTAAGTGTTATAGGGCTTCGGAATGCGCCAAGGCTCCAAATCTTGCGCGCGCATAGCCGAAGCGGCGCGGCTTGTCACGGAGGCAAATGGTTGGCGTCGCAACGCCGTTAGCGCTGTACTCCAACACGAGACTACTGGATACTGCGCTAGGATTTATGGTTGCATCGCGCATATGGTACCGCTGCCCCGGCTCGAACGGGGGACCCCCAGATCCACAATCTGGTGCTCTAACCAACTGAGCTACAGCGGCATATGCGAGAGCCGCAGTAAACAGCGTTTTCCGCTAAACTTCAAGCGCGCTGATGCGCTGGCCTAGCCCCGCGGCGCCCGTGACTCGGCCCCGGTCTCATCCGAGATGGCAGACGGCAGGAACAGCCTAGCAAACTCCCGTTGCATCGCCGCCGACTGCTCGGAGAAAAGCCGCGCCTGTCCGCTGATAAACCTGAATTGAAGTTCGAGCGCGTCCCGCGGTCCTTTCGCATTTGCGAGATCGCGCAGGAACCGCATGGCCTCCTCGGCATTCTTCCGTAACGCCTCGGCCATAACCATGTTGATGCCTTGCGCCGAGTTGCTCGCCTGCTCGCAAATAAGCCCGAACGAATGCGCCACCTGCTCTAGCTTGCTCGTGAAGGCTTCGGCGGCCTCTATCCGCTCCGGGACGGGGGCGGCCACCAATTCAATCATCGCCTGGCCCAATGCCTCTGTCTGCTCCGCCAATTGCTCAGGGAGGATCGAAAACCGCGCGGAGACCCCCGCCGAGCCCGAGGATACTGGCTGCACCAGCGGAAAAAGCGCCTTCTCCGGTCCCATAATTGCGGCTCCCGTGCGAGGAAAGGCGTGCGAGACACGTTATCGATCCGTGCCTGCGCGCGCCCGGCGTAACAGCATGGTCCAATGCACGAGCCCAAATTGGCTCATGCCCCGGCCCGATATTAGAAGTGGGTGCCCGGATTGGCCTTCTGCGCGGATTGGGCGAGGAGGCGGGAGAGTTCCTGAGCCTGTTGAGCGAAGGTCTCCATCTGCTGGCGGGCAAACTGGCTCTGGATGTCGAGAGCCTCTTTGAGGTCTTTCGCATGAACGAGGCGTTGAGCGAGCTCGAAATTGGCTTGAAGGTTGGCCTCGGTGTACTTCACGGCCTTCTCGTTGATCTCGCGGGCGCCGGAAGCGATCACGTCGGTCGACTTCGCAACGACATCGTGAGCTTGGCGGGAAGCCTCGAGGAAGCGGTTGTAAGCTTCGCGGGCTTGCTCGACGCTCTTGCTGGCAAGGTCGCGCACGGAAGCGGGAATTTCGAAATCCATCTGCTGGCTCATGGCAGTCTCCTTAGTTGCAGTTCCATCCTCAGGCGCTGGACGAGGACATAACATCCAGCACGATTTACCATATAGGGCTGACTTTGTTGCGATGCAACAAGAATGTTTGTGCGGTGCACCATTTTTTTCGGGGAAAATTCCGCTGCCTGATTTTCCACAGAAAATCGCGGCCGCCTTCTTCGTTCTTCGCTTGCATTCCGGCCCGAACACGGTCCATGTGCCAGAAGAAATGAGATCGGTGCTGCGTGGGTGCAATCGGGGCAGGATCAGAAATTGGCAGCAGCAAGCCCGCTAACAGCCGCCGGCGGTCATAATCCGCTCCAGGATTTGCTCTTCTCGCCGCGCGTGGCCTTTATCTGGGATCATACCCGGCGTGCCGTCACTTGGATGAATGCGGCAGCGCGATCCAAGTTCAATCTCGGCCCGCAGGACTTGCAGTCATTGCTACCGGCAGCACTTGTCCGCCGCTTCGCACAATGTTTCGACGGAGCACCGGGCAACGTCAAGGCCTGCCGCATCGTAAAGCTGAAGATTGCGCGCCACCCCGCCCTCGATTGCGCGCTTGATGTCCTCGAACTCGCCGGCGGCAATCGGGGCTTGATCGTCGCCGAGGCCGATGCCCTGCAAGCCGCCGCCGGGATGGTTTGCCTGCCCGCGCCGGCCCGCAAGGCGGGTGCAAAGGCGGCGGCAAAAACGCGGCCCGCTGTCAAGCCACCAAAGAAACCAAGCAAATCGGCTGCACCTGCTCCCCAGCTCACCCTTGAAGAATTGCGCTCTTTAAAGGCGATAGGGCGTACTGTACGCCGTCTCGCCCAAGAGAAACTGCGCGACGGCGCGGCTTCAGCGCAAACGCCTGCCTGCGCCCGCCCAGCTCCGCAAGCGCACGCCGAATTTAGCGTGCAGACTTCCCCAACCCTTCTCTTCTCCGCCTTCGATCTCGTTCTTTTCCTCGGCGAGAACCTCGATATCGTGGGCAGCGAGGGCCGCCCGCAACGTCTCGGCCATCGCAAACCGGACCTGCTGGGCAAACCCGCCGCCCAAATTTTCCACCCCGCCGAGCAAGCGATCTTTCACCGCATGGCACGGAAGCTCGACGCTTCAGCGGCACACACCGCGCGCGACACGCTTCTCCTCTGCGATGCCGCCGGCTGCACCCTGCCCTGCCGCGCCATTCTCGGCCGCTGGCTGGACGGCGACACGCGGTATTTCCTGGCCCTCCTCTCGCTGGCCATGCCGCAGCGGTTGAAAAGACTGCAGCCCCAAATGTTTAACGCCCCAAGCATAACCCGAATGGCGGCCTGAGCCCGCAAACGCGCGCCGGTTAATGCGGCTTCGCTGCCACTCTAAAGAAAAGCGCCTTGCAAAAGCGTAAACTGCGGCGTCCGGCTAGCTATCTCATTGATATCGCAAAGCAACACAAAGTAACGGCGCCAATAGGCGGCCGGTTGGTCCAGCGCTTTTGCTCAACCAGTGATTATATTTCTTGGTTAATCCGCGTAATAAAACAAGTTTAACGGACTTTTTGAACCGCACATTTTCGCGAAAAAACGCGAAAAATCGCGAGTTTTGCGGCGGGAAGAAATAAATACCTGACCCCATTTACCATTCCGGCCTTAACCATGCTCCGGCGCTACGAAATGGGCCTTTCTCAACATAGAAGATTTTGGCACCGCGGCGGCGATCGCGACCGAGATAGGCCGAAGAGACATTCCCGGCTGCAATAGCCTCGTCTGCAATCGAGGCAGGAACGGATTATAAGCTCTATCCCAGGCTTCGCAGCGCCGCTGGCGATTTCGCCAGCGGCCTCTATGAGCGGCGGTCCAACTTGTTCAGCGGCCGCCAGTCGCGAACAGGCGCTCGCCAGTGATCCACGCGGAATCATCCGAAGCGAGGAAGGCAACGACCGCCGCGATGTCCTGTGGTTGGCCGACGCGGCCAAGCGGCGTTTGCGCCACGGCAGCCTTCTCGAAATCGGAACCTATCAGACCCGCACTATGCGTGCCCTCGGTCTCGACCACGCCGGGGCTCACAGCGTTGACGCGGATTCTTCTGGGGCCGAGTTCCTTGGCGAGCACACCGGTGATGGCGTCTACCGCGCCTTTGGTCGCGCTATAGACTGCGAAACCGGGTGGAGTGGCGCGGCTCACCAGCGAGCTAATGTTGACGATGCTGGCCCCTTCGCGCAAATGCTTGGCCGCGGCCTTGGCCGTGAGCAGAAGTCCGAGCACGTTGATGTTGAAGAGCCTGTGGAAGTGCAGCTCGCCAATCTCCTCGAGCGGAGCCGCCTCATACACCCCCGAATTGTTGACGAGGATGTCCAAGTGCCCATAGGTATCTATGGCTGCGTCTACGATGGCTTCTACTTCCGCCGGCTTCGAGACATCACCCTTCACGGCGATGGCCTTGCCGCCCCTCTCAGTGATGGCGGCGACAACCGCCTCCGCGCCCGACTTGCTGGATGCATAGTTGGCCACGACTGCTGCGCCTTCGGCGGCTAGCCTCTTTGCTATGGCGGCACCAATGCCCTTCGATGCTCCCGTGACGATGGCGACCTTGCCTTCAAGCTTACCCATGCGGAATTCCTTCACTCGATCAAGCAGTTCAGCTCGCCTAACGGTCAGAACCGCTCTGTGCTCCTAGTAGTTCAACAATTTGGAACTATCCGGTCGATTGCAAGCCAACACCCGTTCACATTTTTGTTCAGCTGCCTTCAACTTTTTCGCGAGCACCGCACCGGCGCGGGTGGCGGCCGTCACATTCCTGAGCCAAACAAGCCGCGAGCGCCTTGCATATTTCTATTCCTAGCCATCACTTAAGAGAGAGAAGGTAGCCTTACGAATTGGAGTAGCCGTGTTCGACCATATCGGATTCAATGTTGCTGACTTTCAGAATTCGAAGCGCTTCTACCTCGCGGCCTTGGCCCCGCTGGGACATGGTCTTTTGGCAGAGGGAGATGGCTGGGCCATGATTGGCAACGAGAGCGGCCGTATTTGGATTGGTTCGTATGGCCCCGCAACGAGCCCATTCCATGTCGCTGTCGCCGCCAACACTCGCGCTCACGTGAGAGCTTTCTATCAGGCTGCGATCAGCGCAGGCGGACGAGACAACGGCGGTCCAGGAATCCGGG
>JBKQOR010000295.1:0-10425 GCA_052145435.1 Rhodomicrobium sp. | reverse complement strand
CGCGCATTTCTGCTCGATGTGCGGGCCGAAATTTTGCTCGATGGAGATCACGCAGCAGGTGCGCGATTACGCCGCGAAGCTGAATGAGACGCCTGAGATGGCGGCGGAGCAGGGCATGGCGGAGATGTCGAGCAAATTTCACGAGATGGGCGAAAAGTTGTATATTGACGCGAAGAATTGAAACGGATCGAGGCGCTGGCTCAACATCTCACAAACCTCCTTGAAAAGGCCGTAACCGAGCTTTCAAATTTGCCGGAAGACGAACAGGATCGCTATGCTTCCGAGATCTTGGCAAGTTTATCGGCCGATGCAGAATGGGATAGGCTTTTTGCCTCGGAAGCATCCCAGAAATGGCTCGCTGGAGCTGCGGAGGAAGCACGCAGGGACGTGGCTGGGGGCCGCTTTAGGGAAATCGAGTGCTCCGCTAAATCCGAATAATGCGTTCAATCGCAACTCAAAAATTTTGGCGGCTATATTGGGAGTTGCCGCCCGAAGTCCGTCAAAACGCTCGCCGCGCTTATCAACTTTGGCTTTGTAACCCGCGACATCCAGGTCTGCAATTCAAACGGGTCCAAAATGCCACCGGAGCGGCGATGACAGCAGCATCGCGCGCGATCCTTTTTCGAAGGAACTCGCGCATTTTCCGCCGATATGCGCACAAACACAGAACGTAACGCATACGAAAATCCCCCGGCAAAGGGGATTGCCGGGGGAGTGGTTGGGGTAGGGCGGGAGGAGTATATTCCCGACTTCCAGTGTAGGATTTTAAACCGGTCCGGTCAAGCCTTTATGGAGCCTTCATGGAGCACTTCACCGGCGATTCCCAAGCGCAGGCGGATGCGATTCCCTAACGCCAGGAGCTGATTCGGTAGGGGGATCGCATGACCATTCCAATCGCACGCTTGCAGTATCCGGCGGCGGAGCTGCGGCACATGGCCCGCATTGCATCCGATCCGGACCAGGCCCGGCGGCTTCTTGCGATCGCCTCGATCTTGGACGGGTTCTGCAGGCTTTCCATGCGCGCCCGCGCGTGGCGCGCGATACCCCTATAGCGCGACAATCTGGGTGAGGACGGCGCGTCAATCAGGATGAGACGAGGTAGCCGGGCGTCATAATGATTGACGCTGGCCGGGAGCTTGGCAAGCGCTTTGATTGACAGGGCGCGTCGGTCGGCTTTTAGAGGTTCCGGTTTGCTCGATCGTCGGGTTGGCGGCGGGCCGTCCTCGTCCGCGTTTTCGCTCGATGGCAGGCCGAAGGCCCCCCAGTCACCGCACCTCTCCTCGACTCTACTCACTGCAAGTGGCAAGCTCGCCAAGGCGAGCTTGCGGGGAGAAGGATAGGATGAGGGGAGACTTGCGACACAATGTGCGAAGGCCGATGCCCTCTCAAGCCCAAGGCCGGGCGAGCGCGGCGCGCTCCTCGAATCCTTTGATCTTGTCCGCCTTTTGCATTGTCAGCCCGATATCGTCCAGCCCCTCTATCAGGCATTTCTTGCGGAAGGGGTCTATATCGAAACGGACCACGCCGCCATCGGGGCCGCGGATCTCTTGGCTTTCGAGATCGACCGTGAGCGTTGCGTTCGCGCCGCGCTTTGCGTCGTCCATGAGCTTTTCCAGATCTTCAGGTGAGACCACAACGGGCAATATGCCGTTCTTGAAGCAGTTGTTGTAGAAGATATCGGCGAAGGACGTGGAGATCACGCAGCGTATGCCGAAATCGAGAAGCGCCCAGGGCGCATGCTCGCGGCTCGATCCGCAGCCGAAATTCTCGCCCGCGACAAAAATCTTGGCGTTGCGGTAGGCGGATTTGTTGAGCACGAAGTCCGGGTTCTCCTCGCCCTTCTCGTTATAGCGCATCTCGTAGAACAGCGATTTGCCAAGGCCGGTGCGCTGTATCGTTTTCAGAAACTGCTTCGGAATGATCATATCCGTATCGACGTTGATCATGGGCAGCGGCGCGGCGACGCTTGTCAGAGAAGTGAATGTGTCCATCGGCTTTCCCTTTTTTCTTTTCTTTTAGAGCATGACCTGTTTCGATGGAAGTGTTGTCATCGCGGAAAGCGCTTCAGCGCTTATCCGCGATCTTCTATCAGCTGGCTGCAAGATGCCGGATACCGGCAAAGCCGGTTCCGGCATGACAATAAATCGAATGCCGCAAGGATCAAGCGGCCACTTTAAGGCGTTCGCCGGACCAGATAGGCGGCCGGCGGGACTCCCACCCGTGCGCGATCTCGAGTTGGCGCGCGAGCCTCAAGAGCAGCCCGTCCGAGCCGAGTTTCGAAGCGAATTGAATGCCGATGGGCAGGCCCTCCGGCGTCCAGAATAGAGGCACCGACATTGCGGGCTGCCCCGTCATGTTGAAGGGCGCCGTGAACGACGCGAAGGCAAAGTTCTTAGCAGCGATCGCGCGCAAAAGCGCCTTTTTAAGCCGCGGCGAATTCAGCTTTTCGGCAATGCGCATGACGAATTTTTCCGTGCCCCTCAAGCGATTTTGCCCGATGCGGAGCGGAGGCTGGGCCAGGACCGGGCTCAGCATGATATCGTAGCGGTCGAAATAGGCCGCGAACGTCTTGGACGCTTTCCAGATCGCTCTGCGTGCCCGCGCCTTGTCCGTGGCGTTCATCGCGCCGCCGGCGTTGGCAAGCCCCCAGGTCGCGGCCTCGACCTCGGTGCGGGTTGGCTTGCGGCCGAGCGTCTGCGTGGCGCTGTTGAGCACCTGCATTATGCTAATCGTCCAATAAGTGAGAAACGCCAGCCTGAACTCGCCGTAATCGACCTGCGGCTCCGCGTCCTCGACTTCGTGCCCCAGCCCTTGCAGGAGCTTGGCTGCGTGGCCGAGCGCAGCGCGGACCCCAGGCGCCACGGTTTCGCCGAGCATGGCGCTTCGTACGACGCCGATCCGCAAGCGTCCCGGTCCGGTTTCGAGGCCGGCGAGAAAGCCCGCATCGACCCGGTTGCATATGGCATCGAGGGCAGCGGCCGAATCCCTGACGCTGCGGCTCACAACGTGATCCACGCCAAAGTCCTCGGTGATGGTATGAACCTGCATGACCCTCGGGTTAAGCCCGCGCGAAGGTTTCAGTCCAATGAGGCCGCAACAGCTTGCCGGGATGCGGATCGAGCCGCCGCCGTCGGATGCATGCGCCATGGGCACGATTCCGGCCGCGACCGCCGCAGCGGCGCCGCCGCTCGATCCGCCGGGCGTGCGGCCCAAGTCCCATGGATTGCGGCAGGGCCCGAAAAGCTCGGGCTCGGTGACCGGCAAAAGGCCGAATTCGGGCACGTTCGTTTTGCCGAAGACAAGGAGGCCTGCGTGCTTGAAGCGCGTCATCAGCTCGCCGTCCCCGTCCGGCACGTAGTTCGCGTATAACCTGCTGCCGGAGGTGAGCGGAGCGCCGGCAAGCGGCGGCCCGAGATCTTTTACAAGAAAAGGCACGCCTGCGAAGGGCTGGGCTGGATCGATCGCCGCCGCAGCCTTTCCGGCTTGCGCGTCCGTGCGGTAGATCACGGCGTTGAGCGCCGGATTGACCCGGTCGCAGCGCTCCGCCGCTTCATGGAGAAGTTCGCGCGGGCTAACCTCTTTTCTGCGCACGAGCCCGGCAAGGCCAACCGCGTCAAAACGATCGTATTCAAGAAATCCGCCCATCGTTTCTCCTAGGCAGGCTTGCGCTGCGACGGCGCCGAATGCCCGGCAGTGCTTATAATCGCTCCAGCCTATGCAAGCTTGCCCGGCTTCGCCAAGGGATTCTTTGCGATCTTATACAAAAGGGCATCGATGCTGACCCATGTATTGTCATTCCCGCGAAGGGAGCGTGTGAATAAATCGACTGCCGAAACATTGCAAGGCGCGCAACCGTCATACCCGGCGAAGGCGGGAATCCATTTCTCCCGTTGGAACAAGAACTTGTATGGGTACCCGCCTGCGCGGGTACGGCACCGGGACCGGTCAGCACTTTCGGCGCTCGGTATTATGGCTCCCTTAGGCTATTCCACTTGCGGAAAGCTGCGGCGGACCGGGGCACTGCCCTTTCAAGGCATTAGCGTTCTTGCAATGCGGAAGCCCAAATCGTCGTCCTTGCTGTCGGCGGCGTCCATCCTGCTGCGGTTGGCCGAGCGGAGGAAGTCTGGATCTTCGTACCACGAACCGCCGCGAACGACGTGGCGCTTGCAATTGCTGGATGTGCGGGCAGATCCATCGGCTGGGGCTCCGGTGTAATTTTCCAGAAAGCAATCCTCAACCCATTGAAAAACATTTCCTTGCATGTCGAAGAGCCCAAATGCGTTCGGCTTGAAAGAGCCGGCGGGCGATGTCTGCTGGAAATCCCATTTGCTGCCGCAGCCTTTGCAGTTGGCGTTCCCCGTGCCGATATCGTCTCCCCACGGATAGGCTGTCGCCGTGCCGGCGCGGGCCACGTATTCCCATTCGGCCTCGGAGAGCAGCCGGTAGGTCTTGCCAGTCATCAATGAGAGCCACTCAGCATATTTTGTGGCGTCGTCCCAAGTTACGTTGATCACCGGCATTGTCCCGCGTCCGTAACTTTCCGAATTGTGCGGACACCCGCCAACAGAGACACAGGCGTCCCAGTCGTCGAAGGTCACAAGATATTTGGAAACGGCAAACGGCCGGGCGATGGTAACCTCGTGCTGCGGGCTTTCTTTTGCGTCATGGCCCTTCTCGGTATCGGGCGATCCCATGACGAAACTGCCTGCCGGGACAACGATCATTTCCGGGCAGTTTTTGTCGCACTCGCGGAAGCTCGCTCCGGGTTTCAATGCACGCTCAGCTTCCGCCGTTAGCACGAAGGGCCGGACATTTGCGTGCATATAGGGCCGCATCTTAACGAACCAGAACCACTCCGATATCAGAAAACCCTGATTGATCCATCCGATGAGGCCGGCGATGACGCAGATCATGAGTATGCTTGACATCGTCCGCATACGCCGCATTCTGCGCACTTCGCCTTCGTGGCTTTTGCGGCTTTCATCACGGAAGTCGATGAGAACTTGCGGCGGAAGATCGGCGTTCCTGGGCCTGCTTTCGAGAAGCCGCGCGGTTGCCTTTATGTCTGCCGAGCTCATAAGCCGGTCCGCCGGCCGGTGCTCCCAATCCCACTCCAAAGCGAGTTGGGCCAGCCTGCGGCTTTCGCGATACCAAACGACATCGAGGTCGAGCGCGGCGCAGAGCTGATGAAGCGCGGCGTCGAACGTCTCCTCGCGGTCATCGGTGAAATCGAGCTTGACATTGAGCGCGGAAAGCCGCGGCGGCGCCTTGGCGAAATCGATCGGACGCCGCAATATCGGGATGATGCGTTTGCCTAGCCCCTGAGCGTAAGAGATTTCCTCTTCGCACGCATTGCTCCCTGCGCTGTCCGGCGTGACAATGAAAACGATAACGTCCGCTGTGGCGATCATCTGCTGCAGGCGCTGCCACCATGGGTCCTGCGCCGAGATGCCTGAGTCGATGTTGGCGGGGTCGAAGGCCGATCGATCATAGTCGGGTTTATAGCCTCTCTCCGCCAGCGCTTCGGCGAGAAGATCTGTAAAGCTGCTATCCTGACGCGAATAGGACAGGAACACGCGCGTCTTGACGGACTGCGGCGCGCTGCCGGCGGCATCGGTTTGACCCTGATCGAGCAAAGTGCACCTCCCAAGCTAACGCAATGTGAACCTTCAGCATTAAACCAGCATAGGACATTAGCGTTGAGGATGGAAGCATACAGTTTTCGGGAATTTTAGCTCGAATTGCAGCTGAGCAGGCGAACATTGTTGTGGGGCGAGATCGCCACAAGCCATTCGAGCGCAGGCCGCCAGGAAGCGCGAGGCGCTGGCGCAATCGCGCGATCCTGCCTTCGGAGCGGTTTGATTTTGTCACACAGGCCGGGTGAAGATGCCGGCGCCCGCAATGCCATTGAACACCGATTGCACCGCAATCGCCGCAAGCAGAATGCCGAACACGCGCATCACAACGCGTTGCGCCGTCACCCCGACCCACTCGCGCAGCTCCTGTGCCGCGAGCATGAGGAGGAGCGTGAAAGCCATGACCGTGAAAAGCGCGGCCACCACGGCGGCTTGACCGGCAAAATTCCCCTTGGCGTTGGCCATGAGCAGCATGGCCCCCGACATCGCGCCGGGACCCGCGAGAATGGGGGTTGCCAGCGGGAACACGGCAATGTCGTCGTCCTTGGCATGCGCTTCGGCGTTTTCCGGCTGGGAGATGGTGCTGCCGCCGATCCTTGCCTCGAAGATCATGTCGAGCGCGATGATGGCAAGGATGATGCCGCCCGCGGCTTGGAGCGCTGGAAATGTTACGCCTAGCGCCGACAAGATCGCCGTGCCGAACAGCGCGAAGAACAGGATGATGCCGGTTGCGATGCCGGTGGCTTTCAGAGAGATCGCGATGCGCTCCGCCCGGCTGAAGCGCGGGCAGAAGGTTGCAAACAGCACCGCCGCCTCCACCGGCCCAATGGTGGCGAAGAAGGTCGCAAACGCCGGCAGCGCGGTTCTAAGCATGCTCTTAAGCATGCAGAGTGCGCGGCCGCCGTCAAGTGGCGCGCGTCGTCCCCCCGGGAGGAGCGTGTGAAAAAATCGAAATGCCAAGTCCGCAGGTAAGCTACGAGCGTCATTCCCGCGAAGGCGGGAATCCATTTATCGTACTGGAACAGGCTATTAGCATGGGTCCCCGCCTTCGCGGGAACGACGTTGCGGCCCGGATTTCAAGCGTTTCAACGGGTTTGGCGATTTTTTCGCACGCTCGGGGAGGCGGGGAACCGGTAAAGGAAGGTTATGGTATTGATTATACATTTATTGCCGCAGGAGCCGCTTCACGGGCGCGCGGAAGCTGCGTGCCGGTTTCCTTTGGTTGGCGGGCAGGCGGACTGAAGCTCGGGCACGCTGCCTGCCGCTGCATTGCCAGAGTGCACGGCATAGCGCTTGTTGCAAACGCCGATCTGCGGGGGAATGCGGGTTTCTTCGAACAAATCGTAGGCCGGCTTCAGGTCCCGCCAGAATTCCGCCCAGGGGTGCCAGCCAAAAGCGGCCAGGCGCTCTGCGGTCATCCGGAACGGAAACACATGCACCCCGATGCGCTCCTGGCCGCCATTAAGGGCCGCGGTGACGAGCTGCCATAGCTCGCCGATCGCCGGGTCGGTCATGGCGTAGCAACCGATTGAAGCGCATCCGCCATGCACCATCAGATTGCCCCCCGTGCGGTTATAAGCGCGGTCGAGCAGATTGGGGTAGCCCAGATTGAATGCGCGATAGTAATGGCTGTTCGGATTGAGTTGGGCTTTTCCGAGGGTGTAGAAGCCTTCGGGTGCCTGCGCATCGCCCTCCTGCAGTTTAGGTCCAAGCTGACCCGACCAGGCGCAGATGGGATAGGTGGCGAACAACTCGAAACGTGCCGCTCGCTTCATCCATAGTTCGACCTGCGAATCGCCCTTGAAAATGCGAATGAATACCGGATCGCCGGGCTTGAGGCCCTGCTCTTTCAGCCGCTCTCCAAGCTTGGCGGGATCGGGTGCGCCGGGAAGGCTCGCGCCGTGAAAGAAGCCGAAAAGACCGAAGGCTTTGTGACCGTTGGGCGAAAACGCCACCGATGTCAGGTCTATTGTGCTTTGAGCCTGGCCCGCCTCCACGTCCCAAAGCTTCAGCGTCTTGTCCGCGCTCCCCGAAAGTGCCTGCCGTCCATCGGACGAGAACACAGCCGAAGTAACGCCATCTAAGTGGCCTCCGAAGCTCTTGATAAGCTCGCCGGAGCCCGCGTCCCAAAGCTTCAGCGTCTTGTCTTTGCTTGCCGAGAGTATCCGGCTGCCGTCCGGCGAAAACACAACCGAAAGCACCTCATCGGAATGCCCCTCGAAGGTTTTGAGCAGCTGGCCCGCCGCCACGTCCCAGAGCTTCACCGTCCTGTCCCGGCTTCCCGAAAGGGCTTGCCGGCCGTCCGGCGAGAGCGCGGCAGAGGTCACCTCATTCGCATGGCCTTCGAAGGTCTTGAGGAGTTGGCCCGTCTCCGCATCCCAAAGTTTGAGTGTCTTATCCGCGCTTGCCGAGAGGACATGACGGCCATCGGACGAGAACGCCACCGACAAGACCTCGCCGGCATGGCCCTCGAAGGTTTTTAGCAGCTGGCCCGCCGCCACGTCCCACAGTTTGACCGTTTTGTCCCTGCTTCCCGAAAGGACCTGAACGGCGCCCGGCGAGAACGCAATCGACGTCACCTCGCCTGTGTGCCCTTCCATGGCCTTGACGATTTTGCCCGTTACCAGATCCCAGAGCTGGACTTGCTTATCGTTGCCCCCGCTCAGGATCTGACGGCCGTCCGGCGAAAACGCCACCGAGTTGACGCTGCTGGTTTGCGCATCGAAGGTTTGGAGCAGGAGGCCGGTCGAGATATCCCAAAGCCTGAGCACATTATCTTGCCCGCCGGAAAGCGCCTGCCGGCCATCCGCCGAGAGGGCAACCGCGTTCACCGCTTTCGTGTAGCCGAGGAAGAGGCCCCACGCCGAATCGGTCTCGGCCCTTGATCGCGTAGCCGCCAAGGCGCACGCAATCGGAAGCAGCAGCGCCAGCGGCAAGAGAACCCGGATGTAGCGTAACAGCATTTTGCCCCCAATTGGCTTGGGGCCGGTAACGCCGCAAGCGTCATGCGCCAAGATCCGGCAAGAGACGTACAGCCGTCACGGCTGCCGCGCAATCTGTAGCCTATTTGCGGCTTTCGTCCGGTCGGCGCTCCGGCGTAATGCGTGCTGGCCTAACTTCGCCGCGCCGGAGCACGCGAAGCTGCGCCTCGCGCCCGATGGAATTGCGGTCGAGAATGCGGTGGATGGCATCGACCGAAGGCGCATCCTTGCCGTCGACGGATAGGATCACATCGCCTGCGCGCAGTCCGGCCTTCTCCGCGGGGCCGCCCGGAACGATTTGGACGATTTGAACGCCCGCGGGCACCACGATGCCGTAACGCGCGGCGGCGGCCTTCGGAAACGGCACGGTTTGCCCCGCCAGGCCGAGATAGCCGCGGATCACGCGCCCGTCGCGCATGAGATCGGGGATGACGCGCTTCGCCGTGTTGATCGGAACCGCGAAGCCGGTCGTGTTGGCGCCGGCCACGATGGCGGTATTGACGCCGATGACGCGGCCTCTGCTGTCCAAGAGCGCGCCGCCCGAATTGCCGGGGTTCAACGCCGCGTCGGTCTGGATGATGTCCTCGATGAGCCGGCCCGTGGTCGCGCGCAAGGTCCGATGCAGCGCGCTGACCACGCCGGCCGTCACGGTGGCCTGCAGGCCAAAGGGATTGCCCATGGCGACGACAAGCTGGCCAACGCGCAAGCCATCGGAGTCGCCGAGCTCGACGGCGCCGAGGCGCCCGCCATGCACGCGCACAAGTGCTGTATCGGTGTCGGCGTCGCCGCCAACCAAATCGGCAGGCGCGGTGCTGCCATCCGCCAACAGCACCTCGATCGCGCCGGCGCCTTGAACGACGTGATTGTTGGTGAGCACGTAACCGTCGGGCGTAATGACAAAGCCCGATCCCGTGCCGGCCAGCATCCGGGGATCGCCCTGGCCTGCGCCCGGACGCGCTTTGCGCTGGATGCCCACCATCGCGGCCGCGACGCTTTCGACGACGCCCGTGACGATGGTGGAGTATGCGTCGAGCGCTTCCTGCTCCCGCGCATCCGCGCCGCCCGCCTGCGCGCTGGTGCCGTTCGAGCCAAGACTAATGGGAATGATATTCATGGTGCGTTCCGTAGCGGCAAATAGCCGCTCAATGCCGTCAAATTGGTTAACGGCGGCGGAATTTCAATTCCCGTACCAAAGCCGCTTAGCCGCCCTATATTAAGCGTAGCCGCCCTATATTAAATAGAAATCATTGGGCGGAAATCTCGAAAGGAACTGCTCATGCCCCTGATCAAGCACGCCGCACTGGCCTTCCTTTTGGTTCTCATTCCAAATACGCCCCTCTGGGCCGCGGAAGGGGCCGAGGCTACTGGGCTTCAAATACAAGTCCCCGTCGCGCTCAAACCATCGAAGGTGCTGTTCAACATGGACCATCTCGCCTTTGCTGGCGATCAGCCCATCGGCCTGGCCCAGATGAAAATAATGGCGGAGCGCTATAAGGCCGCTAGGGTCCCCGTTCAGATCGTCGCGGTCTTTCACGGCCCAGCGGGCTATATGGTGCTGAACGATGCGGCTTATGACAAGGCGCGCAAATCCGGAAAAGGCAATCCGCTCAAAGATCAAATCAAGGCGCTTCAAGAGGAAGGCGTTGAATTCGAGTTGTGCGTGAATACGGCCAAGAACAATGGCTGGATGAACGCCGATTTGCTTCCAGGCGTCAAGGTTAACGGCGGAGCCATCCTGCGCATCGTCGAGCTTGTGCAGGACGGCTACGTCGAGGTGCAGCCATAGCTTCGTTGTGCGCCGGGCAGGC
>JBKQOR010000294.1:0-3315 GCA_052145435.1 Rhodomicrobium sp. | reverse complement strand
GCGCTTGCGCTCTGGGGTATCCGCAAACAGACTACCACGTTCAAAACGACGCGCCTAACTCGCCAGATTGAGCACATGCATCCCACCGGGCGTGGCCGGTAATTTTGTACGCATATTCAACGCGCCCGCTTATCACATAGCTGCGGAAGCGCTCGAATTGTGGCGATTTGGTCAAACGGGCCAACAACGGAACAACACCTTCCTTTTTTGAACTTGCCCGTGATTGCTCCGGCGCGGAATGTCGCAATCCTCCCAATTTCAGCCGCAAGCCCCCTTCCTCCTGCGAAGGCCGTCCAATACTGGAGGACTGCCATGGGAACGTGCTGTTAGTCCACAGGAGGCGTTGGCGGCGGGGCAGTGGATCTAAATGCCGTGATCTGATACCTGATTGATGCAGGTGTTGACTGGCATTTCAACCGGGGTATGGCATGGCAATTCGATTTAGGAAGGCGCATTCCGCCGTGACGATCCGGCGTTGGAGGCCTCCTGTCATAGTAACGGCCGCGGCCATTGCCGCGCTGACGGCGCTGGCCGCCGGCGCCGAAGCGAGACAGGCGCGCCCTGCGCCCCCAACGGAGGCGGCGGCACCGCGCCATGCAGGCGAGCCGATCATGGCAATCGTGTCGATCAAGACCCAGCAAGTTACTTTCTATGACGGGGATGGATGGATCCTGCGGGCGCCGGTGTCGACCGGCACCAAGGGACGGGAGACGCCAGCCGGCGTCTTTGCCGTCCTGGAGAAGGATGTGGACCACCATTCCAGCCTCTATGACGATGCCTCGATGCCGCACATGCAGCGCCTCACTTGGAACGGCATCGCGCTGCACGGTGGCCCGCTGCCCGGGTATGCGGCCTCGCACGGCTGCGTGCGGATGCCCTTCGGCTTTGCGGAGAAGCTATTCGACAAGACGCGGATCGGGATGCGGGTGATCATCTCGCCGGACGACGCGGCCCCGGCCGAGTTTTCTCACCCGGCGCTGTTCATGCCGAACACAGAGGCGGTCGCCGCTGCTCCAGCGCGCGCCGGGAAGCTCGCCCGCGAGGCCGCGGAGGCCGCCATGACGGCCGATGAGACGAAGAAAGCCGCCGCCACATCGGCGCGCGAAACGGCATCGCTCCGGGCGTTGCTGCGCAAGCTGGAAATGCTCAAGACCCGTGCCGGCGCCGAACTGGCCCATGCCGAAAAGGCGCTTGCCGCCGCAAAAACGGACGAGGCTAAGGCACATGCGGAGGATCTGAGGCTCAAGGCGGCTACCAAGGCTGTGGAAGCGGGGACCCAGCTCGACACCGCAAGAGCCGATGCCAAATCGAAGCTTGAGGCCGACGCCGGCGCAAAGGACGCCGCCAAGGCGGCCGCGGCCAGGAAGGCTAACGTGGCAAAGGCGGCGAGCGAGGCAAAGCTCGCGCTCGAGCCAGTTTCGGTCTACATCAGCCGCGCGACGCAGAAGCTCTACGTGAGGCGCAACACGCATAAGCCGTGGGCGGACGGGGGCGAGGTGTTCGATTCAACCATTGAGGTTCCGGTCACGATCCGCGATCCTGACAAGCCGATCGGCACGCATGTGTTCACGGCGATGGCGCGCAACGACGCGGGCTTGCGATGGGCCGTGGTGACGATCGACAATGGGGACGACGCCAAGGCCGCGCTCGACCGCATCACCATCCCGCAGGATGTGCTCGATCGCATCGCGCCGGCCGCTTTGCCGCGATCCTCGATCATCGTCTCGGACGAGCCGCTGAGCCACGAGACTAACTTTCGTACCGAGTTCGTCGCAGTGCTGAACAACCAGCCCCAGGGCGGCTTCGTGACGCGCCGGCCTACGGCTGTAGCCGCGAGCGGCAACTCGTGGGGCGGCGTCTTCGACTTTTTTGGGAACAATCAAAGCCCGCAAACTGGCAATACGCGGCAACGCGGCGGCCGATACTACCGACAGGAGCAACAGGGCTGGTGGTGGTAAGACGCAGCGCGCGCCGCGATCGGGGGCAAACGTTCGTTGCTCAATCCAATGGCAGCTCCTAACTCTGCTTCGGCGTAGCGCGCCCGGCAGGCGAGACGATGCCTATTCCCTTGTTTCCGCTCATAGATCCAAAAGCGGTCGACCTCGGCAAGACGGCCATACGGTAGGTCCGGTCCAAAGAACGAACCCGCTCGCGCGGGAGATTGCTGCTGCCCGCACGGTGCCCCCGACTGCGCTAACCATTTAAATCTAATTTGCTAACATAGGCAGGCATCCTGTCTTGAGGATTGGCTGGTCAAGAACCTCCACCTCAAAGAACAGGAGCCCTTCGATGAGCGATCAGCCCATCAGCGATCTACGCCACCGCATGCTGCAGGACATGACCGTCCGGCAGTTTAGCGAGAAGACGCAGCACGACTATATCCGCCATATCGAGGTCTTTTCCAAGTTCCTCGGCCGCTCGCCCGCCACTGCCACGGGCGACGATCTGCGGCGGTTCCAGTTCCAGCAGACACAGGACGGCGCCCAGCCGCCCAAGCTGAACACCCAGGCTTCCGCGCTGCGTTTCTTGTTCACGATCACACTCGGCCGGCCCGATCTCGCACACCAACTCGCCCGCACATATTATCCCAAGAAGCTCCCGCGCGTACTTTCGCCTGACGATGTGGCCCTGCTGCTCGAAGCGGCACCGGGCCCCGGCCTCAAGTACAAAGCCGCGCTCAGCGTGGCTTACGGCGCGGGTTTGCGCGGCTGCGAGGTTGTGATGCTGCGCGTCAGCGATATCGATTCCAAGCGCATGCTCATCCGGGTCGAGATGGGCAAGGGGCGCAAGGATCGCCACGCGATGCTCTCGCCGCAGCTTCTGGAGCTTTTGCGGACCTGGTGGCTGCAAAGCCGTTCAAAGGGATGGCTGTTTCCTGGCCTCGATCCGCTGCTGCCGCTTACGGTGCGCCAGCTCAACCGTGCCTGCCATGCGGCGGCTGAAGCGGCGGGGCTCGGCTCATGGGTGACCCCGCATACGCTCAGGCACAGCTTTGCGACACATCTGCATGAGAGCCAGATCGATATACGCGTGATTCAAGTTTTGCTTGGCCACGCGAAGCTGGATACGACGGCACGCTATACTCAGGTTGCCGTGAACACGCTGCGCACCGTTTTGAGCCCGCTCGAGCGGCTGATCCTGGCAAAGGAAAGGACGGCGGGATAACGGCCGGCGCCCATGTCCCGCCCGTCTCTGGAGGTTGCGGGTATTTTCCGCAGCCATAGCGCTCAAGTAGCGCCGTGCGGTAGCGCGCCGCTAAGAAGGCCGCATGGCGGCAAGCCAATCGCGGCCATGTAAGCTTTGGCCAGTTCAAAG
>JBKQOR010000293.1:0-12586 GCA_052145435.1 Rhodomicrobium sp. | reverse complement strand
TTCTCAGCGAGCGTCCGAACCTGAAGCGCGGCCTCTGGATCGTCGATGCCATGGCTGCGGTCGGTCGTGGGTACATTGTGATCGACGACGGCCAGCGTCTTCTCCGGCGCGCGCGCGCGCCGGCCCGCCATGCGCAAGCCCTCGAAGGCCTGCGGGCTTGTCACCTCGTGGATGAGGTGGCGGTCGATATAAAGCAGGCTCGTGCCGTCAGCTTGCGTCTCGACGGCGTGATCGTCCCAAATCTTATCGTAGAGTGTTCTTCTCATGGCTTGCACCCTTTAAGCTCGCAGGAGCATCGCAATTTGTAAGAGTTTTAGGGAGAGCGCGCGCGGAAAGCAAGGCGTGGCTAGCTAGCTGTAAAATTAGTAAGTAGCCGTATATTACCGAGCCGGTAAGCCTTCGCAAAATAGCTATCGTCTGCGGTTATGAGCGTCGCGCCGTTCTCCAGGGCGACGGCATGATAAAGCGTGTCAAAGTGGTGGTGCTTAAGCTGTGAGAGTTCCGCTGCTCTTTCGTAGACCTCCACGGCTTCCGTGGCCGAAATTGGGATATTAAGTAGAAGGTGAAAAGCCTCGGTCATTCTCTCCCGTGCGTTGTGTGCAACAACGGCCAGAACTTCGGACCTCCAGTGGATAGGTTGCAAGGCCGGCGCTGATCCCGAGGTGAGGCGGGCCAAAACTGCTTCGGCCTTTTCGACATCGTCTTCGCCGGGCATGTCGGGTAACACCCATTTCGTAGCCACGCTCGCGTCGATAACGAGGTTCATTTGCGAAGTTCGTTTCTGATCTCGCGAATTTCTTCCTGCGAAATGGGCGGCATCGATTCCCGCAATTTACGGAAACGTTCGACAAGATCGGATTTTTCGTCGCGCTCCGCCGTAGCGGCAATCGCCAATCGCAGTTCCAAAGCCTGGCGGATGATCTCGGTCATAATCGCGTCTTTATCCTCGCCCTCGAACGCTTGTCGAAAGCGGCTTTCACATCGTCCGGGATACGGATGGTCATGATCGTCATGGGCAGCGCTCCAAAATCATACGCAATTATAGGCTGCCTTGAACACCGTGAGAAGATCCAGCCGCATCTTCTATCGCCGGCGGTTGCGGCCCTTGCTTACTAAACAATAAGCCCCTGCATCGGCGCGACCTGTGCGCTGCCCGGAAAAACGCGCTCTGCGAGCGTTGCCGCGGACACGCCGTAGAGATCCGTCAGCACGCCCTTGGTCACCGCGCGCAGATCCGTCGTCGGCTTCAGATCGCGCGCCTGGTAGAGCTGGACCTCCTTCAGCCCCGGCCAATCGGCGATGACGCGCCCGCCCTTGACCGCGCCGCCGGCCAGAAGCGCCACCGTTCCCGTGCCGTGATCGGTGCCGGCCGTGCCGTTGATGCGCGCGGTGCGGCCGAACTCGGTGACAACCAGGATGGCGGTGTCCTTCCAATAGGGCTTCAAGTTCTTCTCAAAGGAAGCGAGCGCTGCGTCGAGCCCCCCGAGCAGCGCCGCGAGCCGGCCTGTCGCGCCCCCCTCGCGCGCATGGGTGTCCCAGCCTTCGAACGCGAGCGCGGCGATGCGCGGGCCTTCCTCCGCCGCCATGATTTGCGCCGCGCCCTCGGCGATCTGGGCCATGCCCTTGGGATTATCCGCACCTGGCCCTCCTCTCTGCCCAGCCATTCCGGGCTCTGCGCCTGCCTTAATCGCCAGCTTGTCGGTGTCGAGCCCTTGGTGCAGGGCGAGCGCAAGAGCCGGATCGCGCGCCGCGTAAAGATCGAGCACACGCATCGCCGTATCGTCCCCGGCGCGCGGAATAATGGGCGGCGCCCAACCCATGACCGGCGCGGGGCCACGTGCGATCAGCGGCGCGACGGCGCCCACGCCGAGGCAGCCTTGCCGCGATACCGCTTCGCCCGCCGGCAAGGTTTCGACGAAGCGGTTGAGCCAGCCCGTGGCGTTGAGGCCGGGTCCCGGCTGGCCGCTTTCCAGCACGTCCTGGCCGTCGAAATGCGAACGCTCGCGGTAGGGCGTCGCCACCGCATGCACAATGAGCGCCTGGCCATCCTTATAGAGCCGCGCGAAATTCGGCATCGCCGGGTTGAGCAGGAAAAACCCGTCGAGCGGCAACGCCGGCGCCGGTCCATCGAGCTTCAGCGCCAGCTCGCCGTGCAGACCCGCATAATCGGGATCGCCCGACGGCGCCACGGCCGATAGCCCGTCAAGCGCGCCGCGCAACACGATGACGATGAAACGCGCGTCGCGGTTTCCAGCCGCGAACGCGAATTCCGGCATGTAACCCCATGCAAAGAGCGCGCCCGCGCCGCCGAGAAGCGCACGCCGGGAGAACGAGGGTGTTTCACACAGCATGGCGGCTATCTCCTTTGAAATTCGGGCGACATGAAGAGGATCGCGAAGCCCTGCGCGCGGCTTTCGGCGCGGGCGACGGCGGTGCGGGTATGATCGGAGGCGATCGGGCCGATGATCTCCTCGAGCAGCTCCGTGGGCTTCGAGTCGCCCGGCACGAATTGTGCGAAACGCGCCGCAAAATCGAGACGCGCCTTCATCCCTTCGGGAGAGACCCAAGCGGAGGATTGATCGGGGAAACCGTTCGGCCCAGGCGGGCTCCATAAGGGCTGCCCCATGCTCATCAGGGCGCCGTTGATCTGCGGCGCCTTCATGGGCACGCCCGTTGCGCGCACCGAAGCGGCGAGGAACTCGTAAGGCGTGCGCAGCTTCTGCGGTTCACCCGCCCAGGCTTCGGGAGCCTCGACAAGCGCACGTGAGACTGCGGTAAGGTCGCCGCCCGTGTCGCGGAAGGCCTTTTCCAACCGGCTGACGAGCGCCGGGTCCGGCGTATCGGAGACGAAATGCGTTGCAAGCTTCCTCGCGATGTGGCGCGCGGTCGATGGATGCCTTGCCAGGGTAAGCAGCGCCTCCTCGCCTTGCGCCTCTCCATCCTCGCGATAGACCACGCCCATAAGTTTGTGATCGCCCGGCTCGTGGAGGTTGGGATTGAAGACGAAGTGCCCCTCCTCGCCGAATTGGTTATCGTTGCGGGCAAAACGCCATCCGGTGATGATCCGCGCAAGCGAGGTCACGTCCTCCTGAGTATAGCCGCCATCGACGCCCAGCGTGTGCAGCTCCAAGATCTCCCGTGCGAGATTCTCGTTGAGCCCCTTCTGCTGGCGCTGTCCGCCCCGGGAATTCGGTCCCATCGACTGCTCGTTGTCGAGATAGACGAGCATGGCTGGATGCTTCTCAGCCGCAAGCAGCATGTCTTCGAAGCGCGCGAACACGTGCGGACGTATAACCTCGCGCTCATAGGCGCCCGCGAGAATGCGATCGGCGCCGGACTTGCGCGCCGAGATGCAGAAATGATTGGACCAGAACAAAACGAGGCGCTCACCGAAGCCGGCAACCGGTGCTTTTGCGGCTTCCAGCCTTGCCAAGGTCTCGGCTTGGAATACCTCACGCACAGCCCTGCGCAAAGGCTGTTTCCGCCCCGCCTCGTCCTTGGGCATTCCGTCCGTTTTTGGCGCCGGCTGCTCTTCCTTGCTTTCACCCGCGCCTGGAGCCGGCTTCGCCTCCCGCAGCGCCTTGGCTTCCTCCTGCTCAAGCCGCAGGCGATGAAATGCCTCCGCGCTCGACAGCAGGCCTCCCGCCGCCGGAACGCCCGTTGCCTTGGCCGGGATCTCCTCAAGGAGCGCTTCACGGATGCCGCTGCCTATGCGGGCCAAATCTCCAGGACGTGCGCCCAACCCAAACCGGCTAAGACCTAAGACTGTTACTTTTTCCACTTCCATGCGCATCGCCGATCCCGATACCGGTCCTACCGGAGACTGAGGTTAGATGGCCCCACAATAAGGATCAACCGCGGCGGGAATATCTCCGCTTTGGCGAAACTTGTAAGAAGCTGTGCCGGCCAAGGCTCGCCGGGACCGCGCGTTACCAGCTCCCTCGCTGCGGTTTTACCCGCGTCTAGGCTTCAAACCGCACCGGTGACGCTTTTAGCCGCAGCGAGACTTGTTGAGTTGGCCACGTTTTTCTGGTTCAAACAGTTGCAGCCTTCAAAAGCCGGTAATCTTGAATGGTTAGGAGAAATGTATGACCTCGTTCATCAAAGCGACTGTGCTGGGCGTAGCCCTCGTTTGGTCCGCGAGCGCCTATGCTGAAGGCGACGCAGCCAAAGGCAAGGTCGTATTCAATGCATGCCGGGCCTGCCACCAAGTCGGTCCCAATGCAAAAGCTACCGTGGGCCCAGAGCAAAACAACCTCATCGGCTCAACCGCCGGCGCGCGTCCTGGCTTCAGCTACTCCGCCGCAATGAAAGACGCCGGCGCAAAGGGGCTCGTTTGGAACGATGAAACCCTCGACAAATTCCTTGAGAACCCGAAGGCCCTCGTCCCCGGAACCAAAATGGCCTACCCAGGGCTGAAAAGCCCCCAAGACCGGGCCAATGTCATCGCCTATATGAAGACGCAAACCGGTCAATAAATAAGCCGGCTGCCGCAATGGCAACCCCTGGCGTTCCGAGCGGGGGTTGTGGCTTGTGGCTTTCTAAGCTGCTGCGGCGTCCGTCTTTTTACAATTTTGCAGCCAATGCCGGGCCACCGCTGGTGGAACGGGAAGAGTCTTCTTGAGTTCAAGCTGATTTTCTGATTGAAACAGGAGCCGCGCTCTAATAAAAAGCGGCGAACTTGAATGGGAAGGAGACACACATGAAGACGTTAATCAAGGCTACGGTTCTCGGCGCGGCCCTTGTTTGGTCGATGGGCGCACATGCCGCCGGCGACGCAGCCAACGGTGAGAAAATATTCAAAGCGAAGTGCAAACTGTGCCACGCGGTTGGCCCGACGGCGAAGCCCGGCGTAGGTCCGGTTCAAAATAACTTGGTCGGCGCGACAGCCGGCTCCCGTCCTGGCTTCAACTACTCCACCGCGATGAAAGAGGCCGGCGCGAAGGGAACCGTTTGGACCGAAGAAAATCTTATGAAGTACCTCACAAACCCCAAAGCCATGGTGCCTGGCAATAAAATGGCGTTCCCGGGCCTCCCAGCGGAGACGGATCGCGCGGACGTCATCGCCTTCTTGAAGACGCAAACCGGCCAATAAGCCGCTCAAGCAGCATCGGCTTAGCGTATCTTAGAACCCTGCCATTCTGGCAGGGTTTTTTATTTTCCGGGCGGCGTGCTCCCCCGGGATGCCAAATTGGAGTGCAGCGGTGCTGAATTGCCACAGCTCCGTCCTGACAAAGGCGTTAGTTCCGCACTATCTGCCAGCCATCGAAAGCTATAGAGGACGGGCCATGCCTTCCCGGTTCATTGCCACGTTTACGGCCATCGTTGCCGCAGGTGCCCTTTGCGCGTGCAGCTCCGGCGACGCGGACCGGGGCGAAGCTGTCTTCAATCAATGCAAATACTGCCACTCGGTTGGCCCGGGTGCAATGCCCGGCGTTGGCCCCGTTCAAAACAACCTGGTCGGTTCTACGGCTGGCTCGCGTCCAGGCTTCAACTACTCCGCAGCGATGAAGCAGGCGGGCGAGAAGGGGCTCGTCTGGAACGAGTATAACCTCGACAGGTTCCTTGAGAACCCAAAGGCCGTCGTTCCGGGAACGAAGATGAGTTTCCCCGGCCTGAAAAGACCTAAGGACCGCGCGGATGTCATCGCTTATCTGGGAGCGCAAACCGGCAAGTAAGCCGTTCAAGCGGCACTTTTGGGGGGCCGGCGCCGGAGCATGCGCGCCATATTGGTGTGCAGCGGTGCTGAATTGCCACAGTTCCGCCCTGACAAAGGCGTTTGTTCCGCACTATCTGCGAGCCATCGAAAGCCATAGAGGATCGGCCATGCCTTTCCGGTACATTGCCATGTTTACAGCCATCGTTGCGGCAAGCACCCTTGCTTCCTGCAGCTCGGGCTACAAGCCCGCGAGCGCGGTCGCGTCCGCGGCGCCGGAGGGTGCGGCCGGCCCCGTTGCACTGGCACCCCACAGGGCAACGCCGCAGGCAATCGCGATGGCCGCGGATCAGGATGCATTGGTCAAGGCCATCGAGCGCCTTCGCATCACGAAAAAGAAAAAGGGCGAGAGCCCCTTCGATCAAGCGGGTGCCGACCTAAACAGCGACGGGCAGGCGAAGGCTCTTGTGCTCTTTACAGGGCCGGACTGGTGCTCGCCGCAAGGCTGCACGCTTGCGATCTTCGAGCCGGGCGAAACCGGCTACCGGCCCATATCGCAAACCATTGGCGTTAAGGCGCCCGTGGCCGCCGGTCCGGGCTCGAACGCCGGATGGCGAGACCTCATCGTGAAAACGGGCACAAACAAGATTGTGCGCCTGCAATTCACAGGCGGCGGTTATCCTACCAATGCAGCAGGCCAGCCCGATGCAAGCGCCGATGTTGCGCAATCGGAAGTTCTGATCCAGCCTCAAAGCAGCCAAACTGCCGCGGCATTGGCACCGGCAACAGCACCGGCTTCACAGTAGGTTTGGGTGGAATGACGCGCACGCTGCGGTGAGAGCAAAGACATGGACATCGACGATCTGGAGCCCCGTAAGCAGCCCTCGAAGCCCAAGGACCTTTCCGCCCTCTCCATCGAGGATCTCCGCCGCTATGTCGAACTCCTTAAGACCGAAATCGCGCGCGCGGAGGCAATGATCGCTGAAAAGGGTGCGCAAAAGGATGCCGCCAGCTCCATTTTCAAGAAATAGCGCGCCCGGCTGCTTAGGGCACCGCGCGCTAAGCCACGCGTGCCGTCCTCTCGATGCGGCCCGCGATAAAGCCGCATAGGCGCTTCTCTACGCGGGACATTCTCCGGTATTTACGCCGGCGCCGCAGCGGCTCGGGCCGATGGCGATTCAGAATTAAACCTAAATCCGGCAGTTGACGCCAGACGCAGCGTCGTCCCCGCGTAGGCGGGGACCCAGTAAAAACCGCGCGATATCAATTGCTTCGATCGCTGGGATTACTGGATTCCCGCCTTCGCGGGAATGACAATTAGGGGCAATGGAGCCTCCCCCAGCGGGTGACAAGCGGCCGGCAGCTACCGCGCTGTTTTGGCGTGAAGTTTCACTGCTGGAACGGGCGGGCTGCTTTTTTTAGGTTAAAGCGCGAGGCCCTAGGCCGCTGGAAAGGCGAGCCTGATCCGCTCGATATGGGGCGTGATGGGAGAGGCGTTCTCCTCAATGGCGCTGTAACCTTCGTTCAAAAGCCGGTCCAGCCGCAGAATACGGCCGTATAGCCGGTGGCTTTCCGAAATCAGCCGCTGGAATGTTTCCGGCAGGCCATTGAAGCCTTCGGCGCCTATGCTGCTCTGAGCGGTAAGAGTGACTCTATGGCGGTGCGTATGCGCCTCGGCGGGCGTGATTTCCCCAATTGCAATCGCGCGCTGGACAAGGAGCCATGACGCAAGCTGGGTCAGCCGCGTCGTCAGTTTTATGCTTTCCGAGGTGTAGGCGATGCTTGCCGGGGGCGTGAGCTGCTTCGATTCGAGGCGGCCTGCGCGATCGAGATAATCCGCGGTTTCCTCCACAAGCGCCATGCCTTCACGGTAAAAACCGGCGAACTGCCTGGAAGTGGTAAACTTGTCCCGGAAAGACAGAAGAGCGCCGCTTGAACGGTTCCCGGCCGCAGTTGAGCTTTTCATATCAGTCCGCCTCACGCATAACAAACCGGCACTGCCGGGACCGGCGCTGAAACTCGCACATCCCATGCCTGCATGGCAGCTACAGCCTTTCAAGATGGTGAAGACGGAAGCTCGCCGTGGGAGAGCTTACCGCAAAATAAAGCGACATCAAGAACGCGGCCCAAAAAGTTTTGGAGAGGGTTTCGCTCTTCGCCTGCCCCGCACTCGTTCCATGCTCCGACAGTAGCAAGCGCGCCTTAAATTGGGGTAAAAGGGAACGGACATGAGATTGGGCTTTGCTCAAGTGCGGGAGAAAAACATGAAAACCATCGTCATCCGCGAAGCCGGCGGACCGGAAGTGCTTACGCTCCTAGACGCTCCGGTACCGGCCCCTGGCCCTGGCGAGGTTCTTATCAAGGTTGTGGCGGCCGGGGTGAACCGGCCGGATGTCCTGCAGCGCATGGGCCTCTACCCGGCCCCGCCCGGCGCCTCCAATATTCCCGGCCTCGAGGTGTCCGGTGAGATCGCCGGCTTGGGCCAAGGGGTTTCGCGTTGGCTAGCCGGCGACGAGGTTACCGCGCTGACGCCAGGCGGCGGCTATGCCGAATATGCGGTTGCCCCCGAAGGCTCCTGCATGAGCGTGCCCAAGGGCCTGAGCATGGCCGAGGCGGCTTGCGTCCCCGAAACCTTCATGACGGTCTGGCACAATGTTTTCGAGCGCGGCGCGCTAAAGGCAGGCGAATGCTTTCTCGTGCATGGCGGCTCCAGCGGCATCGGCTCCACGGCAATCCAGCTTGCGGCGCATTTCGGCGCGCTGGTCTTCGCAACCGCCGGCAGCGACGAAAAATGCGCCTATTGCGAGAGCCTCGGCGCCGAGCGCGCCATCAATTATAAAACCGCATCCTTCGCGAGCGAGATCAAGGCTGCGACGGCGGGCCGCGGCGTTGACGTCATCCTCGACATGGTGGGCGGCGACTATGTGAAGGACAACATCGCCTGCGCGGCCGAGGATGGGCGGATCGTTTCCATCGCGTTCCTGAAAGGCTCGCGCATGCAGATCGACCTCATGCCCGTCATGCTGAAGCGCCTCACGCTCACCGGATCGACGCTGCGCCCAAGAAAGCCCGAGTTCAAGGCGCATCTCGCCCGCGAGCTCGAGCACAAGGTCTGGCCACTTCTCCAGAGCGGCGCGGTGAAGATCGTGATCGGCAAGGCATTTCCGCTCGCTGAGGCGGCCGAAGCGCACAGGTATATGGAATCGGGCACACATATGGGGAAAATTGTGCTGACTGCGGCTTGAAGCCGCATTGCTCCGGTATCCTGCAACATGGCGCCCGTCAAGCGCCGGATACGGCGCGAAGAGCGCCCTTCCGGATGACAACAACGGCCAGGCCGGATTGCAAATTAGCCACCGAACCGCGAACGGGATCGTGTCATGTTTCGAGCTCTTCTCCTTCTGCTCATAGCGGCGCCATCGGTGCTTCTTGCCGGGGAACCCGTGCCAGTGGCGCAGTTCCTGAAAAGTGCTTACGCTCAAATCGGCAAAACGGTGTCGTACGATCCCAGCTACACGCCCATCGCCTTTCCCGGAGGCGACGTTCCCATCGAGCGCGGCGTATGCACGGACGTTGTCGTGCGCGCCTATCGCGGCATCGGCGTGGATCTGCAGCTTCTGGTTCACGAGGATATGCGGGCGGCGCCCGGCGCCTACCCCAAGCTATGGGGATTGTCCCGTCCCGATCCCAACATCGATCATCGCCGCGTGCCCAATCTGGCAGTGTTTTTCGCGCGCCACGGCAAAGTCCTGCCCATCACGCAGGATGCGCGCGACTATAAGCCCGGAGATATCGTGACCTGGCGGCTTGCAGGCGGGCTCGCGCATATCGGTATCGTCTCGGATAAGCAAACTGGCGGCGGCCAGCCGCTTGTCATCCACAATATCGGTGCGGGCGCGAAGCTCGAGGATATCCTGTTTGAGTTCCAAGTGACGGGCCATTACCGCTACGGGAGCGGCATTAACTAAAAAGAGACACAAAATTACGCTCGCATTCGCCGCGGCGGGATGCGCGTGAGAGTCCCGAATTCGCACAAAAAGACACAGGCGGAGTGAGCAAATGCCATTAGCTTACGGCTTCGTAAAGGCCAAGATGATTTCCCTGCCGCGGCTGCAGTCAAAGCCGGTGCATCACGATAATATGGACGAAGTGCAGTATCACCTACACTTCACCTTGGATGTAGACGGCGCGGACTGGGATATCGCTGCCAATGTGGGGACAGATAATGCTGCGGACCTGCTCAAATACAAGATCGTCCAGAATTTCCATCACCCCATCGTAGAAACCCTGCGGACAGCGCCGCCGGGCAAATCTATACTAAGCGGAACCAACGCGCTGCCCGCCCTCGACTTTCTGCGTAGCACTATTCTCGATGACACTGGCGGCTGGCAGGAAAGCGATGTCCTCGATGGCAGCCCCGGACAAGAACCGCCCACCCGGCTAAACGCCCTCCTTTCCAAAGCCTTCGATAACAAAAACGGCGTCTATGTCTTCGGGCGCTTTTATACGGATGGCAACGGCGTCCATGACGTGCATATGAATCAGGGCTCCCGCGACCGGTATATCCACCGCGCAGGCGACGACAGGAACGATCACAACGATATCTGGCAGGACGGAGCTCTGATGCTGGATTTGGGCGTTGCCGGCTGGGTTGCTTATTTTTCGGCCTTCATGCAGCAAACCGTGCCGACCGACGAGCTCGGCAATCCGGTTTCCGGCGGCCATACGATTTAACCCCAAAAAAAAGCCGGCCCCGTTCCGGCAGTGAAACCTCGTGCCAAAACAGCGCGTTAGCCGCCAGACGCTGTCACCTGCTGGCTGAGGCCCAATCGCCTCTGACCGTCATTCCCGCGAAGGAGCGTGTGAAAAAATCGACTACCGAAGCATGGCAAGGCGCGCAACCGTCATTCCCGCGAAGGCGGGAATCCATTTATCACGCTGGAACAAGAACTTGTATGGGTACCCGCCTTCGCGGGGACGACGCTGCGGACCTGATTTCAAGCGTTTCAACGGGTTTGGCGGTTTTTTCACACGGTCGAAGGCGGGAATCCAGTAACCCCGGCGGTAGAAGCCATTGATATAGCACGGTGTTTACTGGGTCCCCGCCTGCTCGGGGACGACGCTGCGGCTGGCGTCAACTGCCGGATTTAGGTTTAACGCAACCGGGGAGCTTAGCCATTGCGCCGGAACCGCCTGGCAAAGCCCTTGAATGCCGCGCCATTGCGATATATGCCGCTTACACTTGGCATGCAGGGCGATCATGGACCACGACAGCTACCCAGACAGCTATATCGCGGGCATTTTACAGGAGGCGAAAAGCTTCGCACTCGTAGGCGCCAGCGCGAACACGGTGCGGCCGAGCTATTTCGTTTTGAAATACCTGCTGGCGAAGGGCTATCGCGTTTATCCAATCAATCCCGGGCTCGCGGGCGGTGAGATTTGCGGCCAAAAAGTTTTCGCGAACCTCGCCGCACTCGAGGAGCCGGTGGACGCCGTCGATATCTTTCGCAACTCGGAGGCAGCCCTTGGTATCGTACAGGATGCTATCGCGTTCAAGGACAGGCTCGGCATCAAGTTTATCTGGATGCAGCTTAGCGTGCGCAATGACGAGGCGGCGCGCCTCGCGGAGGAGGCAGGCCTGAAGGTTGTGATGAACCGCTGCCCCAAAATCGAATATGGGCGGCTTTCGGGCGAGATCGCCTGGGCCGGGGTTAACAACCGGATGATCTCAAGCCGGAAGCCCGTGATTCTCGGCAAGGGTTATCAGCAGCTCTCCATCCGCAAGGAAAAACCTTAGCGAAGCAGCTATTCCTTGGCTGGCCGGTGAATGCCAGCTTCGCATCTGTCCGCGGATTGCGGCAAGAAGGCCGGCCGCGCGAATGCTGCTTCCTGCCGCTCGCCGCCACTTGTCAGCCTTGCCCGTGAAGAGATCCAAAACCGGGCGTCTGGCCATAACACCTTAATTCTCCGGTGATCTCCGGAGTGGGTCGAAACCGGTAATACTCACTTTGAGCAAATCTGGGCAGCTGAATTTCCAGAACCGGACTTATCATCAGGGTCACGAAATTCGCTTAGATAGGCGCTGTTAGGTAGATGCGAAGCCCACCCTTGACCCCGAGCCGACCTTCTACCGCTCGCCTACGTATCGAGAGCCCCCATGTTACTCAAATGGGGGAAACTTTTCCGTTGCATGCGTTGGGCTCGGATGCAAACTGGCGGTCCACTCAGGTGAAGTGTTCACAGAACATAATGTAGGAACACACAAATGCGCTCAATAACGTATAGAATATTATTCGCATTGTGTCTAGCTATGCCTCTCATTGCTTTAAGTAATGCGGCTCATGCCGATGCCTTTATTCCAACCGTGGCATCAGCTAATATACGTTGGTTGTTTGTTTTTCCTGTTATTGTCGTACTAGAAGGATGGCTGATGGCTAGACAGAAATGGAAAGCCCAGTACAAGTCTGCGCTCAAAGTAAATCTTTTGAGTATCGTGGCTGAGTTACCATTCGAAGTGACTCTTTCTATGTTAGGAGGATATCTTGCTAGTCACGACGACCATGCCACGTTTGCATTTATACCGTATAATATTAGATACTCATTTGCATAAGTCTTACTTTACGGCCAGCTTCCAGGCCCTGGCTCGTCGGGCATATACTTGGCGACGATTATTTTTACCGGTATTTGTTGGGCGTTTTCAGTAGTGGTAGAACCTACGCAATAGGCCGGATGCGGCCGTTTGGGCCTATTTCCAGGAATGCTCGTTATTGGGATGAGCCGCCGTTCCGGCTCAGCACCAGGCAGTTATTTCCGTGTCTCTAGCATTCAGCATTACGTTGTCATCGATATTGCTGAGCGCGTGGTTTTCCATCACCGGCGCGCCGAAGGCGGGTTGATACTCACGGCGATCTTGCGGGAGGGCGATCTCGC
>JBKQOR010000292.1:0-12817 GCA_052145435.1 Rhodomicrobium sp. | reverse complement strand
CGTCTCCGCCGTGCTCGTCGAGATCGACGAACAATGGGCAGCCTCCATCCAACCCTATCTAACCTGGAACAACACCGGAGCGTGACTTATCCACAAACCAAAGTCCAGACAGCAGGTTGCGTTATCCGACTGAAGAAGTGATTTTTCAGAATGTCAGCCTGGGAGGCGCGAAGTCCGCGGTCGTTGAGTGTTTCGAACATGCGGTAAGCGCCGAATTCGTCTGGTACTCGAACCACTACAACGCGAGCCCGTTCATCAAGAAATTGAGCCCATTTTACGAGAACTTCGGCGCGGTTTGAGCTCTTGGTGTCCTTAAGAAGTTGAACAAAAAATTCATCAACCCTTTTGGCTGCATTTTTTAGCCTGATGTTTGATGAGCGCAGCCGCGCGATGTCGATTTCAGGGGCGGCCTCCGTATCATACGGAGCTCTAAGGATATTATTTGCGAAAAATTCGTTGTCTTCCGTGCTTAGCTTGAGCCGCGGCTCTCTCCTGTTCGTACTAATGTTATGCTGACGTAAAAAATCTCTGTCGATGGTGCGACCGCTCTCTTCGTGTCTGAGCTCAAATATCTTATCGCGAATGCTCGCGAATATGATCGACGTGGTAGCTAGACGCTGTTGGCCATCAACAATGGAGGGTTGGTCAACGTCAGAGTTCACAAGCACAATGGTTCCAAGAAAGTAATCGCTTTCGTTTCCCTCTATAGCCTCTTGAAGATCGTCGAGTAAGGCGTCAACATGCTGATCCTCCCATGAGTAAGGCCGCTGATTAGGCGGTACTGCCATGCGCCCGTGCTTTAGGAGGCGCCCAATGCCCATACTGCTAAACTCGAACTGTCCCTCATTCATTTTGCGCTACCTGCCTGGTTTTAAAAATGGGATTGGATATCCAGCCTCTTCGAGCTCACGGATTGCGGCTCGGCGAAGCCGTTCTCGCATCCAAGCAGAAAGCGAAATTCCTGCCCGGTCCGCAACTTCCTCAAAGGCGCGTTTTTCGGCTTCATCGACGCGAATCTTGATCCAGCTTGTTTTCTGCATTGAAACTACCTCTTCGCAAGAGTCAAGCCAATTTGTACACCGTTTGTGGGAACATTTCAAGAAAAACTGTTGACGTGTGCACCGTTTGTGGGTACAAATAACTCAACAAACGGGGTAAAACCATGAACAAGCTTCCGCTGGAAAGACAAGCACAGATAGTAAGATGCTTGGTTGAGGGGAATTCGATCCGCTCTACCGAGCGTATGACGAACACGCACCGCGACACCATCATGAGGCTGATGGTCCGGGTTGGGGAAGGCTGCGCGAAGTTGGCAGACGAGCAAATGCGTGAGCTCAATTGCCAGCGCCTTCAGATGGATGAAATTTGGGCCTATGTCGGTAAGAAGCAGCGTCACGTGACGGCGGCGGACGATAAGTCCCAAGTTGGCGATATGTGGACATTCGTCGCGTTGGACGCGGATACGAAGCTCGTACCGGCTTATCGCATTGGCAAGCGCGATCTTGAAACCGCTACAGCCTTCGTTGGCGATCTGTCAGCGCGGCTGCTAAATCGCGTTCAGTTGTCATCGGACGCCTTGGCGGCCTATGTTGAGGCCATAGAAGAGGCATTCGGCGCCGGCGTCGATTACGGTCAAATCGTTAAAATATACGAAGCTGAACCAATCGGGCCTGGACGGTATAGCCCGCCGCATGTGACCGCCGCGCAACGCCGCGTCATTACCGGACGTCCAGATGTAAGTCACATCTCAACGAGTTTCATTGAGAGACAGAACCTAACAATGAGAATGTCGATGCGCCGGTTTACAAGGCTGACAAACGCCTTCAGCAAGAAGGTTGAAAACCTGAAGGCCGCGGTTGCTCTTCACTTCGCGCATTACAATCTCGTTCGTCTTCACAAGACACTTCGCGTCACACCTGCGATGGCAGCCGGCGTCACGGATCGGCTGTGGAGCATTGAGGAACTTGTGGAACGGACGTCGGCGTAGGTAGCACACGAAGGAGAATCAATATGAACATCCCCGGTTTGAGCGATCAGTCATTGCGGGACTTGCATAAGCTAATCCGTGAGGCGTTGGCAAAAGACGACGCCTCCACAACGGGAGCCAAGGCTTACGGCGTCAGAGAGTATCCAGATTGGAAAAGAGACGCTGACGCTTTCGAGGCCGAAATGACAGCGCGCGGCATCTCGTTCGATAAGATAGATTGGACGCCCCCTTCAAATTAGGACACTACCCGCTGTACCGCACGCCGGCAACTTTCAAAGCTTCTGTATCGACCAGCGGGTAGCCGAGACGCTTGTCTTCCTGGCCCAAGGGCTTCGGGAGCGCGTGCCGCTCGCCCTCGAGGGCCCGACCGCTGCTTCGAAAACCTGGCCTGTTCAGTATCTCTTGGCTCTTCTCGGCTGGCCCGCCTTCCGGCTCAACATGCATGCCGCAACCTCGTCGAGCGACATCTTGGGCCGCTTTGTGCCGGACAGCAAACGGCCTGGTATTTTTCCATGGTCATACGGTCCGGTGCCCCGCGCCATGCTTGAGGGGGCCGCGGTGATCCTCGACGAATGCAATCTAGCACCCACCGATACCTTAGAATTGCTGAACCCTTGCCTAGAAGACGCTCCGCGGCTTGTCCTCAGCGAATATGACCACCGCGTCATCGGCGACGGCGATCTGCATCCGGATTTCCGGGTGCTCGCCACATGGAACGATCAAAAGTATGTAGGCAGGCAAGAGCTCTCACCGGCGTTCCTCGATCGCTTTACCATTCGCGTCGTTCAGCCGCCCGAGGAGCGGGATTTCCTTGCGCTCGGCAGATACCTCGTTCACGGCATCCAACCCGACGTCGCGATCGGCCGCAACACCTACCGCGGTGCACGCGGCCCGGCGCCGCTCGCCGGGCTCGGCGCGGTGCCTGACATCGACGGCTTTCTCGTTGCCTTTGCCCGCTTTCAAGCGTCGCTTGCCAATGCCGGCGCGGCGGAGCTCCATGCGGCCGCGCCAGGGCGCCCGCTGCTCGCGACGCGGCGCTCCTTCGTCCGGGTGCTCGAACGCATGCACCGGATCCTCTACGACGATCCGCCGAAAGGCATCGACCGCCGGCACGCTGCACAAGCGGCCTGGGCAGCAATCGGCTTCTTCCTGATCGGAGGACTGGATGGCGCCTCACAGGCGATGGCCGAAGACCTCGCCGCTGCCTGCGGGATACATCCGGATGGCTGGAGTCTGCCGTCATGACCGGCTACCCCATGATGGCGCGGCTCGAGAGCCTCGCCGCGGCGCTGATCCCGGGGGGCGGTGTCAGCGTGGCGCTCGGCAGCACGACCGCATACGCGCCTGGCGAGAGGCGAATCACGATCGAGCACGGCCTCCTCGCGCACGATGAGGCCGTCGCCCTCGGTGCCGTGTCGCATGAGATCGGCCACGCGCTGATCACGCGCTACCAGCACTATCCGGCGCCTGCCGGCACGGAGCGGGGACTTTGGCTACTAGCATGTAACGCTGCAGAAGACCCCCGGGTGCACGTATTTCTGAAACGCCGTCTCCCGGGCATTCAGCCGTGGCTTCGCGCGCTCTTCGATGTGGAACCGCCACCGCCAAAGGGCGAGATCGTCTCCGAGCTTGTTGGGTTCCTGAGCGCTATGGCGATGGAGGACCGCTATGCCGGACTGCCCTTTCTCGAGACGCTCCCCGGGGCACGCAGCGCCTTCCGCCGGACCGCCGCCGCGCGGCGGCGCTACGCCACGACGCTGCCGCCGGCCGATCTTTGCGCCGAGCCGGGCGCACCGGCCCGCTGGCGCGAGAACCCGGCAGACCGCAGTCCGGTCGCCCCGGCAATTTCCGCCGGCTCCGCTGCAATCGAGGCCGGGGTCCGGCACGCCGCGCGCGCTGCGCTCAAGGTGTTCAGGACAAACATCTGGCCCGAGATCCTGCGCCTCATCGAGAGCGACACCGACCATGTTGCGGGCGTGCTGGACCAGGACGAGGACTTGCGGCGCTTGGCTTCCTGCCCCGGCCTCGAGGACAGCGCCGCGGCATCGCTGGCCGTTGAGGCCATGCTGCGCCGGCGGGAGGGTGGAGAGTCGTCAGAGGAGGCCAGGACCCTTGCCCGCCGCCTGCTCGAAGCCCATTGGGCACTGATTCAGCCATCGTTAACCGGACACGGTGGCGCTTACGATTCGGATGCACCAGCAACGGAAGGAGCACGCGCCACGGAAACCTCACACGCTGTGCCCCGAGAGGACAGCGCCGCCGTCGATGACGCCGGTCCTGCCAGCGAGGCCGCGTTGAGGCGCTCGCTGACCCGTGCGCTGCCGCGGCCACGCACGCGGCTGGCGGGCGGCTTCCGAACGGGAGCCCAGCTCGACCTGCCAAGCCTTGTGCAGGCGGCGGCAACCGGCCGGGAGCCCGAACGCATCTGGCAGCGCAAGATTGTGACCCGCCCAGCACGCCTCGCCGTCTTGCTGCTCGTGGACTGCTCGGGCAGCATGGCCGGTGAGAAAGGCATCGCGGCCGCGTCTGCCACCCGCCGGATCGCCAGCGCGCTTAGGCATCTAAACCGCGTCGCCTTCGCCGTCTTTGGCTTCCAGGATGAGTTGATTCCGATTATAGGTTTCGGTGAAACCGAGGCCGATTTGCGCAGCCGGATCGGGCGCATCCCCCTTGAGATCGGCGGCCGGGCTCCGGATGGACATAACCGGCCATCTTATAACGACGATGGGCCAGTTTTGCGCGAGGCCGCCGAAGCCCTTTTTGCGCGTCCGGAACAGAGAAAACTCCTCATCGTGGTCAGCGATGGGCGGCCAGAAGGCCGGCGCTCGGACGAGGCGGATCTCCATACCGCAGTTGCCGCGGTCTCTGCACTGCCGGGACTAACGCTTGTCGGTTTGGGACTCGGCCCCAACACCGAGCACGTCACGGAGTTTTATCCTCGCGCCGAGGCCTGTGTCGCCCCGGCTGCCCTCGCCCAAGTCATCGAGCGGCTGCTCGCCCGTTCCCTGCGCGATACGAGGTCCCCCAGAGTTCCTATTACATCTGGAGTCAGAATACCAAAGAGGCCGCGGTGAGATGGCGGACATCCGCTGCACTGGCTCCGCCTTCTCTAAGGCTTTTAAGGCTAAGCGAGCCCTTGGATTTGGCGAGCTTATGCCCCTCGCGATCCGAGAGAAGGCGGTGGTGGCAATAGGCAGGCGACGGTAGTGCCAAAAGCCGCTGGAGCAAGACATGGAGATCTGCCGCAGCGAAAAGATCCATGCCGCGTGTGACATGCGTCACGCCTTGTGCGGCGTCGTCGGCAACAACGCTCAAGTGATAGCTTGAAGGCACGTCCTTGCGGACGAGAACGGCATCGCCCCAGCGCGCGGGATCGGCCGGCCGGCAACTCGATCTGGCCCATAGCGCGTCGAGACCGGGAGCGGGGGCTTCCTCGATCATGAGCGAACCAGCCTCGGCAACCGCCAGATCCATTTTCAAACGCCATTGCGCTTGCTCGCCACGCGCAAGCCGCGCGTAGGCTTCGTCCCGGCCCAAATGGCGGCAGGTCCCAGCATAGAGTGGTGCGTCATCGGGATCTGTGGCTACTGCCGCCGCCGCTATGCTGCGCCGCGAGCAAAAGCACGGATAGAGAAGGTTCCGCTCTCTCAGTGCTTCCGTGGCAGCGGCATAAACGGCCATGCGGGCCGATTGCCGAAGCACGGGTTCCGGCCATGTGAGGCCGAGCCAGGACAGATCCTCGAATATACCGTTCTCGAATTCGGGTTTGCTCCGCACCGGATCGATGTCCTCGATGCGTAGCAGGAACGTCCCGCCCAGCGCCGCAGCCGCGCGGGCTGTGAACAGGGCCGAAAAGGCATGGCCGAGGTGCAGCCTGCCGTTGGGGCTTGGCGCAAATCGCAAAACCGGGCCTGCTGGCATTACCGTTCCGGCACGTAGAGTCCGCCTACTCACGGCCAGCGCGCCAGGCGCGCCGGGTACTCATCTAAATCTTCCAACTGTACTCGCCCGCCTCGGGATAGGTCTGTAAAAGCGCATCGAGCCCGGCGAAGATCGCGCACAAATTGGCGCCCGCGAGACGGGGCTTCGAACGAAACAACCGTCTAGGCTCACAGGAGGCGCCCTTGCTTCTCGCTTGCCTGGTCTTCTTCAGCGGCGGCCTTGTAACCCTCCGCAAAACCGAAGGGCGTTTGCGGCTTTTTGCCGCCGATGAGGTCTTCGGCGGTAAGTATCTGAACGCGCGGTACACGCTGGCCGCCGGTTTCGTAGAACCCTGCCGAGGCCGCTTCTTTAATCATTTCCTTCGACGGCCGCGTCAGGGTCAGGAACAGTCCGAGTTCCGCCTTATCCCGCTCCATTGTGCCTTTCAGATCGCGAACCATGGCCGGTTCAACACGCTCGTCGCCTTTCACGGAAATCACTCCATGCTGCCACTTCTTTCCGGCATCCTGGAAACGGACGTAGCCGTCGATGCCGCGATCCATGCCTTTCTTGCCGGATTGATAAGGCTTGCCGCCTGCTTTGGCGACAATCCACTTCTGGAACTCGTATTTGTCGCGGCTAGCGAGGTTGCGCGCACCGTCCAAATCTTGCGGAACACCGTAGACCTTGAACTGAACGCCCGGAAATGCGTTGCGCAGACGGTTTTCGATTAGATCGATCGCGAGATGGGTTATATCGATCCCTACCCAGCGCCGGTTGAGCTTTTGTGCGGCATGAACCGTTGTCCCACATCCGCAAAAGGGATCGAGGACGAGATCGCCTTCATTCGAGGATGCCGAGATAATACGCTCTAGAAGAGCAACCGGCTTCTGTGTAGGGTAACCTAGACGTTCTTTCGATTGCGACGAAAGCGGCGGGATGTCGGTCCAGAGATCCTGCAGCGCCACGCCTGGCATTTCGTCCAAATATCGCTTTTGTCTCGGCACGCTTCCGGGCGCCTTCTGCACTATGCGGCCTTCGGATAGAAGCGCTTCCATTTTTTCTCTGGTGAATCGCCAAAATCTCGTAACGCCAAGGAACTCAAATTGGGGATTACCTTTAGATTTACCTCCGGGTCCGCTTAAATCGAAAAGGCCGTATCGGCGGCCAGTTTCCTCTTCAATATGCTTATACATCGACGTAGTATATTCTTCTTCATAGGGAGAATATTGCACATTCCAGAGGTATTGCTCACCCTTTCTGAAATAGAAAATTGTGTCATGGACGCGCCCATAATCGCGGCGGCCCTGCTTGGCGTCGTTGTGAGCCGATGTCCGTTTCCATATGATTTCGGCACCCATGTTGCGTGGCCCGAATACGGCGTCCAGCAGTGATTTTATGTAATGGCTGGCCGTCGGGTCGCAGTGCAAGTAAAGCGAGCCCCTTGGCTTCAGCACGCGGTGCAGCTCCAACAGCCGCACAGCCATCATGCTGAGATAGGCCATCATGTCGTTTTCATGCAGAAACGAGCGCATGGCCCGCAGCATGCTGGCGGCATCGGAGTTCGGCGAACGCATCACTTGATCGAATGCGTCCTCCGCTGCCTCGTCCCAGTGCCAGGTGTCGCCAAAGGCTTCGATCTGAGCCTGGCTTTCCTCTCCGCCGGGCGCCTTGAAGAGAACATTGTAGGTCGCATTCGAATTGAACGGGGGATCGAGATAGATAAGATCGACACTCTCATCGGCCACGCATTCGCGTAGCACGGAGAGGTTGTCGCCGTAATGAAGCGCGTCATCGGACATCGACAGGACCAAGAGTTTGTTCTTATCTTGTTCTCGCCGAGGTTTCGAGTCGCCGCAACCTAAATCTTCTGATTGTACTCACCAACCTCTGGATAAGTGCTAAGATGCGCGTCGAGCTCGGCGAAGATCGCGCGCATATTGGCCTCGGAGACGGGGCTTTCAACCACGACGACAAGCTCGGGCTTGTTGGACGAGGCGCGGACGAGCCCCCAGGTGCCGTCCTCCAGCATGATGCGGATGCCGTTCACCGTGACCACTTCGCCGATCGGCTGGCCGGCGAGCCTCCCGCCGCGATCCGCAATGCCCTTGAAATGCGCGATCACGCGGTCCACCACGCCATATTTCGTCTCGTCGCCGCAATGGGGCGACATGGTCGGCGATTGCCAGGTTTTTGGCAGGTCTCGATAAAGATCGGCCATGGTCTTTCCGGGGTTGTGCGAGAGCATGTCGCAGACCGCGATGGCCGCCACGAGCCCGTCGTCATAGCCGCGGCCGAGCGGCGGATTGAAGAAGAAGTGCCCCGACTTTTCGAAGCCGGCCAGCGCGCCCGTCTCGTGGCTGTAACGCTTGATATAGGAGTGACCGGTCTTCCAATAGGCGGTGTGTGCGCCGTTTCTTTGCAGCACGGGATCGGTGGTGAAGAGGCCCGTCGATTTCACGTCCACCACGAAATGCGCGTTTGGGTGCGCCGCCGAGAAATCGCGCGCCAGCATGACGCCCATTTTGTCGGCGAAAATCTCGTTGCACTCATTGTCGACCACGCCGCAGCGGTCGCCGTCGCCGTCGAAGGCGAGGCCCACATCGGCGCCGCTCGCTTTCACCGCATCGCTAATGGCGTGCAGCATTTTTAAGTCTTCCGGGTTCGGATTGTGGTTCGGGAAATTGTAATCGAGATCGGTGTTGAGCGGCACAACCTCTAGGCCGAGCCGGGCCAGCACCTGCGGCGCGAAAGCGCCGGCCGTGCCGTTGCCGCAAGCCACTACGGCCTTGATCTTGCGCTTGAACGGCGCGCGGCTGGCGAGATCGTCCATATAACGCTGGGCGATGTCGCCGTGGAAATAATACGCGCCGCCGGGATACGTCTGACTGCGGCCTTCGAGCACGATGTGCTTCAGCGCCGTCATGTCGTCCGGGCCGAAGGTCAGGGGCCGGGCCATGCCCATCTTGATGCCGGTCCAGCCATTGTCGTTGTGGCTCGCGGTCACAATCGCCACGCCCTCTACCTCGAGTGCGAATTGCGCGAAATAGGCCGTCGGAGACAGCGCCAGTCCGATGTCGTGCACCTCGGCGCCGCCTGCCAGCATGCCCGAGATCAACGCGTATTTGATGCTCGACGAATAGGAGCGGTAATCGTGCCCCGTGACGATCCGCACCGGAACGCCGCGCTCGCGCATCAGCGTGGCGAGCCCCATGCCGATAGCCTGCATGCCCATCAGGTTGATCTCCTGCGGGAACAGCCAGCGCGCATCGTATTCGCGAAAGCCGGTGGGCTTCACGAAGGGCAGACGTTCGAAATCGGTGGTGTTGGGCCTAAGATCGGTGCGCGGGACAGGCAGGGCTTGAGTGGGTCGGTCGAGGGGGGTCATGGCAGCTCCGGCTTCGGGTTCGGCCTTGCATAGCTTGGCGCTGGCGCGCTGCCAAGGCCGTTTCGCGGCCGGTCACCACCGCTTACATCCCGATGGTGCCACGCTCATGTTGAGATCAAATTACGGTTTCGTGCTCGGAGCTGCGCGGCACGATTGCGGAGCCGGGGATATAAGCATCGAAAGCAGCCCAGAATTGCTCGCGCAACTGATCCCGCTCCTGCAAGACTTCATGTTTGGCGCCCGCCAGCACGATGCGCGTGCAATTCTTGATGCGGCTTGCGAAGCGTTCTAAGGCGGGCGTCGAGACGATCCGGTCGTTGCCGGCGGCAACGATGAGGATCGGAACCTTGACGCTGGCCATGAAGGCGTCCGATTTGATGGTCGAAATCGAGCTACAGGCCGCGGCCACCCAGCCGATCGTGGGGGCGCCGATACCGAGATGGGGAGCGGCTTGAACGGCTTCACGGGCGCGCTCGAAACGAAGCCTGTCGGAGGTGAGCAAATTGCCTTCGAAGGGGTTAGCCTCCGGCGCGTGATTTTTCCATCCCGGAACGAAAGAATCGCTAAAGCCAAGAAAGGTGGCGGCTTCGGCGCCTGCGCAAATGGCGGAGTTTTTCGCGTCGCTGCCGGCAAAGCCGATCATCGGCGAGGTCAACACCACCCGGTCCCACCAGCAGACCTTCGTCCGCATCAAGCGCAGAACCAGATGGGCGCCCATTGAATGGGCAAGGCAATAAAATGGCGGCGGACAATCGGGCAGCACGATTCCGGTCATGAATTTACTGACATCGGCATCGTGATGGGCGAAGGTTTCGGCGTGTCCCTTTGCCGGGTTCTTGAGCAGCCGGGACGATCCGCCCTGGCCGCGCCAGTCCATCGTGGCGACGGCGAAGCCGCGCCGGCGTAAGTCTGTGATAGTCTCGAAATATTTCTCGATGAATTCGGTCTGGCCTTGAAACAGGCAGACAGTGCCGAGACGCCGCTCGGATGTGGTGTCCCAGCGCGCGAAGCGAATAGACAGGCCGTCGCGGGCGGTGAAATGGCCGCAAACGGCTCCATTCGGCACGGGATTGCGCGTGATCCCGATCAAGTCCGCTTGCGATGCCATCTTCCATTCCTCCGGCCGTCCAAAAAAAACTTTTAGCGCCGGCTGCGTCCGCGCTCAAGTACCCCTTGACAGTGCAGCATCCGGAAATAAATCACAAGGCGCAGGCCGTAAGGCTGCAAACATAGTTCGCCTGGCCTTTAAGGCAGGCTCAAAGTCTCGCTTATCCAAGGAGAACATCAATGAGACGTCCAGACCTTACCCCATTGTATAAAACCACGATCGGCTTCGATCACCTTGCCTCTATTCTCGACCAGCTCTCAAGCCTCGATGCAGAAAACGGCTTCCCGCCTTATAATATCGAGCGGCTCGGCGAGAACAGCTACCGCATTTCCATGGCCGTTGCCGGCTTCGGCGATCATGATCTGTCGCTCGAAGTCAAAGAAGGCACGCTGACCGTCCGCGGCGAAAAGAAGGGCGAGGAAAAAGTCCGCCAATACATCCACCAGGGCATCGCCGCGCGCAATTTCGAGCGCCGCTTCCGCCTCGCCGAATATGTCGAGGTCTCCGGCGCAACGCTCGAGCATGGCCTGCTCCATATCGACCTGAAGCGCGAGCTGCCCGAGGCCATGAAGCCGCGCACCATTACCATCGCGAAAGGTCAGCCCGCGAGCACCCGCGTAATCGAGGGCGACGCGAAGGAAGTGCGCGAGCCGCAGCCTGCCGCGTAAGCAGAACGATCGGGTTCTCTCCCGCGCGATATGACCTCAAGACCCCACCGCATCTGCAACCGGATGTGGTGGGGAGAATGCGTGCCACGAACTTTCTAAGTGTCTCTGTTTACGATTGCGGTGAGCGGCAATCGCTGTTCCTTGACCCGCCATCATAGCGAAAGCGCCTTGATAAAGCTTTAAGCGGCGCGTCGCGCGATTTAGCGCATTGATAATGCAGAATAAAAGCCGGAGACATAAAGAAGAGTGCGCAATTGTACTTGTGCACGATTGCAACCAAAGGCTACAAGTCTTGGTGAACCCGCGCAATAATCTATATTTAACGGATTTTTTGAATCGCACATTTGCGGGTGAAAACGCGAGAATTTTCGATTTTTGCGGCGGTAAGAAATTAAAACCGGCCCCCGTTTACCACGCCAAAATTAACTATGCTTCCTTGTGCCGGCAAAGCGATGGCATGCCGGAAAAGCCAGAGGCTTTATCCGGCATCTTCGTTGCACAGATTGCAAGATGCCGGATACCGGCTGAAGCCGGTTCCGGCATGACAACGGCCCCCTACCGCCCGAGCAGCCGCGCGAAAAACCCGCGCGCGGCCGTGCCGTCCTTGGCCGGCGCGGCGGCCGGCTTCCCTTCCCTCTCCCCTTGCGGGAGAGGGTGGCCGCTTTGCGGCCGGGTGAGGGGGGCTTGCGTCACGCCCTCCTTGGCGCCTTCGATCTCCGCAAGCAGCGCCTCGTAGTTGCCTCGCACCGTCCGGGAGTTGGGATGCTCCGCTCCGAGACTCGTGTCGAAAATGGCAAGCGCGCGGCGCATCAAGGGCTCGGCTTCGGCAAGCCGGTTCGTGGCCTTTAGTAGCAGCGCCAGATTGTTGAGGTCTCTGGCCACTTCGGGATGACCGGGCCCGAAGCTTTTCTCATCGATGGCAAGCGCGCGGCGCATCAAGGGCTCGGCCTCGGAAAGACGGTTTGTGTCCTTAAGCAGCAGCGCCAAATTGTTGAGGCTCGTTGCAACATTCGGGTGCACGGGACCGAAGGATTTCTCGAAAATCGCGATAACCCGACGATAAAGCGGCTCGGCCTCGGCAAACCGGCTCGTGGTCCTGAGCAACTCGGCCAAATTGTTGAGGTCTCTGGCCACTTCGGGATGATCGGGCCCAAGGCTCGCCTCGTCGATGGCGAGCGCGCGGTGCATCAAGGGCTCCGCCCCGGCAAGCCGGTTCGTGGCCTTTAGCAGCGTCGCCAAATTGTTGAGGTCTCTGGCCACATTGGGATGACCGGGCCCGAAGCCGGTCTCGTCGATGGCGAGCGCGCGGCGCATCAAGGGCTCGGCCTCGGCAAGCCGGTTGGTGGCCTTAAGCAGCAGCGCCAAATTGTTGAGGTCTCTGGCCACTTCGGGATGATCGGGCCCAAGGCTCGCCTCGTCGATGGCGAGCGCGCGGTGCATCAAGGGCTCCGCCCCGGCAAGCCGGTTTGTGGCCTGAAGCAGCCCCGCCAAATTGATAAGGGCAGTGGCGTAGTTTGGGTGCCGGTGGCCGCTGTCTTGTTCGACCTTCTCGAAGGTCTTCACAACCCGTTCCAACAAGGGCTCAGCCTCGGCAAGCCGGTTCGTGTCCTGAAGCAGCTGCGCCAAATTGTTGAGGCGGATGGCCACATTGGGATGATCGGGGCCGAAGCTTTTTTCGTCGATGGCGAGCGCGCGGCGCATCGAGGGCTCGGCCCGCGCAAATTCAGCGCGCGACTGCAAGTGAA
>JBKQOR010000291.1:0-2659 GCA_052145435.1 Rhodomicrobium sp. | reverse complement strand
GAAGGCGCCGGAATTCTGGGCCGCAGCGTCGTACCCGCGAAGGCGGGTATCCATACAAATTCTAGTTCCAACGGGAGAAATGGATTCCCGCCTTCGCGGGAATGACGGTTGCGCGCCTTGCAATGCTTCGGCAATCGATTTTTTCACACGCTCGAAGGCGGGAATCCAGTAATCGGGAGGTTAAAAAACTGTGAAATCAACGATATAGCGCAGAGCCCACTGGTTCCCCGCCTTCGCGGGGCCGGGCCGGCGCTGCGGACCGTTCGCCGGTCCATGTTCGGCGGCACCCCGCCCTCCCGCAGGACTGCTACTTCGGGCGCCGGTCCTGGCGGCGCTTTGCCGCCAGGTGAATGCGAGCCGCCGGTGCGGCAAGTTTGCCGTGCTTACTCGGCGCGGATATTTTCCGCGGAAGACTTGCCAGTGCGGCTGTCGGCGACGATGTCGAAAGACACCTTCTGCCCCTCGTTAAGACTATAAAGCCCAGCGCGTTCCACCGCGCTGATATGAACGAAAACATCTTTGTTTCCGTCATCCGGTTGGATGAAGCCGAAGCCTTTTTGGCTGTTAAACCATTTTACGGTTCCCGTGTTCATGGGATTCTCCTTTACGTACGATTGTATTCGAGCCGCACCTAAGCGAAGCTCGCGAAGTCGAGATTTTTGGGGAGAGGTCGTCAGTCAGGCGCGCTTTCTGCGGCGAGGCCAAGTCGTTCGGCCGAAACTCGATGTGAGTTAAGTAGCGTTTCCATTAGCGCTTCGCAAGGGCACTCCCGCGACGGTCCACAGTACTTACAGCCTAAAATGGCCCCGCATGGATTTATCATGCGAGGCCGCGCGATAAAAAGTGACGGCAGTTTTGCCGCTATTTGATCGAATCGAAGATACCGTCCTTGCAGGCCTTCATAAATTCACTCCGATCGAGCTTCCTGTCGGAATTGGCGTCGTAGATTTTGCCGCTCTTGTCGATGGCATCGAGGAACTTAGCCGCCTCGTCGCCTTCAAGGAGGCCGTTCTTATTGGCGTCCGCTTTGGTCCACATCGCTTTGCACTGGAAATCTGTCGGGGCGGCATTCGCCAGCGGAGCGAGGGCTTGAGCGGCGAGGAAAATAGCAATAGCAACGGTTCTGAGCATAAAAGCCACCCCTAATTTTCCAGATATCGAGGCCCTCAGCTGACTGCGGAAATTGCGGCTCATTCATGACTTGCCTCTGCTTGCGCACAACCGCATCTGCCGGGCTGACTCGAAAACTAAAGCGCGCGACGGAGAATTGCTTGAATGCGAAAGAGCCTCACGGCCGGTGCGGCCATGCCGCACCTCTCCATGCTTCGTGAAAGGATCGAATGCTATGCACCTTCGCGGCCGGTTATGGCTTATCAGGATATATGGGAGGCGCGCATGGCTTGGTCGCCGCAACAATATATGAAATTCGAGCACGAGCGCACGCGGCCCGCGCGCGATCTTCTGCTGGCTGTTCCCGCGGGCGAGGTTAGGCGTGCTGCCGATCTCGGCTGCGGCCCCGGCAATTCCACCGAGCTTCTTGCGGCGCGCTATCCGGGCGCGTCTGTCCTTGGCATCGACAACTCGCCGGAGATGATCGCGGCCGCGAAAAAGCGGCTGCCGGGCGCCGCATTCGAACTCGCCGCCATCGAGGGCTGGAACGCGCCGGGGCCCTGGGATCTCATCTTTGCAAATGCCGCCCTGCAATGGGTGGGCGGGCACGAGACCCTCCTGCCGCGGCTTGGGATGCGGCTCGCGCCCGGCGGGAGCCTCGCCATCCAGATGCCGGACAATCTCGCCGAGCCCTCGCATGTGGCGATGCGCACCGTTGCGGCGAGCGCGCCGTTTGCGGCGAAGCTTGGGGATGCAGCCAAAGCGCGGACCGTGCTCGCCGCGCCAGAGTGGTACTACGCGCTGCTCAAACCGCACTTTGCGTGCACCGATATCTGGCGAACCACCTACTACCATCCGCTTGCCGGCGGCCTCGATGCCATCGTCGAATGGCTGAAGGGGACGGGACTTACGCCCTTCCTCAAACCGCTCGCCGAAGCGGAGCGGGAGGCCTACATCGCCGCTTATAAGGAGGAGCTGGCAAAGGCTTATACACCGCTGGCGGATGGAACGGCGGTCTTGCCCTTCCCACGCCTGTTTATCGTGGCGGTGCGGTAGCGCTGCTGCTTTATTGGGCCTCAGTGGTGGACACGGCATCCACCTCTAGGGTTTGCCACCGCCGGGACATTCCGCGTGACTTGCTCTTTGTCATTGCGCTGGCCATGAAGCTGGATCACTTTTTTATGATCCTTATATACAGAACAGGAAAAAAGCAGAACACGATCGGAGAGAACATGGCGAGCGAAAGCAAGTGCCCGGTACATACGGCTGCTGAAGCCCATTCGAACCGCGACTGGTGGCCGAACCAGTTGAACCTTAAGATTCTCCATCAGCACTCTCCCCTGTCCAATCCCATGGGCAAGGCGTTCAACTACGCTGAGGAATTCAAGAGGCTCGACCTCGATTCCGTGATTAAGGACCTGCATGCCTTGATGACGGACTCGCAGGATTGGTGGCCGGCGGACTTTGGCCACTACGGCGGGCTGTTTATCCGGATGGCGTGGCACGCCGCAGGCACCTACCGCATCGGCGACGGCCGCGGCGGCGCCGG
>JBKQOR010000290.1:0-17194 GCA_052145435.1 Rhodomicrobium sp. | reverse complement strand
TGGGCAAGAGCCGCCCTTTTCCATTCTGCCCTTGCAGCTCCCACCGCCCATGGATCTTGCGCCGCACAGCTCCCGCCTCGATGGCTTGGGAGGCCACCGGTCCTCCATCCAAATTGAGTGCTGCCTTTAGATCGGGTATCGCGGCCTTTAGGAAGCCGGCCAGCCGGTCCAGTGAGAAAAAGGCGGACTGTGTCGTGCCAATAAGGATGCGGCCTTGATTATCGACGCCGATGAACGACCGGTTGGCAAGCCACTGGCTCCTCACGGTCCGCGTTGCACCGCCAGGAGCGAGGAGCAGAGGATACGATACGAGGCCGGCTTCGGCGTGCTCGAAGAGGTCTTGCCACCTGTCGATCCTTAAATCGCGAATCTCGCCTTGCCGCGCTTTCACGACAAACGCACCATGCTGAGACCGATAATCTGCCGGGCCCGACACAACACCCCGATCGACGACCGGCGTAGCGGGCTCGCCCTTCCGGTCATAGTAACTCGCGTTGACGATCAATTCCGCGCCTGTATCGTGCATCCAGTCTTCGAGATGCTTTTTGCCGCTGGGCTCTTGCAAGATTGAAAAGCGATGCCGTGAAGGATCGATCCGAGCCAAGGCGATGCCGTCGATCGTAAAACCGCTTACCTGCACATCGAGCCAGGCAATCTCGAAGCCGTCGCACGCTTTAGTCCAGACTAACGGTCCCGCCGTAGCCTCGGGGACAGGTTCGCTCAAGCCAAGTTTTATCGCACGCGGCAGCCAAAAAGTATGTTTGGATACAGGTATCCCAAAAGTACCGCCAAAACGGACAGCTAAGCCATCTAAGTTGACCCAGGCGGCGAAACCGGCCAAAAGCAGCGCCGTTGCCGGAATCAAGTGAGTCCTTCTAAATTTCCAAGGCACGCCAATTCGCCTCCAGCTTCAGCGCCGCACAACCTGCGGCGTGATCGGCAGGCGCGTATTCCTATATATGTATTCCGGCCGCTCGCCCGGCCCTTGCATGATCGCGCGCTGCGTCCTCGGCGCGCCTTTTTGCCACCGCCTGAACGCCCCCGCGCGTTGCCTGAAACAACGTAAGCTCGTCCATCTCCTCAGCCTTGCCCTCCTGCAGGGCGAGATCGAAATAGGCCTTGCGGTTCGGGTCGTGGTTGATCCGCCGGCGCACTCTTGCCATCCGGATTAGCCAGTAGGCCATCCAAAAATGTGCGCGCAAGATTTCGAAGCCGAAGCGCGGATAGAAAGCCAGCATCGATTCGCGCGGAAAGCTGGGGCGCCGGTCACGGCGGAATTTTAGCCGGAAGTAACCGCTCTCCAGCGGGTGAACTTTGTCATAACGGATCGAGAAGAAAAACCAGAGCATCATCATCATGACTTTGCTGGCGGTCATGCCGCAAGCAACCGCGCGGCGCATCACGGTTTCCATATGCTGCGGCGTATAAAATTCGCGCCATGCGAGCCGGTAGGCTTCCACCCACTCCTCACCGGACATCTTCGGATGATGAACCACGACGTGATTGGTGTCGTATTTGTTCATATCCGGGTCCATCCAGACGCCCTTATTGTGCAGCGTTTGGTGGTCCTCGGAGCCTGGAAGCGGTGTCAGCATGAAGAATTCGAGGATGTCGACCGGAAGCTCGCGCTTGATAATTTCGATGTCGCGCTTCACTGTCTCCTTGGTATCGTTTGGAAATCCGATGATGTAGCCGGCATAGGTGATGATGCCGCGCCGCTTCCAGGCCTGCAGCATGGCCCGGTAATCGGTGATGTGGTTTTGGCGTTTTTTCGCGCCGAGCAAACTATCCGGATTGATATTCTCAAGGCCGATAAAGACGCGGCTGACCCCGGCAAGCTTTGCCTTCTCGATGAAATCCGGGATCTGATGGCAAAGCGTGTCCACTTGAATTGTAAAGCTCGCCTTTATCCCCTCGCGCTCGCGTAAGGCAATAATTCTGTCGAAGAACGCCTCCCAGCTCCGGTTCCGTGCGAAATTGTCGTCGGTGATGAAGAAGCGCTTGATGTTCTGGGCGTAATTCTCGCGGATGATCGCCTCGAGATCGTCCGGCGAGCGGAAGCGGCTTTTGCGCCCTTGCACATTGATTATCGTGCAAAAGGAGCATTGATACGGGCAGCCCCGTCCGAGATCGAAGCTCGACGTCGCCCCGGCAGTCCGGCGAACCTGGCTCAGCGGAAGAATGGGGATGGGCTGATTGGCCATGTCAGGCAGATCGGACATGAAATTGTAAAGGGGCTTGAGAGCCCCTTCGAATGCATCTTTCATGACGAGTTCGAGGCGGCCATCCTCTGCTTCCCCCGCGAACAGACTTATCCCGAGCACTTGAGCAGCCTTGAGATCATCGGGCAATTCCGGCAGCATGGACAAGCAGCCGGACACATGAAAACCGCCGATGCAGACCGGAATGTTTTTCTCGCGAAAGGCCAAGGCCAAATCCACGGCGCGTGGAAACTGATTGGACTGGACGCCGACAAGGCACACCAGCGCCTTATCTCCGCGCTGGATCGATTTGAGAATCCTATCGGGCCTGATGCGCTGATTGGTTTCGTCGAACGTGGCGATAACGAAGTTTGTGCCGGGGCCGAGTACCTCACGTTTGCGGCAATCCTCGGCGATGCCATTGAGACAAGTGAGCGTATTCGAGGGCATCGCCGAGCGGAGCCATTGAATTGGATACCCATTGTCGTCGTAATGGGCAGGTTTGATCATGATAAGATGAAAGGTTGCTGGAGGGCCCGGCATGTTTCTCCCCGCGGCGAGCCTCTGCCAACGCGCAGTGAAGCCCGGACGAAATCGTCAGCATGTTCCGCGGAGGACGGGCGTCGCGCGACGCATCGAGGGGCGGAGAGTAAGTTCCGGCCCTAACTGTCTCATCTATTCAGAAGTTGAGACCGGGCGCAAGCGCTGCTAGTCGATATGACGTTACTATCTCAATTTGTTTTGGAGATTATGGTCAGAATACGGCGATATATTGGTGAAAAAGCAGGTTGGCAAAGCTGACAATTCGCGGAATGATCTATAACGTTACGTTCAAGCGGCGATTTATTGGGGCTAATGACTCAAATAAGTGGTAATAGAGCCATGCGCCATGAAACGCCTTCCGTGGAGGACTGCATGCCGGGAAAATGCCCCAAATGCGATGCGGTCGTGACAGTTGTCGTGGAGTCTATTCGAGCCAGGGATGAAACCTCAGGCAGAACTTGCCCATCCGTGCAATTTCTTTGTAGCAGATGCCGGACCGTCTTAGGCGTGTCCTTGGACCCGGACTGGCAGTCTCAAATCATGGGACAACGCAAGCGTGCGGACTCCGAAAGCTCTCGCTGACCGCTTCTGTGTCTGCCAGACCGGCATTAGACCGCGCTGGTCCGGACACGCGGCTTTTTAAAAGCGCTTTTGCCTGCGGCCTTGATGTCTTTTGCAGCCTGTTTTTCTGCAGCGTCTTCTGCTTCTTTTGCGAGGCGCAGCTGCCGCAGCTTAGCGGCCTTTTCCAATCGAAGTCTTGTTGCGTTATCGAGCTCCTGCCTTATACTGTGCTCACGCTTTTGAATTTCAGCGTAGCGTTGTTCTGCCTTCGATCGGGACGCGGTCATTTTTGCTGAATTCCCTTTGTTGCGCCTTGCCTGGACTCTGGCCAGCGGATGTCGCACGCGTTACGCCAATGCGCGCCAGCTCCCGGCAGAAAATTCCTGCGAAGTAGGAAAGAGCCGGCGCCGGCCAAAGCAGGATAAGGTATTTCAATCGGCCGCCCCCGGATAGTGTGTTAAATGGGTAATCCGGCGTGCATCCGCAAGCCTTGGGCGTTTTCGACATGTCTTGATGGCCGCGGCAACAGCCCCAATGGGCAGGTTATCCATTTTAACGCCTGATTACTTTTCTTCCCCCCAACGTCACACAAGCGCATGATCGGTGGTTTGCGCTGACAGCGACTGGTGCTAAAGAGCCCCAGTTTAAGTCCGGGGCGGCTCTCCCCATTTGAAATCGAACCGGGCCGCGAAAATGAGCGCAATCGCGTGCGGCAAGGTCATGTTGCGACCCCCGGGGCCTTGCCGATGCCGGGGGGAAGGCCGCCGCGATATTCCGGAACAGAAGAGTACTAAAGCAACCTCTGCGGCCGGCGGCGAATATCCCCGATACAAAAACACGGCCCGCAGGGCGCGCCGCTAACAACAAGGCTATTCCATGCTCTCAACGATCCAAATCACCTTCGAAGGCGTCGGGCATTCAGATGTTATCGAAGGCTACATTCGCGGCGAGGTGGAAAATCTTCGCGATGTCGAAGCCCCGGTAACCTCGTCGACGATTGTCGTTACCCAGCCTCGCGCCAAGCATTTCTCGGGCGATCCATACCGGCTGCGCGTCCGGCTTACGGTTGAGGGCTGTCCCGATATCACCGTCAATCACGATCCCGGCGCTGGCAGAAGGCACGATGCCATGCAGATTGCGGTTCGGGATACGTTCCGCATTGTGCGGAGGCGCTTGGAAAATAGCCTTCGCAGGCGGAATAGCGGCTCGCTTTCACCCCAGCCGGCACAGTCGAAGTAATAGTTGCTGGAAATGGTGAAAATGTTTTTGCTTGTAAAACGACATTTTCGTAACATATCGTCAAAATGAGAAAATCAAAATACGCTCTATTCTAGGAGTAGAATCTGCATAGATTCTGCGACTTACAAGAGACATGTATAGGAAGGTCAATAAAATGAATGTAGCCCTCAAATCTCAATCGAAAAATATAGCAGATATTCTTGAAACGGCGAAAAATTCTGGATCTCTCAAGACGTTTGTCGCTGCAGTAAAAACTGCAGGCCTCTCGGACATGCTAAAGGGCAGCGGCCCTCTCACGGTCTTCGCTTCCTCCGATAAAGCATTCGAAGCGCTTCCGGCTGGAACGCTGGACCGGTTGCTTAAGCCTGAGCATCGGGATGAACTCGTCCATATCCTGAAGCACCATGTGATCTCGGGCGACATGATGTCCGAAGCAATCCGGGGCAAAAAGTTCTCCCGCAAATCATTTGCCGGCGCCGAGCTGACAATCGATGGAGAAGATAACATCAAGGTGAACAAAGCCTACGTCGTCGCAGCCGACATCGGCGCCTCAAATGGCGTCATTCACATTATCGATGCGGTGATTATGCCCCCCAAGGCGTAGCGCCTCGCGCAGGGGCTAAAGACATAGCAACAAGGCGGCCAAAATGGCCGCCTTTTTATCTTGGAGATGCGCAAGGGGCAAGCTGCATGCTACATTCGTTTAGCGCTATTGGCCGGGGAGCGATTATGCGTATCCGCGTTGGCTCTGAGTTGACATTCGACTTTCCGCAGTCAACGCCCATGATTGCTGCGCTCAATGTTCATTTCTCCCGATTTTCGGATCTTGAGAGTCCCGATCACCTAGTGACAAACCCGGCCGTGCCCGTCGAAGGCTACCGTGACAGCTTCGGCAATTGGTGCAACCGGCTCGTGGCCCCTGCCGGGCGCTTCACTCTTGGTACCGGCACAGTCGTCCGCGATGCCGGGGCGTCCGACTCTGTGGATCTGAATGCCTTGCAACATCAAGTTCAGCACTTGCCCGTTGAGACACTTCAGTTCCTGCTCGGCAGCCGCTATTGCGAGACCGACGTCTTGTCGGAAGAAGCTTGGCGTCTGTTCAAGCATACGCCGCTCGGCTGGCCGCGCGTCCAAGCCATCTGCGACTTCGTACATAATCATCTCGTTTTCGGCTATGAACACGCGTGTCCCACCCGGACCGCGGCCCAATCCTATGCCGAGCGCACCGGCGTTTGCCGGGACTTCGCCCACCTCGCTATCGCGTTCTGCCGGTGCCTCAATATCCCGGCGCGTTACTGTACGGGCTATGTGAGCGATATTGGGGTCCCCCCGCCGCATGGGCCCATGGATTTTGCGGCTTGGATGGAGGTCTATCTCGGCGGACGCTGGTACACTTTCGATCCCCGGAATAACACCGTGAAGTTCGGGCGCATTCTCATCGCGCAGGGCAGGGACGCCGCCGACGTTCCCCTCACGCAAATCTTCGGTCCCGGCGTTCTATCGGGTTTTCGAGTGTGGACCGAAGAAGCTTGACGAAGCCCCTTGCCGGAACCGGGCTGCCGGCCTCCGGATCTCCACAGGGGAGTCTTGCCATCGAACTGAAAAGGCCTATATATGATCATCGAATTTGGCCAGAAAACGAGGCCGTTAGACCTTGGCGTAGCCGGGCGCGCTCTATAATCTCACCAAAAATCGAGGAAAAGTGTCATGGGGGCACGTGCAGCCATGACTGATCTTCACCCAGTTACGAAAAGGAATGTCCATGACTACGGGCACAGTAAAATTCTACAACGGTCAAAAAGGCTTTGGCTTCATTCAGCCCGATAACGGCGGCAAGGACGTGTTTGTGCATGCAACCGCGCTTGAGCGCGCCGGCATCCGTAACCTCGTGGAAGGCCAGAAGGTTACGTTCGACATCGAAGAAGATCGCCGCACCGGCAAGAGTTCTGCGAGCAACTTGCGGACCGAGTAACCGGCACCGGTAACGGTTGCGATCTTACAAAGAAAAGGAGCCGCTTTTTCGAGGGCGGCTTTTTTTTCGCCGATCTGGTGCTGGGCCTCACGAGAGTCTATCCTGGTATATCGGACCTGGTATATCGGAACCGCAGGGAAGTCCCCCCTCACACTCTGTCTCTTTCCCCGCAGGCACGCCTTGGCGTGCCTGCATCTCAACGTTATCGCGCTGCAAGCGAGCGCGATGCGGAGAGAGTACGCTGCCGCAACGGTTGCGGACTCCCTCTCCCCGTCCGCATCCGCTTGCGGGTGCGGCAGCGAAAGTGGCAAGCTCGCCAAGGCGAGCTTGCTGGGAGAGGGTTGGGGCGAGGGGGGACTACCGGTGCCCGCGGCCCTGGACGATTAGCGTTTCTTGACAACTCACCGGCCGCGCTTTCAAGCTTCCTGAAACACCAGGGAGGTGCAAATGGCAGAAATCGGCTTTGTGGGTCTCGGCAATATGGGTGGGCCAATGGCCGCCAATTTGCTCAAGGCGGGCCATAAGCTTCGGGTTTTCGATCTTTCGCAAGGAGCCATGGCCAAGCTCGCCGGGGCGGGCGCGGCAGCCGTTGCGTCCGCGAGCGATGCAGCCATCGGCACCGAGGCTGTCGTCACCATGCTTCCGGCGGGCCAGCATGTGCGCGAGACCTATCTCGGCGAGTATGGACTGATTGCGGCCGCATCCCGCGGCAGCCTTCTCATCGATTGCTCGACCATCGACGTGGCAACCGCGCGCGAGGTCGGCGCAGCGGCGGCGGCGGCGGGGCACGATATGCTCGACGCGCCTGTCTCTGGAGGCACCGGCGGCGCGCAGGCCGGAACGCTCACCTTCATGGCGGGCGGCAGCGATAGCGCGTTCGCCCGCGCGCAGCCCATTCTTTCCTGCATGGGCAAAACCGCCATCCACGCGGGCGGCCCCGGTAACGGCCAGGCTGCGAAGATTTGCAACAACATGATCCTCGGCATCTCGATGATAGGAGTTTCCGAGGCCTTCGCTCTGGGCGAACAGCTTGGGCTCAGCTACCAAACGCTGTTCGATATCGCCTCGAAATCCTCCGGCCAATGCTGGTCGCTGACGAGCTACTGCCCGGTTCCGGGGCCGGTGCCGGCCTCGCCCGCAAACCGCGATTACGCGGCGGGCTTCACGGCCGCGATGATGCTGAAGGATTTGAAGCTCGCCCAGGAAGCAAGCCGCGCCGCAGGGGCGAACACCCCGCTCGGAGCAGAGGCTGCCGCGCTTTATGGGCTGCTCGCAAGCCACGGAGGCGGCCGGCTCGACTTCTCGGCGATCTTCAAGTTCCTGCGCGGGCAGTCTTAAAAAGTGCCGCACTGGCGCGGGGAAGAGCGTACCGTTTCACGTTGCCCCGCGTTTGGAATGACACGAAATCCGGTTGAATGCTTCGCGGCGCTTTGTTGTCATCCCGGAAGGGCGCCCTTCGCGCAGTATGCGGGATCTTTACGGGCGCCTCGAATGTTGCAAGACGCCTGCGAACGATTCAAACGGATGCGGTATGACACGCAGCGGCAGGGTGAGCTGGGATTAGCTGCATTTGCGGGCAGGATGAAACGCAACGTAAATCTCCACTGCCTGCAATATTTCTCCTAAAACTTACGACAATTAAAGCCGGCTTAACCATTTCTCCCATAGGTTGTAGATGCGGAGCCAAGCGCAACCTAGAGGATATTACGTGACATGATCGCCGATTTCGTACGTGTCCAGCCAGACGACCAAAACCTAAAATCCCACTACCTTGTTAGTCTGCGGATGATCGAGAGGTTGCATCGCCTGCTCCTCGACCTCATCAAGGATGAATTCGAGCGCGTCGGCCGCACCGACGTCAACTCCGTCCAGGCCCTCCTTCTTTTCAACATCGGAGATGTGGAATTGACGGCCGGCGAGTTGAAGACGCGCGGTCTCTATCTCGGCTCGAATGTCTCCTACAACCTGAAGAAGCTTGTCGAGAGCGGTTACATCCATCATCAGCGCTCCCGCACCGACAAGCGTTCCGTCCGGGTCAAGCTGACCGATAAGGGAAAAGCCATCTCCGAGATGGTAAACCGGCTGCTCGAGCGGCAGCTGACCATGCTTGAGAAAGTCGGCGGGGTTTCGATCCCCGACCTCAAACATTTCAATCAAATCTCCGTTAAGCTTGAACGCTTCTGGGGCGACCAGATCCGCTACCAGCTCTAACCGAGGCGAGCCGCGGCATCGCAAAATGCACAGAGTGCAGAGAAAAGCATGCCGCCGCCTTGGCTTTTTTTGCATACCTTGCCTTGCTTGCCTCACGCCGTTTGCAATACGCTAACTCTAAAATAACCCCGCTCTGGCCATAATTGAGCTTCATCACGAAACGGGCACAGCGCTCCCAGCATTGGCGGCGCGAATGAGTTGGAAGGCAAGATGGGGATCATGAACCAGAGATGGATGGCTACGCTTACGGCGGCAGCCTTCATGATTACAGCGAGCCCGTTCGAGGCGAACGCACAGCAAAGCAGGGTCGACGACTGGCTTGGTTTCGACCAATCGGGCGATTCCTGGGATCACTCCACGCGGGACCGTGCATCCGCTAGGGAACCGGAAGTGCAGCCGGAGCGGGGTTTTCCAACGCTTGCAAAGGAGAACGTTACAGCTACCCGCAACGCCATTAAGCAGTATGCCGAAATCGTCGCGCGCGGCGGCTGGGCGCAATTGCCGCCGATCGAGTTGCGCACGGGGATGTACCACCCCGCGGTGGTGCAGCTTCGCAAGCGCCTGCAGGCGACGGGCGATTTGCAGGCCTATGGCGGCTATCCGCAAATTTTTGATTCCTACGTCGAAAATGCCGTGAAGAAGGCGCAGACCCGGCATGGACTTCCTGCCACGGGCTTCCTCGACAAGAATACGATCGAAGAGCTTAACGTGCCCGCCGCAGCGCGCTTGCGTCAGCTCCGCACAAATTTGCCCCGGCTGCAGAACATGTCGGCTACAACGCCAGCCGGCAAGTACGTCGTTGTGAACATCCCCGCGGCCCAGATCGAGGCCATCAATAATAATCAGGTTGTCTCCCGTCATACGGGCGTGGTCGGTAAGCCGGACCGCCCTTCGCCTTTGGTGTCGTCGGCCATCGAAGAGATCAACTTCAACAAGGAATGGGTCGTTCCGCCCACCGTTTTGAAGTCCGACTTGATCCCTAAGGGACGCGATATGCAGCCGAAGGGCCAAGATGTGCTCGCGAAGTATAAGATTGACGCCTATACCGATTATGCAGCCTATCAGAAAGGCCAACGCATCGATCCCATGCAGATCAATTGGAACTCGGACCAGCCGCTTCATTATTACTATGTGCAGAATGCTGGCGAGGAAAATCCGCTGGGTTACGTGAAGATCAACTTCGACAGCCCCCACGGGGTTTACATGCACGACACGCCCGGGCAGAGCATCTTCTCACAGAGCTTCAGGGCGGAGAGTTCTGGTTGCGTGCGCGTGCAGAACGTGCATCAGCTCGTCGCTTGGCTCTTGGAAGAGAATGGCTGGACGGTACAGCAAGTCTTGCGCATGAAGCAGACCGGCGAACGGCTTTATGTGCGCCTCAAAAAGCGCGTCCCTCTGTTCTGGACCTATATAACTGCGTGGGGAACGCCGGACGGCACCGTCCATTTCCGCCGCGATATCTATGGCAGAGACGGCGCCGAGGCGGTCGCATCCGCCCTCTAAAGGCCTCCGCGCCGTGCAGCGGACAAAATATCCGCTGCACATTTCATTGAGTTACTGGGATAATACGCGCGGCGTATATTTGCGAATGATGAATTACGGGCGCACGTCTATTCCAATCCTAACAAGCGTGGCTGGGGTCAGCGAAAATCACAAGGCTTGGCTTTGCGATGTTTGGGGCGTTCTGCACGACGGCGAAACCGTGTTCGCGCCCGCCATCGAGGCTTGCCGAATGTTCAAGCGGGGCGGAGGTGAAGTTGTCCTCATCTCGAATTCGCCAAGGCCTTCAGATGCCGTCCTCGATCATTTGAATTCGCTGGGCGTGCCTCGGGATTGTTTCAGCGCGCTGGTCACATCTGGCGATGTAACACGCGCCTTGGTCGAAACCTATTCTAGCGAGCCTGTCTTTCACCTCGGCCCGGAGCGCGACCGGTGCCTTTTCGACGCCCTGGATGTAGAGTTCGCCCCAGCCGCTAAGGCCGTGGCCATCGTTTGCACGGGCTTTTTCGACGAAGAGCACGAGGTGGCGGAGGACTATGACGGCATGCTGGCTGCGTTCGCGGCCCGGGGCGTCCCAATGATCTGCGCCAACCCGGACCTTGTTGTCGAACGCGGCTCCAAGCTGTTGCCCTGCGCTGGGTTGCTGGCCGAGCGCTACGCCGCATTAGGCCAGACGGTGGTTCAGGCTGGAAAGCCGTACCGCCCCATTTACGAGGCAGCGCTGCGAAAGCTCACAAAGCCGCTGCCCAAGAGTGAGATTCTAGCGATCGGCGATGGCATCGAGACCGATATTAAAGGCGCGAGCAGCCAGGGGATCGACTCGATCTATATCGCGAGCCGGGTCCACGTTGGCGATGCCGTCGAGGACGGTGCGGCCAACGGACCGCTTATCGAGCGGCTCTTCGCCAGCCGGCCATTCCGCCCAGCTGCAGCTATGCCGCAACTGCAATGGTGAGACCGGGGTCCTTGCGCAAAGTCCAAGCTCTCGCATATATGAGCGCCAGACACGGTATCAAGCGCGTTTGCGAAGCTGCGTAGGAGGGTTTCATGACCGGCGGAGTAGGACCTGGGCACTTCTTCGAGGATTTGTATGTTGGCATGGAGGCGAGCCTCGTGCAAATTGTCGGCGGCGACGATATTCACGCCTTCGCTCAGGTCAGCGGCGACATCAATCCGATCCACCTCGACGATGCCTATGCAAAGGAAACGCCGTTCAGGCGGCGTATCGCGCATGGAATGCTGAGCGCGGCTTATATCTCGGCAGTATTCGGTACGAAGCTCCCAGGGCCGGGATGCGTGTATATCTCGCAGACGCTGAATTTCAGGGCGCCGGTTCACATCGGCGATCACGTCACCGCGACCGTTAAAATATCCGACTTGATCGAGCACAGAAAAAGGGCGATCTTCAGTTGCCAGTGCGCAGTGGGCGAGAAGGTCGTGCTCGAAGGGGAAGCCGTAATTATGATCCCCTCGCGTACACCGAAATCGAAAGAGTAGCAGAATGGACATCGTCCATGGCTGGCATGAGATTCCTGAGCATTTGAAGGGAGCCTCGCTTGCGATCGGCACTTTCGACGGGCTGCATCGCGGCCATCGCGCGGTGCTGGACGCGGCGAAGGCGAAAACTGCCGGGGGCGGGTTGCCCATGGGCGTCATGGTGTTCGAGCCGTACCCAAGGATGTTCTTCCAGCCGCAAAAGCCTTTCTTCCGGCTCACGGGCGTGGAGCGCAAGCTTGAGCTTCTTTCGGCTTACGGATGCGGCTTCACGGCGGTCATCCCGTTCGATCGCGCCGTCGCCGGACTCACCGCGCCGGACTTCGTACGCGTAATCCTGGCCGAGGCTTTCGCTATCAAGCATGCTTCGGTCGGCTATAACTTCTTCTTCGGAAAGGGCCGCGGCGGAAATCCGGCCGTTCTCGCCCAAGAGGGGCTAATTCACGGGTTTGGAGTGACGATGGTCGAAGCGCAGGGAAATGCAGGCGAAATCTTTTCATCCACCCGCGTGCGCGAATTGCTCGCCGAGGGCGATGTGGCCGCCGCGGCCGAGATGCTTGGATATTACTGGCGCGTTTCTGGCACGGTCGAGAGCGGCGCCGGGCGCGGGCAGATCCTCGGCTTCCCCACGGCAAATATCCGCCTCGCAGAGGGCATAACGCTCAAGCATGGCATTTATGCCGTTCATGCCTATACCGATGGCCGCAAGCTTCAGGGCGCCGCTTATCTGGGAACAAGGCCCACATTCGATGCCGGCCTGCCGTTGCTTGAAACTTTTCTTTTCGATTTCGATGGAAATCTCTACGGAAAGCCCATGGAAATCGAGTTCATCGCCTTCGTGCGCGAGGACGCAAAGTTCCGCTCGGCTGAAACGCTCACCGCGCAGATGGAGGCGGACTGCGCTAAGGCCAAGGACATACTCGCCCGCCAGCAAGCGGCGCTATGAATTTCTGAAAACCTTTGTTTCCGGACGGTGCGATCTTGTGTCTAGCCCTCGTGATTGGCCTTGTAGCGGCCGGCATTGCGGGTGCGATCCTCGCCGGAATGATTGCATTCGGTGCCGGCGCTCCTCCGCCACCGCTCGCATCGATAGGCAGCGCCTTCGAGACCGTGGATTTTAGCGATCTGCCCCGCGTCCAGAAAGTTGCAGCGCGCAGCGGGACGATTGGCTTCCGGCAATGGCACGCGCCATCTTCAGGCGGGCCGGCAACTATCGTCATAGCAATTCACGGCTCCGCAGGATCGAGCGTAAGCTTGCACCCGCTAGCAAAGGCGCTTTCCGCCCAAGGCATTCAAATCTACGCGCCGGATATTCGCGGACACGGCGAAACGGGCAGGCGCGGCGATATCGATTATGCGGGCCAGCTCGATGACGATCTTGAGGATTTCGTAAGGGCCATTTCAGGCCGCCACCCTGGCACGCGTATCGTTCTCGCCGGGTTCTCTTCGGGCGGCGGCTTCGCCTTGCATGCCGCCGCATCCCGCCTCGGCGGCACATTCGGCCGGGTTGTCCTCCTCGCGCCGATGCTCGGCCCAAAAGCGCCAACCGTGAGGGAAACCTCGAACGCATGGGCCGCGCCGTTCATTCCTAGAATTATTGGGCTTTCTCTGCTCGGCAGTTTGGGGATACACACCTTTGAAGGTCTTCCGGTACTGGCTTTTGCCATCGATCCCGCTCAAGCCAAGCTTCTCACCGGTAGCTGGTCTTTCAGGCTGATGCGGGGCTTCGGCACAAGCGATTATGCCGCCGATCTGAAAAATGCCCGTACGCCGGTGCGAGTCTTGGCTGCAGCTAAGGATGAGCTTTTCGACGCGGAACTCTTCGCACCAACTGTGCACGCGATCCGGCCCGAAGTCCCTGTGACGGTAATTCCAGATCTCAACCACATCGGCATGATATCCGATGCCCGCGCCGTTCCCGCGATTGCTGCCGCCTTGCGCGGAGAATAAAAAGCGCGGGCGTTGTGCCGCAGGCAAAAAAAAACAGGGGCACATGATTTCAGAAGCTTCCGCAGTCATAAAGCGGCTTCCCATCCGGTCACCGCCAAGCTACAGACATGCGCGGCGAGTGTGCCTTCTGGCCTTGTGAGCATTCGCTGAGTTTCCGGACAGGACACGAACATGATCGACCGCCGTAGTTTTCTCAAACTTGTACTGGCCGCCCAGGCATTCGCCGTAAGCCCCTCGCGCGCGAGCATTCCTGGGTTGCGCATGGGCGAAGCGCACCCGTTCTCTTATGACTGGCTAAAGGCTCGCGCGGAAGCACTCGCGGCCGCGGCCTACGTTTCGCCCCCCCGCCCCGATCCGAAGATCGTCTCCTCGATCGACTACGACGCTCATGGCCAGCTTCATTATAAGTCGGAGTACGCTCTTTACGGCGATGGCGATTCGAGCGCCTTTCCGATCACGTTCCAGCATGTGGGGCAATACTTCCCGAAAACGGTTCGCATGTATGCGGTCGAGCCGGGAGCCGGCAAAGACCTTGCGCGCGAAATCCTTTACGATTCCAATTACTTCACGATTCCATCGGGGAACGCGGCGGCCAGTCTGCCCCCGGCCCCTTCTCCCATCGCCGGTTTTTGGCTGCGCGAGCCGAAGGCTGGAACGGAGGATTGGCGCAAGGCCGAGCCTTGGGTCACGTTCCTCGGCGCCTCCTATTTCCGCGCCAAGGGCGAGCTCGGTCAGGTCGGCCTTTCTGCGAGAGGGATCACGCTGACGCCCGGCGGTAATGCGCCGGAGGAATTTCCGGATTTCGTTGCCTTCTGGTTCATGCCGGCACCGTCCGCTACTAAAGCCGTCACAGTTTACGCGCTGCTCGACGGCCCAAGCGTGACGGGCGCTTACCGTTTCGTGATGGAGCGCACCAAAGGCGTAATCATGGAGATAGAGAACACGCTGTTCTTCCGCCAGCCAGTGGATCGGCTCGGGCTGGCGCCCTTAACCTCGATGTATTGGTATTCCGAGACGGTCAAGCGGGCCGGGATCGACTGGCGCCCCGAGGTGCACGATTCCGATGGTCTGGCGATGTGGACGGGCGCCGGCGAGCACATCTGGCGGCCGCTCAACAATCCCGCCCATGTCTCGATATCGAGCTTCCTCGACGAAAACCCGCGCGGCTTCGGCCTCTTGCAGCGCGATCGCAATTTCGACCATTATCTCGACGGCGTGGGCTACGAGAAGCGGCCTTCTGGGTGGGTCGAGCCGCTCGGCGAGTGGGGCAAGGGCACCGTGCAGCTCGTCGAGATGCCGACCGACGATGAAATCAACGACAACGTCATCGTCTATTGGTCCCCGGCTAAGCCGGTACAGGCGGGCAGCCGTGTCGAGCTTCGCTACCGTCTGCATTGGCTCGCCGATGAGCCTTATCCCACCCCGCTCGGCCGCTGCGTTGCGACCCGGCTCGGCCGCGGCGGGCAGCCCGGCAAGGCGCGTCCCAACGGCGTGCGCAAATTCGAAGTCGAGTTTCTCGGCGGGCCGCTGGCGCAGCTTCCTTATGGTGTCAAGCCCGAGCTTGTTCTCTGGGCCTCGCGCGGTCAGTTCACCTATAGCTATGCCGAAGCCGTTCCGGACGATGTGCCGGGGCATTGGCGGGCGCTCTTCGACCTTACTGTCGACGGCACCGATCCCGTCGAGATGCGCCTGTATCTGAAGGCTGGCGCACAGGTGTTGACCGAAACCTGGCTCTATCAATACCGCCCCTTCGCGACAACCAGCTATCCGGTTGGGTACTGAAAAGCGGCCAAATTCCGGTCGTGACCTGGCTGCGTGCGGCGTGTGGACAGTGTACGATGCGATACAGCCGTGCTTTTTCCTCGGCTACCAGTTTGTCGCGCTGTGAGGCCGGACTGCCTGCCCACCGAAAGCAACCGATCTAGATAGGCTCATTCAGGCAATAGCGTCGATTGCCCCCCGCCAAATCGCGAAGAGAGGCATAGCTGACTCGCCTTTTGCACGCACCCAGGGTCATCTTCACACGTCGCTCTCACTCATGCGTCAGCCGGTAGCCGAGGAAACGCTGGGAATCGATCGGGTCGGTCCCGAGCCTCTGGCGCAGGCGCTTGCGAAGTTTACTGATGTGGCTTTCGATCACATTCTCGTCGATGCCATCGTCGAACAAGCCATAAACGAAATTGAATATTTGCGATTTGGTGACCCTGCGGCCCTTGTTCGCCATCAGATATTCGAGGATTCTGCGTTCGCGCCTCGGCAGCGGCAGCGGCTCGCCGTCGATCTCGGGGTCGCGCCCGTCGGAGAAGACGCGGATACGGCCGGCCAGCGGCGCCGGCCCATCGAGCTGCATGCGCCGGCTGATCGCTTTGATCCGTGCGAGGATCTCGCGCACGTGCACCGGCTTGCGGACGACGTCGTCGACGCCCGCCGCGAAGAGCTCGAGCGTATCGCTCAAGGACTTGGTGTCGTTCATCGCAATGACAGCCGCGCTCGAGCGGGACTTGATCTTGATGGGAACGTCCTCCCTGTTCTGAAAATCTCCGAGCAGGAAGGCTTCTACGGCATCGATGTCCGGCTCGGCCGCGGTGTCGACCCACTGCCGGAAATCGGAAGGCGCGAGCCCGGCCGCGGACACGCCTTCGCGGCAAAACCAAGCGGTGTAGCCGTCCAAGACGGTTTCGCGTTCATCGACTATGACAATCATGGCTTCCCCGAATCACAGAGAAAATCTCTGACTGAAATTAACCCCGCCCTTAGGTCGCCGCAACCTCCGATTGCTTAAAGTGCCTGGACAACCATGAGTAAAACCGTGGTATTCGCGCGGTTGTGGCGCGAAAGACGCGCCTTGCGAACAAGGCCAGGCAGGCATTAAGAAGGTGCCGGGTGTTTTGAGGGAGAGCGAAGATATGACAGCGCAGCGGGCCGCGGGCCTCGGAGCCATTTTCCTCACAGCCTTCTTCCTAACTTTCTCTTCCCCGTCCGTCTTCGCAAATGAGTGCGCTGGCCATTCTGACGAGCCGCTTGTGAACCTGCTGCCGCCGCCGCCTTGCGAAGCTTGCGAGGAGACCAAGGCGGAACTGGCGGAATTGGCGGGCCTAGAAGGGGCTCGCACGAAAGAGCAGGAGACCCACGCTACGGACGACGCTACAAGAAGTGCGCGCCGGTTTCTGGAAGGAGCGGGTATCGCGTTCGATGCCGCCGGGCTTGCGGCCTGCGAAGACTTCTTCACGAAGCGCCGCAAGGAGGAGAAGGCTGCTGTCGAAGCGGCAAAAAACACCTTCTGCCGAATCCGCCCCTTTTTGACCCCCGGCAACGCCCTGCATCCGGTTGAAGACAAACCCAGCGAAAGCTTCTCCTACCCTTCGGGCCACGCGGCCTACGGCGCTACCGTTGGGTTCCTTCTCGCCGGTATGATGCCCGAGAAGCGCGCGGTCATTTACGCCCGGATCGACGATTACGCCCACAGCCGGATGATCGCGGGCGTCCATTTCCGCAGCGACGTCGAAGCTGGCAAGCTGTTCGG
>JBKQOR010000289.1:0-20667 GCA_052145435.1 Rhodomicrobium sp. | reverse complement strand
AGCTTGGCGCCTGGCTCCTCGCGCGAGCGGGCGCACACGCCGGCAATTGCAACCGGCCTGCCGCACTTTTCCGCTATCGCCTCGCCATGCTGGGTCAGCAGCTGCAAGAGCCCGGAACCTACCGTTCCCAATCCGGCAATACCAATCCGCAGCGGTTCGTTCGCTTTCATAGTGCTCCTTGCAAGTATGGCCCGCTAGCGGGCTTGGCCTTGTGCGAAGGGTATGACGTTGTGGAGGTTCACATCCGCGGAGGCGAGGAACTTCTTGATCGCGCGCCCGGCCTGCCGGATACGGTGCTCGTTCTCGACCAGCGCTAGGCGGACATGTCCTTCCCCGTACTCGCCGAAGCCCACGCCCGGCGAAACGGCCACGCCCGCCTTTTCGAGCAAAAGCTTCGAGAACGCTAAAGAGCCGATTTGCTCCATGGCTGGGGGCAGCGGCGCCCAGGCGAACATCGTGCCGGGAGGCGAGGGAATGTCCCAGCCCGCGCGGTGTAACGTTTCGACTAGGCAATCGCGCCGGCTCTTGTAAGTCTGGCGCATCTCCTCGATGCACTCTTGCGGGCCGTTGAGCGCGGCGGAGGCGGCGACTTGGACCGGCGTGAACGCACCGTAATCGAGATAGGATTTAACGCGCGCCAGCGCCGCGACGAGCCGCTCGTTGCCGACGGCGAAGCCCATGCGCCAGCCGGGCATCGAATATGTCTTCGACAGCGATGTAAACTCGACGGCGACATCCATCGCGCCCGGCACTTGCAGGATCGAAGGCGGCGGCTCGTTGCCGAAATAGATTTCCGCATAGGCGACATCGGAAAGCAGGATCAGGTCGTGCTTCCTCGCGTAGTCCACCATTTCCTTGTAGAAATCGAGGCTTGCCATGATCGCGGTCGGGTTTGACGGATAGCTCAACACCAGCGCCAGCGGCTTTGGAATGCTGTGCCGGACGGCCTTGTCCACGGCGACCAGAAATTCGTGGTCAACGCTCGCCGGGATATGCCGCATGGCGGCGCCGGACATGATGAAGCCGAATTCGTGGATCGGATAGGTGGGATTGGGAACCAGAATGACGTCGCCCGGCGCGGTGATCGCCTGCGCCATGTTGGCGAAGCCTTCCTTGGAGCCAAGGGTCGCCACAACTTGCGTGTCAGGATTGAGCTTCACGCCGAAACGCCGCTCGTAATACGCGGCCTGCGCGCGCCGGAGGCCCGGAATGCCGCGCGATGCCGAGTAGCGGTTGGTCTTCGGCTTGGAGACCGTCTCCACCAGCTTTTCGACGATGTGCTCGGGCGTGGGCAGATCCGGATTTCCCATGCCAAAGTCGATGATGTCTTCACCGCGCGCTCGGGCCGCGGCCTTGAGCTTGTTCACTTGCTCGAAGACGTAGGGCGGCAGGCGTTTGATGCGGTGAAATTCTTCAGCCATAGTTCCGGTGCTTTCCAAATGAAAATAGGCGCCGCTCGCCGGGGCGAAGCGCCCTTCTACGTATAAGGCTTGAGCCGCACCCATGTCTACGAGGCATTGCGCTTTGCGAACAAAGTTGGGGGCCGCTTCTCGCGGCGTATTCCCTCGAGGCGCGGTCTTGAATCTTATTGCTGACCGGGCTTGGCTGCCGGGGCGGCAGCGTTGCTATTCTGGCCTTGATCGCTCTTTTGGAGGTCTTGAACCGCCTTCTGACGCTCTTCCGGCGTCAGGATATTCGTCAGATCGGTGACCTTGGCCAAGCTCGGCCAGGTTGGGTCCGATGTGCAGGCTTGCAGTCCCGCGCACAGCGCAAACGCAACCCCCGCCGCCGCAATCTGCACTACCCGGCGCATTGCCCCGCTCCGGTACATAGGACGCAGCGCAAACCCTTCAGCTTGCTTGAAAGCCATACCTGCCCCCGATCGCCTTCCGCCTCGATCCTTATAGCGGTACTCTTACAAGATTCTATTGAAGCGGTACCTTCACAATTTGTATCAAGAATAGGCAACGCCGCACAAGAAAAAGACTTGGTGGCAAAGGGAAACGTTTGCATGAGCTGCGCTCGAAACGTGCTGACCGGACCATTTGGTGCCTAGCGCCGGTCTCCTAGACCCATTGGAGCGGAAAGCTAAAATTGTGCGAACCTCCTACACGCGCGCCTAATAATCGTCAAGCGAACCAATTGCTTCGGGTCACGAAGCCGTGTTCCTCTTATTCAAGCCCGGCCTTCCGGCCCGCCGGGGAAACGGCATGCATTTCCGTGCGCAGGCGCACGAAGCAATGCGAGGATAGTTGAAAGCAAAGGTTACGAACATGACACAGAAAACATCGCGGATGGTACGCGTTTGCATGGTTGCAGCTCTCAGTCTCGGGGCTTTCGCGGGCGTTGCCGATGCCGCAGGCATGAGCAACCGGCAGTGCAGAATGGATTGGCGGGCGCACAAGGCCACCTATAGAGCGCAGGGCCAGTCGCGCCGGAAATTCCTGCGAGCCTGCCGTTCTGGAACGATGCAGCCCTCAACCCCCGCGCCCGCGACCACGACCACGACGCATTAGCGCGCAAACCTTTGGCCTCTCGGGGCGGGAGCGATCGGGCGGCACAGAGTTTAGCTTAAGGGGGCCACAGCTCTTTGCGGCCCCCTTAAGCTCTGATTCTATTAGGAGCAGAAATTGGCCGCATAGGTACTGCAGAATGCAGGTCCGTGGCCCGCATTGCGGCAATTCCAATAGCAGCTGCCTCCGGCTACACCGACGCCAAGGCCAACCGCCGCAGGGCCATACCACCACCGGCCGTTCCGCCAGACCCGGCGTCCACCTGCGTAGCGGCGCCCGGCGACAACGCCCCGTCTCGCAACCGCCCCGCGTCCAGCCACGAAGCCGCGTCTGCCTGCAAACGCTCTGCCGCGAACGCCGCCGGCGCGGACCCCGCGCGCCCCGCCGGCACGGGCGAAGCCGCGGCGAATAAGGGTGAACGTGCTTTGAGATGCGGCAGTCAACTCGTGATTGACGGCAGATGCGCTGCTCTGAGCGATGGGATCGGCAAGTGCTGCAGACCCTAGGAAGGCGAAGCCCGCGACCGCTATCGCTGAAGCAATGCTTTTTCTGACTTTCATGGCGATACCCACTCTTTTCCAGTTTCAGCCGCCATTTTGTGCCGTATCGCGGGAAAGGTGGCGCCAAACTTCGCTTCGCGGAAAACTTTCTACGCAGAATCTCCGGAGAAATTGCAGCAAATTGAAATAGGTTTGCCGGCCGTGCCTGTTGATGCCGTTTCGCTTAAGCCATGGTTCTCGGAGACCATTCCTTCTAGGAGTTATTTGCCTGAGATAGGAGGGACGTCTGTACAATTGTATATCAAAGACGGCGGGAAGGACCAAGGTAAGACCCCGATTGCCTATTCCTGCGCGTCATCGGCGGGTTTGTCCTCGCCGGGCTTGGCGCTTTCCGCCTCTGGCGGAATGATCTCGCGGCGGCGCCGCGCGGGCGACCAGGGACGCACGCCGCGCCGTTCGGATGCGGTGTGGAGCGTCAGACGCGTGTCTGAGACGCCAATCGTTGCCGAACCCCGCTCCCATAGAGCGCCGCGATCCAAAATAATCTTCGGCGACGGGCAAGGCTGGCGGATATCCATCGGCGCAACCATGATCGCCGCGCGTTCGCAATCGTCGTGGATGGCGTCCGGCTTGGCGACAAAGCTCACGAGCCTGCCCTTCACCAGCGCGAGGCAGCTATAGGCGTCGCATTGCCAGCCGGCGCCCTTGGATGCGTCCTTCGCCGCCCGTCCGTCGCCATCGGCCTTCAGCCACTGCGTCACGGTGTAGAACGCGCGGCGCGATTTCGGCGCCTCAAGCTTGCCGTCCTTGCCGCGGATGGCGACAACCTTGGCGTCGCGATCCACATAAATGTCGGGCCGGTCGTGGATTGAGGTGAGCGCAACGCCCGCACCGATGACGGCTAACCCCAACAGCCGCCACGGCCGCCGCCAGATGATGAGCCAAAGCCCGCCCAAGATGATGATCAGCAGCGCCGCGAAGGGAAAGGCCGGCACGGGGATCAGCGATCCCGGGATCGAGGCCACCCATTTCGCCACCGCCATCATCGCATCGACGCCATAGCCCATGAATTTCAGCGGCCATTCGTCGATTCCGAACGGCATCGCGATCAGCGCCACGATCATCGCGGGCATGGTGAGCAAATCGACCGGCGGGCCGCCGAGGAGATTGCCGAGCGCGGAATAGACGGTGAGGTTGTGGAAGTGATAGGCCGAGAAGGGCTCGACGGCGAGGCCGGCGGTCGCCGTCGTCACCAGCACGCCGCCAAGGATATAAACCGGCTGCCACGTTAGCCGCTCGCGCACGCTCCGCGCCTCGAAATGCAGAAAGCGGCCGAAGCGCTCGTAGCCCGCGATCAGCGCGGCGGTTGCAGCAAAGGACATCTGGAAACTGATGTCGATCAGACTGTCCGGCAGCACGATAAGGATAACGAGTCCGGCCAGCGCGACGTTGCGCAGAGACAGCGCCGGGCGGTTGAGCAGGATGGCGAAAAAAACCACCGCAATCATGAGATAGGAGCGCACTGCCGCGATGGAGGCGCCCGACAAAGCGAGATAGATCGTAACGCAAACGAGCGCCGCCCCGCCCGCCAGCGCGCGCACAGAGAAGCGCAGCGCGATGGACGGGAATAACGCAAGCAGCCAGCGCAGGAACCAGAATACCGTGCCCGCCACGAGAGACATATGCAGGCCCGAGATCGAGATCACATGCGCCAGGCCCGATCCGCGCAGATCGTTCATGGAGGTCTCGTCGAGGCCCGCTGTCTGCCCCACGGTGAGCGCCGCAGCGATCTCACCCGTCTGGCCGGGAAGCGTGGATGTAATCCGCGTGCCGATCCGCGCCCGCAACTCCGCAAGCCGAGCTCTTAATTTCATATCGAGCGGCAACTCGCGCCCTTCTAAAAGCTCAGGTTTCGAAAGCGAATAGCCCGACGCGCCGATGCCTTGATAATAGCTCATGCGCGCGAAATCGTAGCCGCCCGGCATCACGGGCTCGGGCGGGGGCCCGAGAATGGCGCGAATTTTGATCGCGGTGCCGGGCATGAGCGTCTGCTCGCCGCGCACGCTGACCCGCACGCGGAACGGCCTGTTCGCAACCTCCGCGTTGTCGTGCTTCATCGCTGTGAGCCGGATCACCGCACGGCCCCGCTTCGGCGTTTGCCGGTCGAAGCCTTCCACAAAGCCTTCGAGATCGTAGGCACCATGCCGCTCCAGCACGGGTGCTGCCATGATGTCCGTGCGGACTTTCGCCGCGAAAAAGCCGGCACTCGCGCAAAGAAGGATGCTGGTGAAAAGAAAAGCGAACAGGTTCGCCCGCGCCATCATCCTGAGCGCCAGCGCCGCAATGAAGAGCCCAAGAGAAAGCGAGAAGGGCGGCTCTTCCAGGAGCTCGAAATAGATGCCAACGCCGGCGCCGAAATACACCGGCAGCCAAAGGAACCAGCGCCCCTGCTCAGCGTCGAGCTGGGCCGCAATCGTGCCGCCGAGGCGTGCGAAGGCGCCGCCCAAACCTCGCCCGCGCGGGGCCGCATGCAATCCGGCCGGAACGGCAACGCTCAATTTTCCCACCCGCTACCAATTACAAAGCCGGCATGTTATAGCAGCCCAGATCAGGCGCACCACCCCTCATCCTGTCCTTCTCCCCATGGGAGAAGGGACCCCCGGACAGGGTGAGGGGTGGAACGGCCAATCATCGGCCTGGCCCGCAAGACAAAAGTCCACCTGTTTGAAAGTATCCCGATGGCGCCCAGCTCCGGCGTGGTGACACGCTTCGCCCCCTCCCCCACCGGCTATCTGCATATTGGCGGCGCGCGCACTGCGCTGTTCAACTGGCTTTACGCCAAGCACACTGGCGGGAAATTCCTGCTGCGCATCGAGGACACCGACCGCGCCCGCTCCACCGAAGCCGCGATTGCCGCCATTATCGGCGGACTGCAATGGCTCGGCCTCCATTGGGACGGAGAGCCGGTCTATCAATTCGCGCGCGCCAAGCGCCATGCCGAGGTGGCGCACGAGCTTTTAGCGGCCGGCAAGGCCTTCCGGTGCTACGTAACTCAAGAAGAGTTAGATGCCTTTCGCGAGCAAGCTGAAAAGGCCCGGAAGGCGTTGGCCGCCGCAAGATACGATAAAGCCTCGCCGGAAGAAATAGAGCGGCTGTCGGCGGAGACTTCCCGGGCGTTTCGCTCCCCGTACAGAGATGGCAACAAGGTTCCCTCCGCCCCGGATGCCCCCTTCGTTGTTCGCCTCCGCGCTCCTACGGAGGGCGAGACCTCCGTGCTGGACCGAGTGCAGGGTCACGTGACGTGGGCGAACAAGGACCTCGACGACATGGTGCTGTTACGCTCCGACGGCACGCCGACCTACATGCTTGCGGTGGTGGTGGACGACCACGACATGGGCATCACCCACATCATTCGCGGCGACGATCATCTCACCAATGCCGCACGCCAGACGCAGCTCTACCATGCCATGGGCTGGCACGTCCCCTCTTTTGCGCATATCCCGCTGATTCATGGGCCGGACGGCGCCAAGCTTTCGAAGCGCCACGGCGCGCTCGGCGTGGAGGCTTACCGCGCCATGGGCTACCTGCCGGCCGCGATGCGCAATTACCTCGCGCGGCTCGGCTGGAGCCACGGCGACGACGAGATTTTCTCCACGGAGCAAGCCATCGAGTGGTTCGACCTCAACGCCATCGGCCGCTCGCCCTCGCGCTTCGATTTCGCCAAGCTCGAAAACCTCAATGGCGTTTACATCCGCAATACGCTGGACAAGGAGCTTGTGGCGCAGATCGAGGCCATCGCGCCGGAGATCGAGGCGGCGAAGGATATCGCGGGCACCATAACGAAAGCAGGCTGGGGCAAACTCAGAAAGGCCATGCCCGGCCTGAAGGAGCGCGCGAAGACGCTGGTGGAACTTTTGGTCTCGGCCCGCTATCTGTTCGTAAAGCGCCCCATCGATATCGACGAGAAAGCCGCCAAGCTCTTGGAGGGCGACGCCGAAAAACACCTCGCCGCGCTCCATGCGCGGTTCTCTGCACTTGAGGCGTGGGAGCCGTCCGCGCTCGAAGCTGCGACGCGTGCCTATGCCGAAGAGACCGGCGCCAAGCTCGGCAATGCCGCCCAGCCCCTGCGCGCCGCAATAACGGGCTGCACCACCTCGCCGCCCATCTTCGACGTGCTGCATGTGCTCGGCCGCCGCGAAAGCCTCGGCCGCATCGCAGACCGGATGAATGCGCAGAAGCAACGCACGCGTTTCATAGCTTCTCGCAACCCGGGATCTTCCTAAGCAAGCAGGGAGCGGGGATATCCAGGCGCTATCCGCCGGAACCGCGCCCAATGCAGCCCGCCGGTTCATACGAAAGTGTGCACTGCACATTTATAGTGCAACGCAAAATGGGGCTAGCAAATTGGGTGGAGCCATGTCACTTTCATGGCAATGGCGCCTCCCTGCGCGCACCCGTGCGCCCCCAACAGGAGAAGAGCATGAGCATGATCGATCCCAACACTTCGCATAGAGGAGAGGCGTCGAAGCCCCATGGCTCCGCGACGCTCACCGTGCATAACAAGCAGTATGAGCTTCCCGTCTTCTCGGGCACAGTCGGCCCAGATGTTATCGATATTTCAAAGCTTTATGCTCAGTCTGGCGTGTTCACCTACGATCCCGGCTTCACTTCCACAGCCGCGTGCAAATCCGACATCACCTATATCGATGGCGATCAAGGTATACTCCTGTACCGGGGCTATCCCATCGATCAGCTGGCCGAGCACGGCAACTTCCTGGAGACGTGCCACATCCTGCTCTACGGCGATTTGCCCACCAAACAACAATACCTCGATTTCAAGAACCGCGTCATCTACCACACAATGACGCATGAGCAGATGAACCGGTTCTTCTCCGGCTTCCGGCGCGATGCCCATCCTATGGCCGTGATGGTCGGAACCGTCGGCGCACTGTCGGCCTTCTATCACGACTCCATCGACATAAACGATCCTATCCAACGCGACGTTGCCTCCATCCGCATGATCGCGAAGATGCCGACCATCGCGGCGATGGCTTACAAATATTCGATCGGCCAGCCTTTCATTTACCCTCGGAACGAGCTCGATTACGCCTCGAACTTCCTTTACATGACTTTCGCTGTGCCGAGCGAGGAGTACAAGGTCAACCCCGTGCTCAGCCGGGCGATGGACCGCATTTTCATCCTGCACGCCGACCATGAGCAAAACGCCTCAACCTCGACGGTTCGGCTTGCCGGCTCGTCGGGTGCGAACCCCTTCGCCTGCATCGCGGCGGGCATAGCCTGCCTTTGGGGACCCGCTCATGGCGGCGCCAACGAAGCCGCGCTGAAAATGCTGATGGAAATCGGCACCGTCGACCGCATCCCCGAATTCATCAAGCGCGCCAAGGATAAGAACGACAATTTCCGGCTCAGCGGTTTCGGGCATCGCGTCTACAAGAACTACGATCCGCGCGCCCGCGTCATGCAGAAGACCTGCAAAGAGGTGCTGGAGATCGTCGGCATCAAGAACGACCCCCTCCTGCAAGTGGCCATGGAGCTGGAGCGTATCGCGCTCGAGGACGATTACTTTATCGAGAAGAAGCTTTATCCAAATATAGACTTCTATTCTGGCATCACGCTGAAGGCGCTCGGTTTCCCGGTCTCGATGTTCACCGTGCTGTTTGCGATCGCGCGCACCGTTGGGTGGATCGCACAGTGGAAAGAAATGATTTCCGACCCTGAGCAAAAGATCGGCCGCCCGCGGCAGCTCTATATTGGCGAGAAGGCCCGCGATTACGTGCCTCTGGACTCCAGGCGATAGGCAGGCCCGCAAGGGAATCTCAATGCCGCCTTGGAGAGCGCCAAGGTGCACCTTTGCGCCGTTTTCTATGACTTCGAATTGCTCGTCAACAAAGACGCGAAAGCGCTAAACGCAGCCAGAAATCCTGCCGTGCCGAATACCGCGAGCTTGGCTTGATCGCCCGCCAGCTGGAAATAAATTTCCGCTGCAATACCGAGACCGCCGCCGAGAACGGCCCCAGCCAGGCCGAAAGAAATGAACCGCCCCAAGCTAGCGAGTGCTGAGAACCTCTTGCGCGCCTCGGACTGCCGCAGAGGCACATCCAGAGAAGTCGCGGGAGCAAGCCCAACAGGCGAAGGGGGAGCCCCCGATCCGCCGGCTGGACGCGGAGGGGCTGCACCCATTTCCCGAACAAGCGCTTGGCCGCCGGCGTTCGCTACCGGCTGCGGAACGGCCGCTGCAATTTTGCGTCCGTCTCCCGCCGGTTTCCTGAGCAAAAGCGCCAAAGCCTCACGCTCGGCCTCTTCCTGCTGGCGCACCATATCCGGGTCCATCGATCGCTCTTTCCGTCTTTATGCTTCGCGAAAGCATAAGCACCAAAACGCCGGGCCGCAAATATCTATCCGCTCATGGCTGTGGATGGCACTCCAGGCGAAACCGCCTAGCGAACCGGTGGCGCAAACAAAATACCGCCCTTATTCCAAAGCCGGTTCAGACCCCTATCGATATTCAAGCTGCTTTTCGCCCCAAGATTGCCCTCGAACATCTCGCCGTAATTGCCCACAGCCTCTACAGCCCGAAGCGCCCAATCCTTGCCGAGCCCAATTGGCTTGCCCAAATCGTCTTCCCCACCCAGAAGGCGCTTCACGCCCGGCGCCGCGCCCCCCGCCGCCAAGGACGCGGCGTTATCTTTGGTCACGCCAAGCTCCTCTGCATCGATCAGCGCAAAAAGTGTCCAGCTGACAACGCTCAGCCATTGCGGATCGCCCGCGCGTACCGCTGGCGTCTGGGGCTCCATCGCGATTGGCTCCGGCAATACGATATGATCCTCAGGATTGGTGAGCTTTTGCCGTTGCGATGACAGGCTCGAAACACTAGCCGCATAAGCATCGCAACGTCCGCCCTCGTAAGCGCTCAGCGCCTCTTCCGGCTTCGCGAACGTCACAGACCTGTAAGGCATGCCGTGCGAGCGGAAAAAATCGGCGATACTCGACTCGGCTGCGGTTCGAGCAGCCGTGCAAACTTCAGTCCCGGAAAGCTCAAGCGCGCTCTGTACCTCGAGCTTTTTCCGGACCATCAGGCCCTGGTTCTCGTAATAGATCACGCCTGCGAAGGAGATCCCGAACCCCGTGGCGTTTTGCATGGTCCACGCGACGCGGGGCAGCACGTCGATCTCGCCGGCCAGCAACGCGCTAAAGCGCTTGTCCTTCGAAACCGGGACAAAGCGCACCTTGGTTCCATCGCCGAGCACCGCTCCCGCCACAGCCCGGCAGAAATCGGTGTCGAGCCCGGTCCAATTCCCTGCGGCGTCCGCTGCGGAAAACCCCGTGTGGCCTTCCGTTACCCCGCAGTTGAGATGCCCGCGGGTCCTGACATCGCCAGCAGTCCCCGCATAGACAGGAGCCGCGCAAGGAAAGAGCAGAGCGAAAGCCCATAATGCCGGCCCCCAGCTCTGGAAGCGCCCCGTCATTTCAGCTCCTACCGCAGGCTGTTCCGTTCCGCAGCATCGCAAGTTCCGCTAGGGCTTGGCCGCGCGCCCTGCGATAAAACGCGAAACCGGGGTGCGCGGTCAATACTCGACGATGTATCATGACATCGCAACGCAAACGATTTGCTGGGAAAGATCGAATATGGGAACCGATGAAGAGGCGGATGGCGGCTTTGGCGTAGAGACATCGCTGACACGGCTGGGCCGCAATCCGCGGGCTTACTCGGGCTTTGTGAACACACCCATCGTGCGCGGCTCGACGGTGCTGTTCCCCGACGCGGAAACCCTCGAATCGCGTGAGGTCGAATATACCTATGGCCGCCCTTCGAACCCCACAACCCGCGCGCTCGAAACCGCGCTCGCAGCCCTCGAAGGCGGAGCGCGCACCTTTCTAACGCCATCGGGGCTTAGCGCCATCTCGTTGACGCTTCTAACCTTTGCTGAAACCGGCGGGCATATGCTGATCGCCGACAGCGTCTACCAGCCAACAAGGCGCTTCGCAGCGCGCGTCCTCAAGCGGCTCGGCGTGGACGTCGAATATTACGATCCGCTCATAGGCTCCGGCATAGGGGCGCTGCTCCGCCAAAATACGAAGCTCGTACTCACCGAATCCCCCGGCTCGCAGACCTTCGAAATCCAGGATATCCCCGCGATCTGCCGCGCAGCGCGCGGCGCAGGCGTGCCCGTTGCAATCGACAATACCTGGGGTACGCCGCTTTACTTCCGCGCCTTCGAGCACGGGGTCAACATCTCAATCCAATCGGCCACGAAATACATCGTAGGCCACGCCGATGCGCTTCTCGGCGCCGTGACGGGCGACGAACCGGCAGCGGGGGCCATGGCCTCGACCCACGAAGCGCTCGGCCTTTGCGCGAACAGCGAGGATTGCTTCCTGGCCCTTCGGGGATTGCGCACCCTCGCCGTGCGGATGGAGCGGCATTGGCGTTCTGGGCTTACCATCGCCGAATGGCTGCGCACCCGTCCAGAGGTCGCCGAGGTGCTTTACCCGGCGCTGCCAGGCGCTCCTGGCCATGAGCTTTGGAAGCGCGATTTTAAGGGAGCGGCGGGATTGTTCTCAATCATCCTCAAACCGTATCCGAAGAAAGCCGTTCACCATATGTTGAATGCTTTGCAAATTTTCGGCATGGGCTATTCCTGGGGCGGTTTCGAAAGCCTCATCGTGCCGTTCGATTGCACAGCAGCGCGCACCGCCACGGTTTGGAAACCGCAAGGCCCGGCCCTGCGGCTGCATATTGGTCTTGAGGACGTGAACGACTTGAAGCGCGATCTTGAACGCGGCTTTGCCGCACTTGGCCATGACGGCACGGCTTGAGCGCTTCGCTTCGCTGTGTGCGATTGCAGCCCAAGAGCCTTTTCGACCCGCTCACCCCGGCGGTGTTTTCTTGAGGCTCCATGCAAAGCAAAAGCGCCTTAGCGAAGCCTTAAGCGGTGGCAGCGGCGGTCCGGCATTGCTTGCGCAGGCTCTGCTTTGACATCGATCAACAACGCTCACGCGTGTTGGGATTACGTACTTCCAAAGGTAGGTGCATTAAAAGTCAGCAGGCCGTTAGCTTAACGGCCGAGCATGTGGAGGGGATCATGACGGAAAGGGCCAAAGACTTTCGCAAGCACCCCAAGGGCTTTCGCGGAAGCTGGATCGCGCTCGTCATCTTATCTTGCCTTGGCCTCGCGTTGATCGCGGTATCGCGGGAGGTGAGCGCTCTGAGCACGTTGGGCTTGGTGCTGATCGCTAGCGCAGCTGGCTATTTCGTTTTCATGTCGCGAAGCCCGCTGCCGAAACTGATAGCCGCCGATCCTGTCGGAACGCCACAGTCCGCGCCCTTGCATCCAGGCCATGTGCTGCGCGTTACCCTTGAGCGCCGTCGCGCGAGTTATGCCGGCTCTCCGCCCATCAATGAGCTTTTGATATGGCTTGAGATGAGCGAAGAAGCGCGAGAGCTGCTGAAGGAAGCAAAGCTCTACGAGAAGGTGTGCGCGAATTGGAAGGCGGAAGAGCTTCCTATGTATGCGGCAAAGTGGAGAGCGATTGACGATAGCCATCGCGGCGCTGATGTGCCATCGCTTCTTGAAGGCAACCCCACCATCGTCGCTTCAACCAATCCGCTTCTGCTTGATGATGTGGAAAACCAAATTAAGCACTCACTCCAAGAACTCACCTCCGTGATAGCGGAGATGCGGACGCCTCATAAGCCCGAAACGATTGAGATGTGAAGAGACCCCCACTAGAGCGCCTTCAATCGAACTTGAGCCGCAGGCCGTCATTCCCGCGAAGGCGGGAATCCATATTTGCATAGGCAGAACAAGATCTTATATGGATACCCGCATGCGCGGGTATGACAACTGACGCCTCGGCTGTGAATGAATGTGCTCTAGCAGTGAAGCCGCCCATCGTCAGGCGGCTTACAGCGAACGGCTCTGCGGCCGCTTCCAGGGTGCTGCGGTCTTGACTATTGGCCGTCTCCGCCGGCGAAGCGCCGCAACTTAGCTTAGCCCTTGCCGGACAAAGCCGCGGCAAGGCCTGCAACGCTCTTCAAATTATGGCAGGGGCGCGCCTCGCTCACATAGCGATCAAGCTCCACCGCTCCCGCCGCGAGCGGCGCGTAGCCCTCGTAGCGCAGCAGCGGATTGAGCCAGATCAGCCGCCGGCAGGAAGCGGCAAGCCGCCGGGCCTCGCGCGAGATGCCTTCGCCGCCTGAGCGGTCGAGCCCGTCGGTGAAGAGGAGCACAGTGGCGTTTTGGCCGAGCACACGCCGCGCCCAGATTTTGTTGAAGCTGTGCAGGCTTTCGCCGATGCGCGTGCCCCCGGACCAGTCCCGGACCGCGCCGGCGGCCTTGGCGATCGCGCTGTCGGGGTCGCGATCGCGTAGGATGCGGGTGACATTGGTTAGCCGCGTCCCGAATAGAAAAGCATGGACGCGCTCGCCGCCATTAATCAGCGCATAGAGGAAATGCAGGAAAAGACGCGCATAGCTGTCCATAGAGCCGGAAATATCGCAGATCACGACAAGCGGCGGCGCGCGCCTCTGCCTCTCTTTGTACAGGGGCAGAACACCGCCAAGCCCCCGCGAGCCGGCGCGCCGCAGCATGCGCCGCAAATCGAGCCGTCTTCCCCCGCCTCCGCCTGCCGGCGAGAACCGGCGCGTTGCCCGCCGCGCCAAATGCCGCGCCAGGTCCGCGATGGCACGCTGGGCGAGGCGCAGCTCGTCCGCCGTCATTTGGTCGAAATCCTTGCGTGCAAGCACCTCAAGATCGCTGGCGGACCCGCGCGCGTCGAGCTGGAGCATGTCGCGCTCCACGGCGCGCTCCGCGTCGCGGCGCAGGAAGAGGCTATCCGCGAGCCGGCGGGCCATGGCATCGCGCGGCGCGCCCGAATTGCGCAAATTCGGCACCATCACCGACAGCAGTTGCTGGATGTAGCCCGGGTCGCGCCAGATCAGGTGAAAGGCCTGCGCAAAAATCTCGCGCTCGGACGGCCGGCTGACGAAGACCGCGTGCAGGGTCCAGTAGAAGACCTTCGGATCGTCGAGGCCGGCGGCGAGCACAGCTTCGGTGGCGTCCTGCACCTTTTGCGTACCGATCGGCATCCCCGCCGAGCGCAAAACCCGCGCGAAGCCGAGGATGTTGTCCGCGATGCGCCCGCCATCCCCGGTGCCGGTTACGATGTTGGGGGCAAGCGCCTCACCCATCAGCCAGCTCCAGAACGCAAATGCGAATTTCCCTTGAGGATTTTCGCCATCAGGTCCGGCAGCTCGTTGCGAACCACATCCCAAACGATCTTGTCGTTCAGATGATGATACTCGTGCCGCAAGATGTTGCCCATTGCCTTCACCTGGCGCCAAGGTATGGTTGGATATCTCTCCAGTTCCGCCTGGGGCAAATGCCGCGCAGCTTCCGAAATTATTTCAATCGTCCTTTGAACCGCCAATTTTTCTACGCGCGAGCTGCAGAATTGCTCAAAGCTCATATGCGAGCAAACATCGATGGCTAGATCGATGGCGTCAATAATATCCCGGAGAACGAGGTTGACATCGCGGGACATCAAAATACACGAATGGATTGAGCCTCAATTTCTCCTTTTAACTCGGGACGCAGGCTGCTTTTTGTGGTGATATGAACATCGAAACCAAGCTCGTCTTCTAGTAATACCTTTATCCCCGCCAAGTCGAGCAGTGAAAACTTTCTATCCTGCTCGTAATCCACGTAGACATCCACATCGCTGGCAGGCTTGTTGTCGCCGCGCGCACGCGAACCAAACACGTAAAGGTGCGTGGCACCCTCCTTGCGGATTGCTTCCTCTTTAGCCTTGATCCGCTCAATCATCGTAGCCCGGTCCATGACAATCGCTCCCAATCACCTATTGCCGCTACCTCTATTTAGGCGGAACCTCCCTCCGCCGCAAACGCCGCTTCCCGCGCGCGGCTTTTCACCTGCTCCAGAAGCCGAGCGGCCTCGCTGCCTTGGATGCGGCCGATGTCGTCCTGATATTTCAGCAGCGTACCGAGCGTCGCGTTCACCGCTTCGAGGTCGAGCGCCACGCAATCGAGCGAAGTCAGCGCCTGCGCCCAATTGATCGTCTCGGCGATGCCGGGGCTCTTGTAAAGGTCCATCCGGCGGATGGACTGCACAAAGGCCACGATCTGCGCAGTCAGCTGCGAAGGCGCGTCCGGCAGCTTGAGCCTCAGGATTTCCGCCTCGCGGGCGGCCGTGGGATAGTCGATCCAGCAATAGAAGCAGCGGCGGCGCACCGCATCGTGCACCTCCCGCGTCCGGTTGGAGGTTAGAATAGTGATAGGCGGCTCGGCGGCCCGGATGGTGCCGAGCTCCGGGATCGTGATTTGATAATCGGCAAGCACCTCGAGCAGGAAGGCCTCGAAAGGCTCGTCCGCGCGGTCGAGCTCGTCGATCAAAAGAACCGGCCCCTTGCCTTCCGCCGAGAACTCCAGCGCCTGAAGCAGCGGCCGTTTGAGAAGGTAGTCCGCGCTATAAAGATCGCGCTCCAAGCTTGCGGCGCTGACATGGCCCGCGGCTTCCGACGCGCTGATGTGAAGCAGCTGCCGGCTATGGTTCCACTCATAGGCGGCATTGGAAAGATCGAGCCCTTCGTAACATTGGAGCCGCACCAGCGGCCGCTCCAGCACGGCCGCAAGCACCTTGGCGACCTCGGTCTTGCCCACGCCCGCCTCACCCTCGAGCAGCAAAGGCCGCTGAAGTTTCAGCGCGAGAAAAACGGAAGCTGCCAGTGAATCGCCGGCGAGATAGCCTCCTTGTGCGAGCAGCGCGCGCGTTTCCGCGACGTTTCCCGGGACGCCCGGCGTCATGCCGCGGAGACAGCCCGCTGAGCCATGACAGTTATAAGTGCGGCCCGGTAGCCGGCGCTGCCATGCATATCGCTCATCAGGCCTGCCGCCGGAACCGCGATGCTGCGAATAGCCTCTGCCGAAAACGCCGGCTTCAGCGCCTGCTCCATCGCGGAAACCCGGAACACACCGTTGGCGCCGGCTCCGGAGACCGCAACGTGCACATCGCCGGACGAAAACAGGCCGCCCTTGGTCTTTGCCACGAAAACGCTGACAAGACAGTACCGGGAGGCTCGCTGCTCGAATTTGGCGTAGCCCGCCCGCTCAGGGATTGGGAAACGGATCGCGACAATGATCTCACCAGGGGTTAAGGCCGTTGAGAAGAGGCCGGTGAAATATTTTTCCGCCTCGATCTGGCGCTTGTTTGTAATGACGGTTGCGCCGAGAGCCAGCACCGCGGCCGGGTAGTCCGCGGCCGGATCGTTATTGGCGACCGAGCCGCCAATAGTGCCGCGATGGCGCACCTGCGGATCGCCGATCCCTTCGGCGAGCTTTGCAAGAGCCGGGATCGATGAGCGCACCTCCGCGCTCGACGCCACTTCGGCATGGGTGGTTGTGGCACCGATGAGGAGCGCGCTGCCGTCGCGGCGGATGCCCCTCAATTCGGCGATGCCGCCGAGGTCGACGAGCACATCCGGTTTGGCTAGCCTCTGCTTGAGCGTTGGGATCAGCGTATGCCCGCCAGCGATGGCGGTGGCATTTGCGGACGAGAGGGCGCGCGCGGCATCGGCGACGGATGCGGGGCGTACATAGTCGAAACTGTTCATTGCCTTCTCCTACTCGGCCGCTTTCTTCATTCCGTTATGAATAACCTGCCAAACCTTCTCGGGCGTCGCGGGCATATCGATGTGATCGGCACCGAACTCTTTCAGCGCATCGACAACGGCGTTGATGACCGCTGGTGGAGAGCCGATGGCGCCCGCCTCGCCGCAGCCCTTCACGCCAAGCGGATTATGCGTGCAAGGCGTCCCCTTGAGCGTCGCCACTTTGAACCGGGGCAGATCGTCGGCCCGCGGCATGCAGTAATCCATATAGGACCCGGTCAGGAGCTGTCCGTTTTCGTCGTAGACGGCCCGCTCCAAGAGCGCCTGCCCGATCCCTTGCGCGAGGCCCCCGTGAACCTGCCCCTCGACGATCATGGGATTGACCACGTTGCCGAAGTCGTCGGCTGCTGAGAACGAGACGATCCCGGTGAAACCGGTGGCCAGATCGATCTCCACCTCGCAAATGTAGGTGCCAGCCGGGAAGGTGAAGTTTTTCGGGTCGTAGAACGCTGTTTCCTCAAGGCCCGGCTCAAGGGTCTCGATCGGATATTTGTGCGGCACGTAAGCCGTGAGCGCGATCTCGCCGAAGGCCTTGGACTTGTCGGTTCCTTTCACGGTATAGGCGCCGTTCTCGAACACGATATCGCCCTCGGAGGCTTCGAGCAGGTGCGAGGCGATTTTCCGCCCCTTCTCGATGATCTTGTCTAGGGCCTTCACGATGGCCGAGCCGCCGACCGCGAGCGACCGCGACCCGTAGGTGCCCATGCCGAAGGGCACCTTGGCCGTGTCGCCGTGGACGATCTCGATCTGCGCCGGATCGATCCCGAGCTTATCGGCGACCACTTGTGCAAACGTGGTTTCGTGGCCCTGACCGTGACTGTGGCTACCGGTCAGCACGGTGACGCTGCCCGTGGGATTGACCCGGACCGTCGCTGCTTCGTAGAGGCCGGCGCGGGCGCCGAGTGCGCCCACAAGGCTCGACGGCGCGATGCCGCAAGCCTCGATATAGCTCGCGATCCCAATGCCCCGGAGCATTCCCCGGCTCTTGGCTTCCGCGCGCCTTTGCGGAAAATTCGCGTAATCGGAGAGTTCGAGCGCCTTATTCAGGGCCGCTTCGTAATCCCCGGTGTCGTACACAACCGCAACCGGCGTCTGATAGGGGAACTGGTTGGGCTGGATGAAATTCTTCCGGCGCAACTCCGCCGGATCGACACCCATTTCATGCGCGGCCTTGCTCATCAGCCGTTCGAGAATGTAGGTCGCCTCGGGCCGTCCCGCCCCCCGGTAAGCATCAACGGGCACGGTGTTGGTGAACACCGCCTTCACGTTGCAGTAAATGGCAGGCGTCGTGTATTGGCCGGCGAGCAGCGTGCCGTGCAGCCATGTTGGAATGCAAGGCGCGAAGGTCGAAAGATAGGCGCCCATATTGGCAAGAGTATCGCATTTCAGCCCAATCGCGCGGCCATCGGCATCGAAGGCCATCTCCGCGTGGGTGACGTGATCGCGGCCATGGGCGTCGGACATAAACGACTCGCTTCGCTCTGCGACCCACTTCACCGGGCGCCCAACCCGCGCACTCGCCCAGGTTACGAGCGCTTCCTCGGCGTAATGGTAGATTTTGGAGCCGAAGCCGCCACCAACATCGGGCGCGTAAACTCTGAGCTTGTGCTCGGGAATGTTGAGCACGAACGCGCCCATCAACAGACGGATCACATGCGGGTTCTGGCTCGTGGTGTAAAGCGTATAGTCACCGGACGCCAGCTCGTAGTGGCCGATGGCAGCGCGCGGCTCCATCGCATTCGGTACGAGCCTGTTATTGACGAGGTCGATCTTCGTAACATGAGCCGAATGAGCGAAGGCCGCGTCCGTTGCAGCTTTGTCACCAAGCTCCCAGTCGAAGCACAGATTGTCCGGCGCCTCAGAATGCACCGCCGGGCCGCCGCTGAGCGCCCGCTTCATATCCACAGCCGCTGGAAGCTCTTGCAAATCGAGCGTCACAAGCTCGGCCGCGTTCTTTGCCTGCTCAAGGCTCTCCGCGATGACCGCGACGATGGGGTCCCCTACGTGCCGGACTTTTCCGGATGCGAGGATGGGATGCTTCGGCTCCTTCATCGGGGTACCGTCGCGGCTCGTTATCATCCAGCCGCAGGGAACGCCGCCCGCGCCAGATGCGTCGATATCCTGAGCGGTGAAGACCGCCGCCACGCCCGGCGCTGCTTTTGCCGCCGAAACGTCGATCCCGGCAATGTGCGCATGTGCCACGGCCGAACGCAGTATATAGCAATAGAGCTGGCGCGGAAGATTGATATCGTCCGTATATTTTCCAAGCCCCTTGATAAAACGGAAGTCCTCGCGCCTCTTAACCGGTGCGCCTATGCCTTGTACAGTCATGTCTTCCTCCCGCTCTTATTCCGCGGCCTTTGCGGCATTTTGCGCTCTCATGGCTGCGGCGGCCATTTCCACCGCTTTCACGATGTTATGGTAGCCAGTACAGCGGCAAATATTGCCTTTAAGCCAAGTCCTTATCTGAGCCTCTGTGGGAGCTGGATGTTTTTGCAGGAGGTCGGCCGCAGCCATAATCATGCCCGGTGTACAGAAGCCGCATTGCAGCCCGTGCGCATCCCGGAACGCGGCTTGCAGCGGATGCAGGCTTGCCCCTTCCGAGAGCCCTTCGATGGTTGTGACACGCGCGCCATTCGCTTGCACGGCAAGCATTGTGCAAGACTTCACCGAGTCGCCGTTCACATGCACCACACAGGCGCCGCACTGCGAGGTGTCGCAACCCACATGTGTGCCGGTCAGCTCCAGTTTCTGCCGTAAGAAATCGGCGAGCAGCAGGTTGGGCGCTACATCGGCACGCACCAGTCTACCGTTCACCTCCAATGAAATTTCCGGCATTTGTGCATTCCTCCCAGCTTCCCTTAAGCGGCGCGGCACGCTGGAATTTCCCAGTCTTGCCGGAAGGACCGCCCAAAATCCCGCACTACTATGCCACACTCTCAAGCGGCTTGGAATGGCGGCCTTTGGCACGAAACGGCCAATTCGAAGGATTTGAGTTCAAACTTTAGGGACAATCCGGCTCAACGGCCCTTGGAACTCTTCGGAGCAAAAAGGCCCGCCCTGGAAGCGATCGCCAATCTCGTCGGCGGGCAATCCCGCCTGGGCCTCCAGGGCAGCGCTTGCGAAGTCCCCGGAGCGCCCTTCTGGCCGGTAGCCGAGTTCATGCGCACGGGAATTGTCCCACCAGGCCCTCGCGTTATCCGATATGCCGTAGACCACCTCGTAGACCAGGTCTTCGCGCTCCAGGCCGATGCGGATCAGGGAGACGAGGTCCGCAGGCTTCAGCCAGATGGCAAGGCGCCTCTCATCGGCGGGGGCATCGGACACATTGCCGATACGGATACACAGCACACCGAGGCCATATTTGTAGGCATAAAGCGCTCCCACTGCCTCGCCGAATGCTTTACTAACCCCATAGCGCGTATCGGGGAGGGGCACAATTCCAGTGCCGATGGCCGTTGAGCGGGGGTAAAAGCCCACGGCATGGTTCGACGAAGCATAGACTACACGCTTCACCCCTTGCTTCCTCGCAGCCTCGAAAAGGTTGTAGGTGCCCTCGATGTTGGAGCGCAATATCGTTTTCCAAGGCGCCTCAACGGAATGGCCGCCAAAATGCACGATGCCTTCAACGCCTTGCGCAGCACGCTCGACGGCAGCAGCGTCATGCAGGCCGGCCGCAATAAATATTTCCTGGGGTTCAAGATCGGAAGGCGGCACAAGATCTGTCAGGACAAGCTCGTAAAACGGAAGCAGCAGCCTACGCAAGCGCGACCCAATTGCGCCGGCTGCCCCTGTCAAGAGAACGCGCTTCATCTCAGCGGCCGCCAAGGCTCAGGCGCTCAGCTGCTACCGCGCTCCCCGTGAGACTGCGGCTCGCCTTCGGTGCCGAAATAGCGCTCCGCGGTAGGCTCATTCGTTTCGATCCCCTGAGATTTCCCGCTGAAAAT
>JBKQOR010000288.1:0-7650 GCA_052145435.1 Rhodomicrobium sp. | reverse complement strand
TACCGCGAGCACTATAAGGGCCGCATGTCGCGCATCGGCCTCGACGCCGGCTGGACCGGCGGGGCCAAGATCGTTTGGGACGTTTTTGCCCCGACGGGGCTCGGACCCCACGCTCTCGCGGGCGCCTATGCCGGCGCTTCGGCTGACGCCTCGGCGTACATCGGCGGCGGCGCCAACGTCCTCGTTGGCGGCAACGGCAGCACGATCTCGCTGCAGCCGCTCAGCCTGAAGTCCGAGACGGGCTTCGCGCTCGGCGCTGGCGTAGCCAAGCTCGCACTTTGGTAGATCGCGCCTGGCTTATTTGGCGGTAAGGGCCTGGACGGCGTCCCGGCCCTTATTTTTTCTGACGATATTCCATTTTACAAACCAAGAGCCTGTATGGGACATTCATTTCGTTTCATACCTCATCCGGTTGAACAGTTCGCGGCTGTCATCCCGGAACCGCCGCAGGCGGTATCCGGGGTCTTGCAACGTTCGAAGCGCCCGTAAAGATCCCGGATACCGCGCGAAGGGCGCCGTTCCGGGATGACAACGAAGCGCCGCGAAGCATTCAACCGGATTTCGTTTCACCATGAAAAAACTTAGCTTTTGACCGGGGCTGTTTTCGCGGTTCCTCGCAGGCTAATTATTCACACTTCAATTAATTACCTGCCCGGAGATGAATGCTTGTGGCTTCTCGCAGAAGATGGCGGGAATTCCGTAATCTCCCTGGCCCTTGCGCGGGCGGTTTTCTCAGTCCGATATTCCATTCGTCTTTGTACGGTAAGCATTGCTGCGGCTTCAGCTTAGCCGTTACCCATCCGGGCAGTACTATTGGACGGCAAACTTGGGAGGTGCGGGGTGTTGCAATTCCCAGGCCTGATGCATTAAGACAGCAGCATGGTTGCCATTGCTCCACGAGGCGCCAAGCTATTGCAAAAACTCAATCGATTAATACAACTGCCGGGAGAGATCGCCATGGGTGGAATGAGAGGGTTTATTTCCGCTTGCGGAATTTTGTGGGCGGCACTCGCGCTGGCTGGCACGCCAGCGCTTTCCCAGGGCACAGAGCCCGTGACCATCGGCGCAGTCGAGATTCTAACGGGCCCGAACAACAAATACGGCATTGCCATCAAGAACGGTTTCGACCTCGCCTTGGACGAGGTCAATGAGGCCGGAGGCGTGCTCGGCGGCAGGCCGCTGCAAATCGCCTATGAGGACTCAGCGGGCAACAAGGAGCAGGCCATCAATGCCGTTCGCCAGCTGATCGGCGCGACGAAAGTCCCGCTGATCCTCGGTCCAACGCTTTCGAACGAGATGTTCGCGGCCGGCCCCGTCGCCAATAGCCGCAAAATTCCCATCGTCGGGACGTCGAATACTGCAAACGGCATCACAGCCATCGGCCCTTACGTGTTCCGCACCTCGCTGCCGGAAGCCGATGTGGTGCCGGTAACGCTGAGAACGGCGAAGGAGAAGCTCGGCGTTAAGAAGGTAGCCGTGATGTACGGCAACGACGACGCGTTCACGAAATCCGCCTACGATGTGATGAAGGACTCGCTTGCCAAGCTCGGCATCGAGGTGCTCACAACCGAGACCTTCGGCTCTAAAGACAGCGATTTCTCGGCGCAGCTTACCAAGATCAAGTCGCTCAATCCGGACGCGATCGTGGTCTCTGCGCTGGTGGAGGCCGGATCGGGCATCTTGCTGGCCAAGAAGGCGCTCGGCTTTTCGGCCAGCGTCCGCGTCATCGGCGGGAACGGCCTGAACTCGCCCAAAGTCGGTGAGATCGCAGGCGATGCGGCTGACGGCACCCTCGTCGGAAGCCCCTGGTTCATCGGCAAGGCCGGCCCGGTAAACCAGGCGTTCGTCGCGGGCTACCGGGCCAAATACGGCTCCGATCCCGATCAATTCGCTGCCCAGGCTTACGACACGCTGAAGCTCGTGGCGAAGGCGATCACGGCGGCGGGCGCGGCCGACCCAGAGAAGATCAGGGACGCTCTTACGAAAACGTCTCACGAAGGCGTCATGGGCAAGCTGTCCTTCAACGCGGAGCGCAGCCCGGCCGACACTTCGGGCGTCGCCGTGCTCGAAATGAAGGGCGGAAAATTCCAAATCTTCAACTAAGCTAACTTTCGATAATTTTAACTCAAGGCCCCCTCACCCCAACCCTCTCCCCATCCGCATTCGCTTGCGAATGCGGACACTCTAAGTGGCAAGCTCGCCAAGGCGAGCTTGCTGGGAGAGGGAGTTGGCTGCGGCCCTCTCCGCAGGATGAGAGGGTGAAACAGCGTTCCCTCGCCCCAACGGGGAGAGGGACAGGGTGAGGGGGACTTTCCTCTTCGTGGGTTCAACACAATGCTCGCCCAGCAGCTCGCAAACGGTGTTGTCGCAGGATCGACATACGCGCTCTTCGCGCTGGGATTCACGCTCATGTTCGGCGTGCTCCGGGTCATCAATCTGACCTATGGCTTCTACTTTTCCGCGGGCGCTTTCCTTGCCCTCTACCTAACGGTGGCGGGCGCTCCGGTTTGGTTGGCACTTCCCTTGGCGAGCGTTCTTATTGGATTTGGCGCCATCCTGCTCGATGCGCTGCTCCTAACCCGGCTCCGCCGGGCGAAGGCGCCGGAGCTCGCCTCCCTCATGGTGACGCTCGGTGCTACGCTATTTCTCTATTCCGCCTCGACCGCCATTTTCGGAACGGACATCAGGCGCTTCCCGCCCGCCGTTTTCGAGGGCGGCGCCTTCGAGATCGCGGGCGTGCGCCTGACCTTGAGCCAGTTTTTGATCGTAGGGACGGCTGCAGCCTCCGTCGCGGTTTTGCTGTTCGTCATGCAAGGGACGCGGATCGGTCTCGCCATCCGGGCGCTTGCCGAGAATAGCGACGCGACGCAGCTCATGGGCGTGAACGCCGGCGCCGTGATGCGGCTCGTCTCTTTCGTATCGGGCTCGCTCGGCGCGCTGGCCGGCATTCTTGTGGGCCTGAATTACAATGCCATCCAGCCCTATATGGGCGAGGCGATGATGCTGAAAGGCTTTGCCGTCATCATCCTCGGCGGACTTGGCGACATACGCGGCGCGCTCATCGCGGGGCTCGCCGTGGGGCTCCTGGAAAGCCTAACCGCCGGCTACGCCGCGTCCACCTGGAAAGACGCCGTCGGCTTCGTGCTTCTCGTTCTGACGCTTTGGGTCCGCCCGGCCGGGCTGTTCGGCCGCGCATCGGTGAGGCGGGCCTGATGCCGGCAACCTTTGACGATTTCTTCTTCACCTATCAGGCGCTCATCTATGGCGTGGGCGTCAACGGCCTGCTCGCGCTCAGCATGTATGTGGTGCTGGCCATCGGGCAGCTTTCGCTCGGCCAGGCGGCCTTCATGGGCATCGGGGCCTACGTCTCCGCGCTGCTCACGGTGAAGCTCGAAGCCCCCTTCGCAGTGGCGCTCGGCGCGGGCATGATCGCGCCAGCCTTGGCCGCTTCGATCATCGGCGTCCCCACCTTGCGCCTCTCGGGCGTTTATCTGGCCCTTGCCACCATCGGCCTCGGCGAGGTCTTGCGCATCTTCTACCTCAATTCAGATACGGCCGGCGGTGCGCTCGGCCTTCCGGGCATCCCGCAGCAGGGCGGGGCATGGCTCATCTATTTGTGCCTCGCCGTAGCACTTTTCGTTTTCATGGCTATCGGGCGCTCGCGCATCGGCCGGGCGATGGAGGCGATGCGCGAGGACGAGACAGCCGCGAGCGTCATGGGCGTGAACGTGCCGCTCTACCGCTTCGGAGCCTTGGTAGCCTCCGCCGTTCTCGCCGGGCTCGCGGGCGCGCTCAGCGCCGATGTGTCTTCCTTCATCGGCCCGAACGAATACGGCTTCGACCAGGCCGTGACGATTCTGAGCTATGCGCTACTCGGCGGCATTGGCTCGCCCTTCGGCCCGGTCCTCGGCGCTATCATCCTCACGCTTTTGCCGGAACTGCTACGCCCGCTGCACGATTTCCGCTTCGTCGTGAACGGGCTCATTATCGTGATCGCCGTGTTGTACATGCCGCGCGGGCTATTGGCCTGGCGCTTCCGGCGCATCGGCCCTGCCGGGGAGGCGCGCTCATGACCGCGGCTCCGCTCTTGGCCGTCGAAGGTTTGAACGTCCGCTTCGGCGGCGTGACCGCCATCGAGGAACTCGATCTTGCCGTGGCGCAAGGCACGGTTCACGGCCTCATCGGCCCGAATGGCGCGGGCAAGACGACGGCCTTCAACGTCATCTCCGGCATTCTGCGGCCTACCTCCGGCGCGATCCATCTCGCGGGCCAGCCCATCGGCCGTCTGCCGCCCTACCGGCGCACCGCGCTCGGCCTCGCCCGCACCTTCCAGAACATCCGCATGTTCCAGGACATGACCGTGCTCGAGAACGTCATGACCGGCCGGCATGTGAAAACGGCCGGCGCCGTGCCTTCGATCCTTCTGCGCGGAGGCTCTTTCCGGCGTGCGGAGAAAGAAGCGGCGGCGAAGGCCCGCGAACTCTTGCGCCTCGCCGGCCTCGAAGGCGCGGAATACCGCCGCGCGGGCGATCTCTCCTATGGCGATCAGCGCCGCGTCGAGGTCGCGCGCGCGCTCGCCTCAGATCCCAAAATCGTGCTCATGGATGAGCCGGCCGCCGGCATGAACCCCGCCGAGACACGCGCGCTGACCGCACTTTTGCAGACCTTGAAGGCGCGCGGCTTCACCATCCTGCTCGTCGAGCACGACATGCATTTCGTCATGGGGCTTTGCGACCGGATCACGGTTTTGAACTTCGGCATCAAGATCGCGGAAGGCGCGCCAGCGCAAGTTCGCACCGACCCGCAAGTCATCGAAGCCTATCTCGGCGCGAAGGTCGCACACGCTCTCGCGGGGCGCTCATGATGTCGAATTGGGCTGAACGTTTTGTCGTCCCGTGTGCTGTGCCTTCAGTGTCATCCCGTGCGCGGCGCAGCGCGAAGCGGTGCGACGCAGACACGGGATCTTGCAACACGCTGGAGCCCGCAAAGATCCCGGATAGCCGCGGGGCGGCTTCCGGGATGACGGGCGTGGAGGCGGCAAGTGCGCCGTTTCGGGATGACAACGAGGGCGCAACACACCGTTGCCTGCTGCACAGCGCGCGGGATGACACGGCCCTTCACGCGGGGCGCTCGTGATGGCCGCGCCGCTCCTCGAAGTCCGCGATCTCGCCGTCGCCTATGGCGGCATCGCCGCCGTCAAGGGCATCGCGCTTGAGGCGCGCGCCGGCCAAGCGGTCTCGCTCATCGGCGCGAACGGCGCGGGCAAAACCACCACGCTGCGCGCGCTTTCGGGCCTCCTCAAAGCGCGCGCCGGCTCCATGCGCTTCGAAGGCGCCGAGCTTTTGAACGCCCCGGCCCACCGCATCGCGCGCCTCGGCATCGCGCATGTGCCAGAAGGCCGGCAAATCTTCGCAGAAATGACGGTGGCCGAGAATTTGCGCATGGGCGCCTATCTCACCCGCGACGTGGCAGAGATCGCCCAGCGCCGCGAGCGCGTGCTGGCTCGCTTCCCGCGTTTGGAAGAGCGGCTTGGCCAGCTCGCTGGGCACTTATCGGGCGGCGAGCAGCAGATGCTCGCGATGGGCCGCGCGCTGATGGGGCGGCCGAAGCTGCTGCTGCTCGACGAGCCCTCCATGGGGCTCGCGCCGCTGTTCGTCGAGGAGATTTTCAGCATTATCGCCGAGCTGAAGCGCGAGGGGCAGGCCATCCTGCTCGTGGAGCAGAATGCCAGCGCCGCGCTCGATATTTCGGATTACGCGTATGTGCTGGAGAACGGACAGATCCGGCTGTCGGGGCCTGCGGCGGAGATCGCGCGGAATCCTGAAGTCGCGGCGGCATACCTCGGCAGCGGTTAGCCAGCCGCCTTAAAGCCGGATCAACCTTGCAGTGATGTTCCGGCGGCCGTGAAGCACGCGCAGCACTGTGACAGTATCGTCTTTGTGGTCGTAAACCGCGACGTAGGGCGGAACGATCCCAATTCGCGTATGAGGGCCCAGTTTCGGCCGTGGCGCCCCAATATCGGGAAATTCAGCAAGCCGGTCGAAAAGAGCGTCGAGTCCGGCAGCGTAACGTTCAGCCGTAGCGATGCCGGCCCTGGCTGCGAGATCGAAGACGATGTCCGCGATATCGGCATCGGCGGACGCTGTGATTTGTACGATGGCCATCAGCGCCTAAGCGCTTCGAGCCGGGCCGCCATGCGCGCTTTGTGCTCTGCGTGGGTCAACACGTCGCCGCGCGCTGCGTCGTCCCGGCCCTTATCGACATAGGGCTTGGCCCAGTCGAGATCGTCCGCTTCGATCCGATAATTATCGATCATCGCCGCGGCAATAGCGGCTTCCGCGGCAGCTTCGATCGTGGCGAAGAGCCCGGCCGCGACTTGCGCCTCGAGCCACTTTTGTTGATCGCTGGAAAGAGTTAGGTTCATGGGCGAAATATATGCTGTTCGGCCGCATTTCGCTAGCGCTAACCGGCCGGCATTCAGGATCACGGCGGTGCCCCGTGGCAATGCTTGTATCTCTTGCCCGAGCCGCAGGGGCAAGGTTCGTTCCGCGCTGGCTTCGGCGCGCTCGGCTGCCCGGCCGCGCCCGCCCCGCTGGCCGTGTTTCGAAGCGCCGCCAGATTGGCCCTTGCGGCTTTGGTATTGGGGTGATCGGGGCCGAGCGCCTTCTCGAAGATGGCCAACGCCCGTTGATATAGCGGGGCGGCGCGCTCATAGGCGCCTTGGACGTGATGGAACGCGGCGAGATTGTGCAGCGATTGGGCGACATCGGGGTGATCGGATCCGAGCGCCTTCTCCCTTATGGCGAGCGCGCGCTCGTAAAGCGGTGCGGCGCGCTCATAGGCGCCTTGGGCGTGATAGAGCAAGGCGAAGTTGTTTAGCGATTGTGCGACATCGGGGTGATCCGGGCCGAGCGCCTTCTCCCTTATGGCGAGCGCGCGCTCAAATAGCGGAGCGGCACGCTCGTAGGCGCCTTGGGTGCGATATAGTTCGCCAAGGTTGTTCAGCGTGGCGGCCACATTGGGGTGATCGGGGCCCAGAGCCTTCTCCCACATGCCCACTGCGCGCTCGTAAAGCGGTGCGGCGCGCTCATAGGCGCCTTGGGACTGATGAAGCGCGGCGAGGTTGTTCAGCGATAAGGCGACATTGGGGTGATCGCGGCCGAGCGCCTTCTTCGCAATGGCCAGAGCGCGCTCGAAAAGCGGGGCGGCGCGCTCATAGGCGCCCTGGGCTCGGTGAAGTTCGGCGAGGTTGTTCAGCACTTGGGCGACCTCGGGGTGATCGCGGCCGAGCGCCGTCTCTGCAATGGCCAGAGTGCGCTCATAAAGCGGCTTCGCTTCCACATAGGCGCCGCGGTGATGCAGATAGAATCCGGCGTTATTTAGCATTATCGCCAGGGGAAGGCCGATGTCATCGCCCGCGATTCCAGCAACAACACGCACATGGGTAAGGAGCCGCTCATAGGCTTGCCAATGCTGGAAGTCTTGGCCGGGATAGGCCGCTTCGCATGCTTTCAAAGCGGCCACGATCCATCCGGCCTCGCCTGCCTTGCCCGATGCGTCTGCACCAGGGAGGAGGCGGCGGAAGGAGAAAGCCTTCGGGGCGGGGGCTTGATCCTGCAAGGCGTCCCGCGCGGCGGCTTGCACGAGGCG
>JBKQOR010000287.1:0-5846 GCA_052145435.1 Rhodomicrobium sp. | reverse complement strand
TCAAGCATTTTATGAACCGGGTGCGGCCAGGGGACGGTTTCCGCTGGCAACAGCCCTAAGACGCTTCGAGGTTCGCTCGAAAAGCTGTTCGGCAAGCCTTGCCGAAATAAACCGCGCCACCGCCGGCGAGCGGCAGTAGGCGGCGAAAATGCGGCCTGCATTTCTAGCCTTAACGGCCTCGATGACCTCGAGCCATTGGGCGCGGGCATCCACCGACCTGTAATGCTCTTTTATGGCCGCGCGCTCCGCTGCCAGCAGCCCGGGCAGCGCTCCCAAAGCAAGATCGGAGTCCCGCAACCGCTCGAGGTCCTGCTTCGAGTGATTGCCGCTGAGCGACCCCTCCCGCATGACAGACACATAGCCGCAGGCCGGCACGACACGGAAACGCGCGCCTGCTGCGAGCGCTCTGACGTAGAGCGCGTAGTCTTCCCCGAGACGGAGCGTCTCGTCATAACGAAGACGGTGCTCATCGAGAAAAGCGCGGCGGATAAGCGGCTTGAAAAAGCCGAGCTCCTTGCGGTTCCGGCCCGCTCTGGTGACGTTGCCGAGGACGAAGGTTTGCAGGTCGCAGCTCCAGGGCTCGAACGCACCGCCAGCAGCGAGCATTGGATGCGGCGCATCGATATCGACGCGATCCTCGCGGACCTGGAGTATGTCGTCTGCGATGAAATCACACCCCTGCGCCATCGCCAACATTTGGGAAAACCGTCCCGGCAGAAGATAGTCGTCACCGTCGAGGATGGTAATCCATGGCGCAGCGCTGTTAAGGAGCGCGGCATTCCGGGCGGCCGCGGGGCCTCGATTTTCCGCAAGGCGCAGAATGGCAAGGCGATCGCTGCCGTCATCGGCAGCCTGAGCACGCTCCGCGGTCTTATCGGTCGAGCCGTCATCCACTACCAGCACCGAGTGGACCTCCGGCTCGGCGAGGGCGGACGCAACCGCGCGCTCGATGGTGTCTTCGCGGTTCCATGCCGCGACAATGACGTCCACGCAGCACACGGGGCCCGGCGCGGCCCGGCCGGAAGGGGACAGTGGCTTCTGGCTTTCTTTCATAATACGAGACTTCCCATGGCTCATCGTATCACCGGCGATGCAAAAGACCCCCATCGAGAGTATGGGAAGTAGACTTAACCAGGCTGGAGCGATTTTGTATGAAAACTTCAAGGTGCGGTTAAAAACGCGGCCCCGCCTGCCGGAATGGCGTTCAATTCCAGCGGCGATCGCCGCGATCCGGGCCGGGGCTTCGAACGTTTTTACCCGCCTTAACCGTCACCACGACCGCCGCGCCATTCCGGCGGCGGCGCGTTAATACTAATTCGTGAAAATTCGATTCATGCGTCGCGTCTATATTGTCGTGCTATGCATTTTGGCGTAAAGCTTTGTAAGCAACTCTTGGTTGCAGAGAATTTCCTATCGAGCGCTTCAATGAATACTTCAAGTTTACGATTTAGAGCATTAGACAGTTGGCGTGGTATCTGTGCGCTCATTGTAGCGCTATATCACTTTGAGCCACTGGGACGGATGTATTCAGGACATCTTAGATCAATAACTATCATAGGCAATGGATGGTTATTTGTTGATTTCTTCTTCGTGTTGAGTGGGTTTGTGATATATTACACTTATTCTGGAAAACTTACAGACAGGGCAAGCATCATGAATTTTGCCATACGCCGTTTCGGACGGGTTTGGCCGTTGCATGCCGCTATCTTGGTCATGTTGATAGCGATAGAGTTGGCTAAGCTATACAGCGCCCGCCATGGAGCGGTGATCGAGAGCCAGCCCTTTACAGAAGTGTATGCAGTTTCTTCCATTTTTACGAATATCGCCCTTGTACAGGCGCTGGGTTGGGACAGCATTCTAACTTGGAACATTCCAAGCTGGAGCATTAGCGTTGAATTTTATACCTATCTGATCTTCGCGTGTTCTCTTTACTGCCTAAGATGGCGGCGCGCCGCTATCCCTTTTACTTTTGCCACTGCAAGCGCCATCGCGCTGTTTTCGTTCTCAAGCATGGAAGCCACGCATGGTTTCTCGCTATTCCGGTGCCTGTTTGGATTTTATATCGGGGCAGCGGTAAGTATTATGTTCCCAAGGATAGATGCGCACCTTCCGCGATGCAGATTGCGCGCCACCGCGATTGAGATTTGCGCAATTCTGGCGGCAATTGCTGTCGTCATCGCGGCAAAGACCGATGTTGCCTTCGCCGCCCCCATAGTCTTTGGTTTTGTTGTTATTGTATTTGCGCGTGAGAAAGGCTATATTTCTATAATGGTCACAACAACGCCGTTCAGGTTCCTCGGGGAGCTATCCTATTCTATTTATATGTTACATTTCATAGTCTTGCTAACTATCACTAGATTCATCAAAGCGGTGTCAGGCGCTTACATGAATGCTTCTAGCGCTAAATATGTTACATTAATAGACGCGAACACTAGGATTGTCTACTTAGGGAGCGATATAGCGGCCGACTGCATCGTGCTGACGTTTATCGCGGCGCTACTTATCGCATCGTCGCTAACGTATAAATTCATCGAAGATCCGGGGCGGAAGTTTTTCAACGGACTTGCCAGCCGGTTGGCGGTCCAGCGCGGTAATCCGCAAAAGCCGCCTCAAATGGATGCTGGAGGCCACGATTTGGTACCATCGCATCAGCGGTAAAGCAGGTGACATTTATCAAACGAATAGGAAAGACTACTTAACCTGACCGGAACGATTTTGTATGAAAACTGCAAAGCGGGGTTAGGAACCCGGCGGCCTCGCATGACGGCGTCCGGGACGTCTGCCGCAGCCATTGTTGGCGAAAGAGGGCATCATGCATACGCAAACCGGCTATCGCCGTCACGGCATCCAAGGCCCTGGCTTCGCGCGGCGGAGCTATGCCGCGCCCAAAAGCGCTCGCATTTTCAGCGTGGCTTGGTTTACCTGTTTTCTCTCTCTTTTCATGCTGGCATTGATCGCGCGCTTGGGAGGGGCGGCAGCGGCGTTGTTTCTGTTTCCCTGGAGCATTCTCGTCATCCGGGCTCCACAGCTTGCGCTAGCAAAAACGATCGAGAACTCACCCCTTTTCCTGCTTCCGGGCTTGGCGCTTCTCTCCACCGCGTGGTCGCAATATCCCGAAATGTCGTTGCGGGCCAGCATTCAGTTTTTGCTAACGGTCGAGATCGCGATCTTGGCGGGATCGTTGACTAATCCCCGAACCTTTGTATCTGCGCTCTTTTCCGCCTTGACGGCGATTATGATCGTAAGCCTTGTCATCGACCGCGGCGAAAGCTTACGCGGCGGGCCAGCGCTGATGGGCGTATTCCAGAGCAAAAATCAGCTCGCTTTTTACACAGTTATTCAACTCATTTCGGCAATAACCCTCGTTTTCGACAAGCAGCAACCTGTCATGATGCGGTTGATCGCGCTCTTTTCTCTTTTTGTTGGGCCAGTTTGCCTAGTGGCAGCGCAATCCACCGGGGCGATCGTTTTCAGTATTCCGGCGATTGCAGGGTTGATCGCCTTTATAACTTTGGGGAAATTTCCGGCTGTGACCCGCGCTACCGCCATCACGGCCGCGCTCCTTGCAATAATCGCCCTGATCGTTGCTGTTGGGGGATTTCTCGATGATTTCGGTGCCATCCTCGATCTCTTGGGAAAGGATTCTACTTTAACAGGGCGCCTCTACCTCTGGCAGACCGCTCGTGATTTGATCGGACAATCCCCAATACTGGGCGTGGGGTATCAGGCGTTCTGGCAGGTCGGCAACCCCCCGGCCGAGGAACTCTGGGCGGCTTCCTTCGAAGAATCGGGGTCCGGATTCAATTTTCACAATCTTTATTTGAACACAGCCGTGGAGCTTGGCTTTCTGGGCTTGGCAAGTTTGCTCCTAATCTTTTTGGCAACCGCTATCCGGCTATTGCGGTCGATTATCCTGATTCCGAGTCCGCCTGTTTACCTCGCCGCCGCCATCTTCATAATTATATTCTCGACCTCTTTTATCGAGGTCAACCAGCTTTACCAGTTTCATATCGGAACCGTGCTCTTCTGCGTGGTCTGGATCTATTCCGGGGGGCGGCCTTTGTACCCCTACGGGAGAGTCTTAACGCCCGCGAAACGCAACGCCTTGCCGCTGTGAAGCAAGCCGCGCAGAAGCCATCGCCGCCAGCCAAGCGCCGACGGGGCCGCGATGACAGCCCCGATCAGACACACGCCCGTTTTCGCCGCCGACAAAAGTGCCCCGGAGAGGGAGATCGAAGAGCCCGAATTCGCAAGGCGCATAGCGGCATGGGATTGCCCGGCACGCAAGGAGCGGCGGGCAAGCCACCGAAGCGTCGCGCGCCGCTCGTGCACGGGCTCAAAGGCTAACGCTTCGGGTGCCTCAGCAAAACGCAAGCCCGCGGCTGCGAGCCTCCCGAAGAACATTGTATCCTCCCCGCCGGAGATCCCGTAGGCGAGGTCGAAGCGGATATTTGCCGCTTCGATGGCGCTGCGGCGCATCATGACATTGCCGCTATAACCCGTATCGATGCGCCCGTTGCGATAGACCACGCGCGCGCTGTGGAAATCGCCCGCTCGCAGCCAGGCGGGCGCTTGGGCGCCATAAATCGCCTGGACCGGTCCGAAAACGATATCCGCATCTGCACTTTTGGCAAGAAGGGCGGTAAGCCAGCCAGGAGCAGCGGTTTCATCGTCGTCAAGAAACGCTATCCAATCCCCGCGCGCGTAGTCGAGGCAGGCATTGCGGGCGATTGAGATGTTAGCGCCCGGAGCATGGAGATAATCGACGTCAAGCGCATATTGTTGCGCAGCTTGAGCCGCGGCATCGCGCGCGCTCCCCTCGACGCTGTTGTCCGCAATCGCAAGCCTAACCCGAACGTCCGGCGGCAAGGCCTGTGTTGCAACGCTTCGGATTGCATCCTCGATTTGCGGACGCTGGAACGTGCAGATGCAAACATCGACGGTGATGGGAGCCGGCGTGCCGGCCGAAGCAAGCGCCCCGGCATCGTCCTGGCAGCATGCGGCAGCGCTATGCGCTGACTTGGTTCCAGTTTCAACTAAGCTGGGAGTCTCCATCTCCTTACCGCTACTCCGTTGTGCGCCGGTAGGCACGAATCCAGTCGATGGCATAAACGCCTGGAAATTGCGTGGTGCTGTCAGGCTGGCCCGGCCAGCCAGCCCCGATGGCAAGGTTTGCAAGCAAATACATCGGCTTATGCATATCCGCCGGTGTGGCCGTGCGCTCGATCTCCACCCCGTCGAAATACCACCGGACCTCGTCCTTCCGCCACTCGACCGCGTATTGGTGGAACTCCGCCGACAAGTCAGGGACAGGCATGTCTCCGCCGGTAGCGGTGTGTTCGCCCCCAGCCTTGCTGTGCGCCGCAGTATAAAGCTTTGTGGTCTCGTGGCCCAAGACTTCAAACACGTCGAGCTCTGGTGGCCAGGTGCTATCGGCCGGCAAGAGCCAAAAGGCCGGCCAGAACCCTCGGCCTTTGGGAAGCCGGGCTCTCATTTCAAACACGCCATAGAGCTGCGAGAAGCTATACTTCGTGGTGATGATGCCTGAGACGTAGCGCCGTCCCCAGATGAAGGGGAGGACGCGGTCGGGGGCCGGCTCGCCCCAGATCTCCAATGTCCCGTTCACAAGATGAAAGGGATTGAGGCCGAGAACGTCTGGCGAGGTTCCTTTGAAAGCGGCATCGGCATAGATTTCGGATTCGCCCGGAAGGGAGCGGCTGCCTTCGGCATCTGGCTTTTGCCAACCGTAATTTGTGCGCCACGTGCCTTGGCGGTCCTGCTCCGGCGCCAACCCCTCCGCGTACCAGCTAAAGCGGTCGAAGCCGTCGGCGAAAGTCTCCACGAGG
>JBKQOR010000286.1:0-17150 GCA_052145435.1 Rhodomicrobium sp. | reverse complement strand
CGGAGACCGCGATGGCAAGCTCAGGCGTGCCGGAGCCGGCCATAGGTGCGAGCAGGATCGGATAGCCGATTCCCAGCATTTCGAGGAGCTTCGTATTAAACGCCATTTCAAATCCTCCCGGCCGCGCTTACGTGAAAACTACCGGGAAATATAGTCGCAGAAGCCGCTGCGAAGGAGCCAGACGCATTTCAAGGAACCGGTATTGGCGAGGGTCAAATCCGAATAGGTCAGGAAAATAAGGTCGCTGGTATGCCACTTTACAGCCGGATCCAGGTTCCGCGATCCGATGGAGAAAACGTCCTGAACGCTTTGGATCACGGCCACCGCTGCAACGGCGGCGACGAAATCGCGGGGCATCTTGTCCTTGTTGATGACGACGTAATTCATTTGTCCGGCCGCCGCGGATGCGATCTCCTGGGGTGTCGGCTTGGTAAGGATCAAGACGATTGCCAGCCCAAGGACGATGGCCAAGCCCAGCAATTTTTTCAAGGAAACCCCCAAATTGCGATCCGGCTGTGTGCATAGCACAATCGCGGCGGCGATACGCCAAAGTTCGAGAGGCTGCCTCTAGAAGTCCGGTACCTGCGCGGTCCCATCCGGGAGCCATACCCGCGCCCCGTCCGCATCAAAACATGGCGGCGTGCACACGGTCGGGCGGGTTATGCCCGTCGAGAAAGGTGCGGATGTTGATAATCACCTTCTCGCCCATGTCGAGGCGGCCTTCGAGGGTCGCCGAGCCCAAATGCGGCAGGAGCACAACCTTGCTGTTCTTGATGAGCATCGGGTTGATGGCCGGCTCGTTCTCGAACACGTCGAGCCCCGCGCCCGCGATCTCCCCTGCTTCAACCATGCGTGCGAGCGCATTCTCGTCGATGATCTCGCCGCGCGCGGTGTTGACGATATAGGCCGTAGGCTTCATGAGCTTAAGCCGCCGCGACGAGAGCAGATGGAAGGTCGCGGGCGTGTGCGGGCAATTCACCGAGATGATATCCATATGGGCGAGCATTTGGTCGAGGCTTTCCCAATAGGTTGCGGAGAGCTCCTCCTCCACGGCGCCCGGCACGCGGCGCCGGTTGTGGTAATTGATGGAAAGCCCGAACGCCTTCGCCCGGCGCGCGACGGCGCGGCCGATGCGGCCCATGCCGATGATGCCGAGCTTTTTGCCCCAAATCCTATGGCCGAGCATCCAGGTCGGCGACCAGCCGTGCCATTCGCGCCCCTGCTCCAGATAGACGGCCCCCTCGACAAGCCTCCTCGGCACGGCGAGGATCAGCGCCATGGTCATGTCGGCCGTGTCCTCGGTCAGAATCCCAGGGGTATTGGTGACAATAATACCGCGGTTGCGGGCGGTTTCGAGATCTATATTGTCGACGCCGGTTCCATAATTGGCGACGAGCTTCAGTTGCGGCCCAGCCAACGAAAGAAGTGTCTTGTCAATTCTATCGGTTACGGTAGGAACGAGCACGGCGGCTGTCCGCATAGCGGCTGCGAGCTGGTCTCGGGTCACGGGGGCGTCCGTTTGATTGAGCGTCACGTCGAACAGCTCGCGCATGCGCGCTTCGACAAGCTCTGGAAGTTTGCGGGTAACGACGACTTTTACGTTTTGTTGTGTCATTGGATGCCCAGAGTGGCCATTCCGGCCTTCATAGATCTTGGAAACGCAATCTCGCTCTAGTTCTCTACCAGATACGGCTCAGGATGACAAAGGCTCGCATAAAATGTGGCATTTTAGCCGCAATAGCACTTGTTCCGGCAATGACGGCCTCGGCCCAGCAGGGAGCGGCCCCCAAGACCGGCACCGTCACCGGTTTGGCGGTTCCGCGATTTGTTAGCCTAAAAGCTAGTGAGGTGAACTCCCGCGTCGGACCCGGCTCGGATTACCAGATCGCTTGGGTCTTCAAACGGGCCGGCCTGCCCGTGGAGATCCTTGCCGAATTCGAAAGCTGGCGGCAAGTGCGCGACAGCGAAGGCGGCACAGGCTGGGTCGCAGCGGCCCTGCTTAGCGCCCGGCGCACTGCTGTCGTAGCGCCGTGGGACAAGGAACGCACAGTCTTTGCGCTCACTTCCTCGCGCGGGGGTTCCTCCGAGGTAGCCCGGATCGAGCCGGGCGCCATCGTCGACATCATGTCATGCGACGGAGAGGCCTGCGAAGTGTATGCCGGCCAGCAAAAGGGATGGGTACCGCAGAAAAATCTCTGGGGCGTGTACCCGGGCGAAACCGTGAAATAAGCCGCGCCCAAGCCCGGCTGTATCTTAAGTCTCATTGCATTTCTCCGGGATCAAAACCAAAACTGAACCCCGTCTTCAGAATAAGCTAACTGCATACGCCCCGGAGGTGAAACTGTGCAGCAACCGACCTATGAATCCATATCGGAGAACCCGAAGTTCCATGCGCTGGTTCGCGGCCGCTCCGTCTTCGCCTGGACGTTGTCCATACTCATGCTCGCGGTTTATCAAGGCTTCATTCTCCTCGTCGCTTACGACAAGGAGTTCCTTGCGCAGCCGCTCTACCCTGGCGCAACCACGACCATCGGCATTCCGATCGGTCTTGGCGTCATCGTCTTCGCTTTTCTGCTCACCGGTATTTATGTCATCCGGGCGAACAGCCATTACGACGAAATGACCCGCGAACTCATTCAGGAGATCACGAAATGACCTTCAAGAGAGGCATTACTCCCCTTGCGCTCGCGCTTGCCGCCAGCGCCGTTCCCCTATCTCCCTCCTTCGCGGAAGCAGTATCAGGCGCCGTTGAAAAGCAGAGTCTGAATATCGAAGCCATCGTCATGTTCGCGGTGTTCGTCGGGCTGACGCTAGTGATCACATACATCGCCGCTAAACGGACCAAATCGGCGTCCGATTTTTACGCGGCGGGCGGGGGTATCACTGGCTTTCAGAACGGTCTCGCCATGGCGGGCGACTATATGTCGGCCGCCTCGTTTCTGGGAATTTCCGGCCTTGTGTTCGCGAGCGGCTTCGATGGGTTGATTTATTCCGTGGGCTGGCTTGTGGGCTGGCCCGTCATCCTGTTCCTGATCGCCGAGCGGCTGCGCAATTTGGGCAAATATACCTTCGCGGACGTCGCCTCTTTCCGGCTCGATCAAACCTGGACCCGCATCCTTGCCGCAATCGGCACGTTCACCGTCGTTGCATTCTATCTCATTGCGCAGATGGTCGGCGCTGGTAAGCTCATCCAGCTTCTCTTCGGGCTCGAATATCTGCACGCCGTCGTCATCGTCGGCACGCTGATGATCGTCTATGTTGCGTTCGGCGGCATGAAAGCGACGACTTGGGTGCAAATCATCAAGGCCGGCCTCTTGCTTTTCGGGGCAACGCTCATCGCGATCCTCGTTCTCATGAAGTTCAACTTCAACCCAGAACAGCTCTTCACCGAGGCAACCAAGGTTCACCCAGGCGGCGTCTCCATCATGGGGCCAGGCAAGCTCATCAAAGATCCCATCTCCGCGATCTCGCTCGGCCTCGCGCTGATGTTCGGCACGGCCGGCCTGCCGCACATCCTGATGCGGTTCTTCACCGTCCCCGATGCGAAGGCAGCCCGCAAGTCAGTGTTGTTTGCGACGGGTTTCATCGGTTATTTCTACATCCTGACCTTCATCATCGGGTTTGGCGCCATCGCGCTTCTGATGAGCGATCCTTCGTTCTTCAAGGACGGGAAAGTTGTCGCCACCGGCCTGTTTGGCGGCACGAATATGGCGGCTATCAATCTGGCGAAGGCGACCGGCGGCTCTCTGCTCTACGGATTCATCTCTGCGGTGGCATTCGCAACCATCCTTGCGGTGGTGGCAGGCCTGACGCTCGCAGCCGCTTCCGCGGTCAGCCACGATCTCTACGCTTCGGTTATCGCACATGGACGCGCTTCCGAGAAAAGCGAAGTGACGATCTCGCGTATCTCGGCGATAGCTATCGGCATCCTGGCCATTTATCTTGGCTATAAGTTCGAGAAGATCAACGTCGCCTATATGGTGGGCCTCGCCTTTGCGGTTGCGGCGAGTGTCAACTTTCCTGTGCTGGTTATGTCGATGTTCTGGCGGGGGACAACCACGTTTGGTGCCTTCGTTGGCGGAATCCTGGGACTTGTCACCTCTGCCCTTGGCGTGGTGCTCAGCGATCAGGTCTGGGTCAAGACGCTCGGCAACCCAGAACCGTTCAAGTTCTTTGGCTACAGCATGCTCGACAACCCGGCCCTGTACTCGATGGCGATCGCGTTCGGCGGCATCTGGCTGTTCTCGACGATCGACAGGACCCGCCGGGCTGAAAAAGAGCGGGAAGCGTTCGAGCCGCAATTCGTGCGCTCGGAAACTGGCATCGGCGCCTCTACCGCGCACGTACACTAATCGCCGCTGGGGGCGGGCATTTTGCCCGCCCCCTCTTTTTTATTTTCAAAATATGCAATAGTTTCTTGATTTCATAACGAGGCGCCACAATGCAAGGATTCGATGCGCTCAATCCGCCTTTCGACCGTCTGACACATGCCGAGACAGATGCGCTCCGGGCGGCTGTCGACATCGGCTATTTCGCGCCGGGAAGCGTGATTGTCGAGCGCGGCGGAAGCTCTGAATTCCTCCACGTTATCATCAAGGGCTCGGTGGCCGAGCGGGAAGGCGAGGAGACCGAGGCACTGCTCGGCCCCAAGGACACTTTCGACAGCGCAGCGGTCGTTCACGGCTCGGCCAGCGCAAGCTTTGTCGCTGTCGAGGAAACGCTCTGCTACCTGCTTCCGCGGCTCCTGATCCTTGAGCTCGTTCAGAAAAATCAGTCCTTTGCGGCGTTCTTCTATTCCGAGCTGTCCCGCCGTCTCGATGCTTTCACAACCCAACGCAATCCGAGCGGGCTGGAATCGGTGCTTCGCTTGCGAGTTAGGGAAGCCCGGTGCGCGGACGCGATTTTCATCGACGGTGCATCCACCATCGAAGACGCCGGCCACGCAATGCGCGAGCACAATAACGACACGCTTTTTGTCACCGATGCCGGCCGCACCGGGATCGTCACGGGCATGAAACTGGCCAAGGCGGTCATCATCGAGCGGCTGCCGCTCGATACCCCAGTGCGAGACATCTGCCATTTCGAAATCGCCGCGGTGGACCGCGACGATTTCCTCTTCGATGCGCTCATCGCTATGACGCGCCATGGGAAGCGCCGCATCGCGGTTCGAACCGACGGGGCTTATTCGGGCGTGCTCGAGGACATTAACATTCTTGAGCTTTTTGCGGGGAATTCGCAGCTGATCCCGGGGCGCATCGATCGCGCGAAAACGCTTGCGGATCTTACTGTATGCGCAAGCGACATTCAGGGGCAGGTGCTGCGCCTGCATGAGCAGGGCGTGAAGGTGGAGGTCATCGCGGAGATAACCTCGGATTTGAACCGTCAGCTCATGTCGAAGGTTTTCGAGCTGACCGCGCCGCCCTCGATCAAGGAGAAGGGCTGTCTTTTCGTCATGGGATCGGAGGGGCGCGGCGAGCAAACCGTACGAACCGATCAAGACAACGGCCTGCTTCTCGCCGCGGAGGTGCCGGAGAGCGACATCGTTCCGTTCAGAAAGGCGTTCACCGAGTCGCTGGAAGCTTGCGGCTTTCCTCCCTGCCCTGGCAATGTCATGGTGCGGAACCCGGTTTGGTCCCAGCCTATCGACGGTTTCGTCAAGCAGATGAAATCCTGGATTCTCACCGGCGGCGGCGATAGCGCGATGAACCTCGGCATTTTCTGCGATGCGGTGGCGATCACCGGCCGCAGCGATCTGTTGCTCCACGCCAAGACCGTGTTCATGGAGATGATGCGCGGAGAAAGCGCGCATCTTGCGCATTTTGCCAATCTCATCGATCTTTTCGCGAGTTCCGATATCGGCAGGTTCGGCAGTTTGATGGTATCGGTCGGCGCGCGTTCGGATGCCGTCGACATCAAGAAAATTGGCACGTTCCCCATCGTTCACGGCAGCCGGACGCTTGCCATCGAAAAGGGCCTGCTCGAAACCCGGACGGCGGACCGCATTCACGCGCTCGCCGCAACCCGGATTTTCGACGCCGATTTCGCCCGGAACCTCATCAGCGCCTTGCACTTCTTCATGGAGTTGCGGCTTCGCTCGCAGTTGAAAGCGAGGCGGCTCGGCAATCTTGACGAAGAGTCGATCGTGCGCGTGAATGAGCTGACATCGGCCGATCGCGACATCCTGCGCAATGCGATCCGTGTCGTCCGCGAGTTCCGTGAAATCGTGCGTCACCGCTTCAATCTCGGATATTTCTAATGGTGACCCGAGCCCTTCGCAGGCTGTTCTATCAGGCATCGATAGGCGACCAATCTTACCGGTTCCTGTTCAAGCCGCCGCCGCCCGGCGAAGCGGTCTCGATCGACTGCGAGACAACCGGCCTTAACATTGCAAAGGACGACATCATCACCATCGCCGCGGTCCGCATAAAAGGGGACCGCATCCTCGCCAGCGAGGCGTTCGAGGTGCTGGTCCGGCCAGAGACCAAGATCGCGCCGGATGCGATGAAGTTACACCAACTGCGCGAGGCGGACGTCGAGCAGGAGAAGCCGATCCGCAAGGTTTTGCGGGACCTGCTTTATTTTATCGGCTCGCGGCCGCTCGTCGGCTACTATCTCGAATTCGATATCAAGATGCTCGACAAGCACATCCTGCCCTTTATCCAAATCGGCTTGCCGAACAGACCGATCGAGGTCTCGGAGATGTATTACGAGCGGAAATACGGGAATGCCCCGCCCGGTACAGTCATCGATTTGCGCTTCATTTCCATTTTGGAGGATCTGGGCCTGCCAAATCTTGGGCAGCACAATGCGCTCAACGACGCACTCATGACCGCGATGATGTATGTGGTTTTACGCGATCTCCGCAGGCGCGGTGTGCGGGTACCGCGCGAGCGCACGCGGCCCGTCGTCGATAACGTCATGGGAGCTTAGCGGAAGGCGTTCCGCGCGCAAATTTAGCCGCAGCTAATACCAACGGCCAACAGCTCTGACCGATCCGGCGCCAGACCTCGTCATCGCGAGGCGGCCTTGGCCGCCGCGGCGATCCAGGGCAGCATCCGTAATCTTGGATTGCTTCGCTTTGCTCGCAATGACGAAAAAGCGGTCAACACTTTGGGCCGTTGGTATGAGTGCTCTAAACCGGCGGCTGCCACTTCTGCCGTAGCGTGACAAGCTCCTCCGCCGCCGTCGGATGCAGCGCGATCGTCGCGTCGAAATCGGATTTGCGTGCGCCGAGTTTCATAGAAATCGCGAGCAGCTGCGCCATCTCCGCCGCATCCGGGCCCAAGATATGCGCGCCCACCACCTTATCGCTCCCGGCGTCGACGACGAGCTTCATGAGCATCCGCTCGGGACGCCCGGAAAGCGTGCCCTTCAGGGGCCGGAAGCTCGTTTTATAAATATCGACGGTGCGGAACATTTCGCGGGCATGCTCCTCCGTGTAGCCAACGGTCCCGATTTCGGGCTGGGAGAACACGGCGGTTGGCAGAAAAGCAAGATCGACAGGTTTGGGGTTGTTCTTGAAGTTCGCCTCGATGAAGGCGATGCCGTCCCGTATGGCAACCGGCGTGAGGTTCACCCGGTCCGTCACGTCGCCCACGGCATAGATGCTTGGCACCGAGCTTCGATACCAGTCGTCAACCATGATGCGCCCATTCCACCCGCACTTTACGCCGAGCTTTTGCAGGCCAAGGCCCAAAGTGTTGGGCCGGCGTCCGGTTGCGAACATGACCGCGCCGCAGCCGATGCGGCTGTCGCGGTTGGTGACAACGGAAAGGCCGTCGCTGTCCCTCTCGATAGCGGCCGGTTCCATATTGCAGGTGATCGCGATGCCCTGCGCCCTCATGATCTCTGCCAGCGCGTGCCGCAGATCGTGATCGAAGCCGCGCAGAATTTCGCCCCCCCGGTAAAGCAGCTCGACCTCTACGCCAAGCCCGTGGAAGATGCCTGCGAACTCGATTGCTATGTAGCCAGCGCCCACGATCACAATTTTTTCCGGCAGCGCGTCGAGATGAAACGCCTCGTTGGAGGTGATCGCAAACTCGCGGCCGGGTATTTCCGGAATGAAGGGGTGGCCGCCTGTCGCAATGAGAATTCGCTCGGCCGTGACTGTGCGGTTCTCCCGCACGAGCTTCACAGCGTTGGGGCCGGTAACCTCAGCCCGGTCGCGGATGGCCGTGCCGCCTGCCGCCTCCACGCCGCCGGAGTACAGTTCGCTGAGGCGCCCGATCTCGGCATCTTTGTTGGCAATCAAGGTTTTCCAGTCGAAGCGCTTGCCGGTTACCGTCCACCCAAAGCCCCTCGCGTCATCGATGGCGTGGCCGAGCTCGCTCGCATAGACGAAAAGCTTCTTCGGCACGCAGCCGCGTATGACGCAAGTTCCGCCGAAACGGTATTCCTCGGCGATTGCCGTGCGGACGCCGAGGCCGGCAGCAAGCCGGGCAGAACGGACACCGCCCGAGCCGCCGCCTATAACGAAGAGATCATAGTCGAATTTCATGACGTCTTACCGTGGAAGTAACGGGAATAGACCCCCTTGCAGGCCCAACGATCAAATCGGCAAGCCTTCGTTCTGAAGGTCCTCTAACGATTGCTCGAGCCCGTCTCGCGTTTCGGGGGATATGCGGTTCTTGAGGATTTTTTCCCACTTCCCAATCAACTCATCCCATTGTGCTTTGGACCTGTCCTGATCGGCCGCGCCGCGCTGGTGCAATTTGGCCTTGCTTTCCAGTTCTTCAAGCGACTTTTGAACTTCGACGATGTCGCCTTTTGTGAAGGCCGTTGCCGATTTCACCGCATTTCGAATCAGATCGAACAGCTTCGCGAAAGCTGGCGAGCGCACGAACCCGTGCAAAATGGCGAGCTGCTCGTCGTTGAGCGTGGCGGCCACGACGGACGGCGCCGCGGCAAGCACGACTGCCTTTTGCATGTTGTAGAGAAATTCGAATTGCTCGGTCTCCTCGCGCAGCTCCTCGCGGTCCGACTCCGCCATCGGTGCTGTCTCGGTATAAACATCGCGCAAAAAGCGGTTCAAATCCGCCACGATTTCATCGGCATGCGAGATCGCGAAAAGATCGTTCACGAACGCCTGCGCTTTTGCGATCTTGTGCTTGGAAGGCACTTCCAGGCCGCTGCCCGGCGTGCCTGGCAAAGCTTGCTGCACGTCGAGATCTTGGCGTCCCGCCCAGGCGGAGAAGCCTGAGAATGTGCGGCTGTCCTCATACGAGAATCCCGTGACGAGCTTGCTGATTGCATAAAACGCATCGAGGCTTTTGCGGACCGCCGGAAGCTTGAGGAGGCCTTGAACGTCTTTGATTTCGACGGGCTTGGCGGTTTTGGCGATCTGCTCCGCCGCATCGGAGATCATGGCGTCGCGGTTCTGAGAAAGCGCCGCATCGAGCTCATCGCCTGCCTTGCGGACATAATCCATGAAAGTCAGGAGCTTAGCCAAAGCCGCGGCAGTCTTGGCATCGGGGGCCGGAATGCCCGGCGTGGCTCCCTGAACCAAGTCGCGAATTGCGGGGATGTAGACTTCGCGAAGAGTGAGGCGCAGCTCGCTGAAGATTTCGGCTGCGTGAGACGCGTGCAGCAGATCCTCGATCAGGCTGCGTGCCGCCTGCTTGACCTCCGGATCTGCGTGAACTTCGGCGGGTAGCGTGTCTTGGGCGAGGCTGGCAGGCACAAACGCGACAGCGAATGCCATGAAAAGCGCTGGCACCATGGGTCTTAAGCGCATGCCGTTTCTCCTCTCGTCGCACATTTAGGATGAGCGGAAGCGGGACCGCCGCTTCGTTTAAAGAGCGCTGTCTTCCGCTCGCAGCACGGTAACGCCCGCCGGACCGGCAAGCACCACTTCATCGGCAATGCCGATGAAAAGGCCGTGCTCCATCACGCCGGGAACGATATCGAGCAAATCGGCCAGCAATTCCGCATCGGGAATTGCACCGAAAGCGCAATCCACAATAAGATGTCCGCAATCGGTATGGAACAGCTCGCCGTTACGGTCGCGCCGAAGCGCGATCTTGCCCGCGCATTCCGCATCGGCGGCAGCGGTTTCTATCATGGCAAGCGTCGCAGCAAGGCCGAAGTCGACGATTTCGACGGGGAGCGGGAAGGCGCCGAGCTGCTCCACGCGTTTGGAGCTGTCCGCGATAATGCAAACGCGGTCCGAAGCCATGGCGACGATCTTCTCTCTCAAGAGTGCGCCGCCGCCGCCTTTGATCAGGTTCAGCTGCGGGTCAATCTCATCGGCGCCATCGACGGTAAGATCGACGTCCGCGATGGTATTGAAATCTGAAATCGCAAGGCCCGCTTGCTCGGCCCGCCACCGCGTTTGCTCCGAGGTCGCGACGCATCTGAGATCGAGGCGCTCCTGTTTCACCCGTTCTGCGAGCAGACTGACAAATTCCGCGGCAGTCGAGCCTGTTCCAAGACCGACCACCATACCCGGTTCCACGAGTTGCAAAGCGTGTGCCGCAGCTTGCCTTTTGAAGTTTTGTACGTCTCCGGTCAATCCGAAAGCCCTCCAAGAAACATGTATTTCATCTCAAGAAACTCCTCGAGCCCGTGCCGGGAGCCCTCGCGTCCGAGTCCCGATTCCTTAACCCCGCCAAATGGCGCGACTTCGGTCGCAACGATCCCTTCGTTGACGCCGACAATGCCAAATTCCAGCTTCTCAGTCACGCGCCAGATGCGAGCCACATCGCGGGAATAGAAATAGGCGGCAAGTCCGAAGGGCGTGCTGTTTGCAAAGGCGATCGCCTCGGCTTCCCCGTTGAAGCGGAATAGCGGCGCCACCGGCCCGAATGTTTCCTCGGAGGCGAGCCGCATCCCGGCATTCGCGTTGATAAGGACCGTTGGCTCGAAGAACGTATGGCCGAGCGCATGCCGCTTGCCGCCGGCGATGGCATTCGCGCCTTTTGAGAGTGCGTCGGCCACGTGCGCCTCGACTTTGCTGAGTCCGGCCTCGTTGATAAGCGGTCCCTGCACAACGCCTTCCTCAGTGCCGGGCCCGACCTTCATCTTGGACACGCGCTCGCTAAGCTTTGCGGCAAAGGTATCGTAAACGCCGTCTTGCACGAGAATGCGGTTCGCGCAGACGCAGGTTTGGCCCATATTGCGGAATTTCGATGCAATTGCGCCCTCAACCGCCTTATCGAGATCGGCATCGTCGAAAACGATGAACGGGGCATTGCCGCCAAGCTCAAGCGAGACCTTCTTTACTGTGGAAGCGGACTGCTCCATCAAGATCTTGCCCACCCGCGTCGAACCGGTGAACGTAATTGCCCGCACGGCCGCGTTCGACGTGAGCTCCTTGCCGATTGCTTCGGCATCCCCGGTTACGATGTTCAAAACGCCAGCTGGGATACCCGCCTCCATGGCAAGCGCTCCGAGCGCGAGAGCTGTCAGCGGCGTGTCCGGCGCTGGCTTGATGACGACTGTGCAACCGGTGGCGAGCGCGGGCGAGACTTTGCGGGTAATCATCGCGAAGGGAAAATTCCAGGGCGTTATCGCTCCTACAACGCCGATAGGCTGCTTATGGACGATAATGCGTCCGCCCCTTTTGTGTGTGGGGATCGTCTCCCCATAAACGCGCTTGGCCTCCTCCGCAAAGAACTCCACAAACGAGGCGCCATAAGCAACCTCGCCGCGCGCCTCCGCCAGCGGCTTTCCCTGCTCGGCCGTCATGATCTGCGCGAGTTCTTCCGCGTGGGCAAGTTGCAGCTCAAACCAGCGTCTGAGGATCGCCGACCGCTCTTTGGCAAGGCACCCGCTCCAGCCCGGAAACGCGCGCTGCGCAGCCTCGATGGCCTCTCGCGTCTCGGCCGCACCGAAATGCGGAACCCGTGCAAGTGCGGTGCCGGTTGCGGGATTGTAGACGGTTGTTTGCGGTTCGCCGGTCCAGCGTCCGTTAACCAGGCATTGCTGGCGAATCAAAGCCGGAGAAATCTGGTCCATGAGGGCTCCTCTTAACCATCGCGGCATCATGCCGTGCCGCGGCCGAAACTACAAGCGCCGGCAGATTGCAGTTTTCTGTTTCAAAAATATCACAAGCTGTTTGTAAACCGGATTCAATTTAAGGATGCGTTTGCCATATGAGACAACCAAAGGTTATTTTGTCCTGGAAGCAAGCCTGAGAGTGCTCGAAAGCTCAAGAAAACAATGGAGCCCCCCATGACGAGCGTCCTAACGCCGGTTTTGCCGGAGAATACACCGCTCACTCTGCCCCATGGCACCGAAATGACCGAAAGCCAGGCTCTCCATAAACAGGATACGAGGGAGTATCTTGCCGACATGCTGAGAGAGTTGAGTGCCATAGCGGCGTGGGCCGATCTCAATCGCGCTCAAGAGTATATCGATGCCGCCCTTCACGAGTTGGAAGCAGAAGAGGACCAGCGTTAGCGGGGTCTGCCCCAGGGCTAGCCCGGTTCAGAAGCGGCTTTACCGGTTTGAACCGGTGCCGGCCGGATTGGGTTTGCCAGCGGGCCGGGTTTTTTGTTCCTGGCCTTGCTGAGGCTCGGCAGCGCGTTCACCACGCTCCTGAGGCTGTGCCGATAGGGTGGCGTGAATCTTGGCTGCGACGATTTGAGCGGCGGATTCGATCTGAGCCTCGGCGGGTGCATGTGCAGGCGCGGGTTGCGCTGCCGGTTGAGTATTTGCTTGCGCCGCTGCCGCGCCTGGATTCGGCGCCGGAGCCGGAGTCTGCGCTTTTGCAGCGGTTGCTGCGGGTTGCTGCGGGCTTTTGCGGGGCGGCTGCTGCGCAGCCGGTGCTTTTTGCGCCGGAGGTGCACTTTGCTCCACCCGGGGGCGCAGAATCGCGAGAAGAGGACCGTGGCTTTCGGCTGTCCGCTCAATCGCGCGCCGGACCGGTTCCACCACGACCTCCATGTGATGGCCGCTCGCGTGAATCATCCAGTCGGGCGATTGAGCGATGGCGACGTGCCCTTTCCAAAAGAGCAAATCGCCTCTTTGAATCGCCTCGATATTGGCTGGATCCAACGGCTCGCCAGCGCTCGCCATCTGCATATCGCTATCGCGAAGGCAGGGCACGCCCGCCGCCTGAAGCGCAATCTGCACCAGCCCAGAGCAATCGATGCCAAGCGAAGTCTTGCCGCCCCACAGATAGGGTACGCCAACAAAACGCTCCGCCACGCGGACGAAGTCCTTGGCCCGCTCGCGGACGCCGACGAGATGGTCCGCGAAAATAAAGCCGCCCCGCGACAGCTCGACGAAGCGGCCTTCTGGCCTTCCAATCGGAGCGACCGTGCAGGAGAAGCTCAGCTTCGTAACGGGGGGCCGTTTCATATCTGGCGCTGGATAAAGATAGGTAAGCCTTGCGCTCACGCGATAGGTGTTCTCCTCGATCATGCTGGAGAGGCAATCGACGGGCGTGTAGCCGACATAACCGTCCTCGCGGAGCTGGACCCAAGCCCACCCCTCACGAAATTCATAGGCGCTGAGCAACTCTCCCGACAGAGCCTCCGTTGCGAGGGGAGCGTCGAACCGCGGGGCCACGCGAATAGGAGCTGCAGGCGCGGCAACCTGGCGGACCTCGCCTTCTGCGTAACGCGGGGCGCGCACACGGTCTTGCAAGGAGACCGCCGCTAAATCCTCGCGGAACGGATTAAGGCGCGGATCGAGTTGCGTCATGGGACCTGCCTTCCGAATTCGTTGCGGATAATTTCGAACAAGGCGCGCGCAGCTTGCGGCTCCCCGCCCGCGGGTTTGCCTGGCACGGTGCGCGGCACCCAGCCGTATATATCGAGGTGGATGAAGCGTTTTGCGTTTTTCACGAACCGCTTCAGGAAAAGAGCCGCCGTAATCGAGCCTGCGAACGGGCCGTTGAAAATGTGATTGACGTCGGCGACCTTGCTTTTTAGGTAGCTGTCGTAAGGCAGCCAAAACGGCATGCGCCAAACCGGGTCGGCGACATGCAGGCCTGCGGCGTAGAGAGCGGACGCGAGGCTCTCGTCCTCGGTATAGAGGGCCGGAAGGTCTGGCCCGAGCGCGGCGCGGGCCGCGCCCGTCAAGGTCGCCAGGTCGATGAGGAGATCGGGCGATTCTTCGTCCGCCAGAGCCAGCGCATCGGCCAGCACAAGGCGGCCCTCGGCATCGGTATTGGCGATTTCGACAGTGATCCCCGCCCGGCTTTCGATGATATCGCCCGGCCGGAAGGCATTTGCGGAAATGTTGTTGTCGGCTGCCGGAATGATAATGCGCAGGCGCACCGGCAGCTCCGCCGCCATGATCATGGCGCCGAGCGCCATTACGCTCGCCGCGCCGGCCATGTCCTTTTTCATGAGCGCCATGGCTTGCGGCGGCTTGATGTCGAGGCCGCCCGTATCGAAGCAAATGCCCTTGCCGACAAGCGTTATCTTGGGGTGGTTCTCATCGCCCCAGACGAGATCGGCCAGGCAAGGCTCGCGGCCGCTCGCCCGGCCCACGGCATGAATGAGCGGAAAGTTCCGGCTGAGAAGCGCCTCGCCCGCAATGACGCTGACTTCGGCTCCATGGGCACGTCCCAGATCGCGAAGGGCATCGGCGAGATCGGCGGGCCCGAGATCGTTAGCCGGCAGATTGATGAGTTCGCGCGCGAACCAAATGGCTTGCGCCTTCGCCACGATGGCGGCACGGTTCGCGCCTTGCGGCAGAACGAGCTTGCGGAGCTTGTTGGGCTCCGTGGTCAGATAGCGCCGGAACGTGTAGGCGCCCATCAGCCAAGCTAGACCTGCGTCGTCCGGCGAGCCGGGAAAATCGTCGAGCGCGTAAGTGCCTTCCGGAAGAACCGGAGGGAGCGCACCGAGCTGCAAGGCCGTGGCGGGCGTTGGCTCATTGCCCTCGATCGAAAGGATCACGCCATCGACGCCGCCGGCGCCGGGCAAAAGCGCATGGCTGCCGGGCTTTGCGGTCCAGCCGGTCGCCGCGAGCCAAGCCGCCTGCCCGGGCGAGACGAAACCTTCGGCATTCTCCTGAAACCCGGCGCCGTTGACCGCCCGGATCGCGATGGCTTTTTCGCCCGGCCCGGCGAGAAGCTCTGAAATTTCGTCTGCAATGTCCTGGAAGGAAAAGATCATTGGCACAGCCTATGCGGGATCGCGATGCGAGCCGCCCTTATCGCGTGTGAGGGCTCTTACCCGCGATCTAAGATCGAAAAATGGCAAAGGGAAGGGAAGAGCGCGTGAAGTGCTTAATTTGCGGCGGCAATCGAGCGGCATGCGCTGTTGAACCCGCGCGCGCATTCCACGACAAAAGAGAGGACGCGTCGAGCGTCATATCGATAGAAGGAGCGCCCGTCATGCCGAAACTGCTCGGATTACTTTCCGCTTCCACATTGGCGATCGGGCTGCTTTGCTCCAGTGCCCAGGCCTGGGACAATTGCGGCCACGGATATCATCGCAACAATTGGGGACGTTGCGTCTCGAATTACGGCCCAACATCCGGCTGCCCGAGAGGATATCATCTCGGCTGGAACGTGCGCCGCTGCGTGCCGGGCTGACGCAGAATGTGATGGAAAAGGACATGCGCGGTATTCGCGGGCGCGTGGAGCGCATCGGGGATCATGCCGGCCTCGTGAAGGCCTGACCCCTCCAACTAAGCGGCGCGCATGGTGCGCTTCAGATCGCCGCGCTTGATCTTGCCGTTCGGCGTTTTCGGCAGGGCGCGCACGAAGACATACTCCTTCGGGCATTTATAGGCGGCAAGGACGGTGCCGGCGAAGGCGGCGAGGCTTTCGCCAAGCCCGCCTTCCTCTTCGCCATGCGTCACCACGAACGCCGCGACGATGGAGACGCCCTCGCCGGCGGCAAGCTCGGCGACCGCAACCTCGGCCACGGCGGGATGCTTCGCCAGCTCGTGCTCGACCTCGGCCGGCGAGACCCGGAAGCCGCCCGCGTTCATCAGGTCGTTATGGCGGCCGAGATGGGCGATGTAGCCCTCCTCGTCCATTGTGCCGGCGTCCCCGCCGATGAACCAATCGCCGCGTAGCACCTCGCGCTCCTCATCGGCGCGTTTCCAATAGCCGAGCATGAGGCCAGGATCGCTGCGGTGGGCGGCGATGAGGCCTTCGGCGCCCGGCGGCAGCGGCTCCGTGCCGCCCTTCTCCTCCAGAATGGCTACACAGCGCCCAGGTTGCGGCCGGCCTATCTTGCCGGGCTTGGGCGGCGTGCTTGGGCTGCTCGAAATATAGGTGGAAAGTTCGCTTTGGCCGAGCGCCTCGTAGAGGATGGTGCCCGTCCGCTCGCGCCACTCGGCGGCGACCGCGGCCGTGAGCGTCTCGCCGGCGCTCAGCCCATGGCGCAGCAAGGGAAGGGCGCCCGGCGCCAGATCGCTATATTTCAGCATTTGCCGGTACACGCCCGGCACCGCCGCGAACAGGGTGACGCCGTGTTCGCGCATCAGCCGCGGCCAAAGCGCCGGGTCCTTCTCGCCGGTGTAGACGATGGCGGTCGCGCCGTTCGCCCAAGGGTCGCAGAGGCCGGTGCCCAAAGTGTAGGTCCAGTTGAAGCTTCCCGCGTGCATGAGCCGGTCCGCGGGCGCGATGCCGTACCAGCCCTGGTACATCGGGCGGCGGCCCCAAGCGCTGCGGTGCGCGTGCAGAACGCCCTTCGGCTCAGCCGTCGTGCCGGAGGTGTAGATCAGGAAGGCGGGATCGTCCGCCACGGTATCGGCATAGCCCGAAGCTGGCCCGGCTTCGGCGGCGCGGGCGATTGCCGCTTCGGTTACGATCGCAAGGCCCGGATCGAACGCGCCGTGCGGCAAGGTCTCGTCGAGCACGATGGCGGCGGCTTCGCTGTCGGAGAGGAGGAAGCTCAGCTCGCGCGCGGTCAGATCCGGCGATATGGGGATGGGAACGAGCCCGCCGGCAATCGCGCCGAAAAAAGCGAGCGCGTAGGGCGTGCGGTTCGTCAGGCGGATGGCGGCGCGGCTGCCCGGCTGGAGCTTGTAGGTGACCCGGAGCGCGTAAGCGGTTCTCAAAATCGCCCGCTGCAACGCGCTGTATGTCCAAGTCTCGATATCCTTTCCGGCCGGATCGTGAACCGCCAAAAGCGCAGGCTTCTCCGGCTGCGCATGCCCCGCGTTCAGGCAATAGCGAGCCATATTGAACCGCTTCGGCGGCAGCTCGCCGCGATAAATATGCACCGGAGTTGTCATCC
>JBKQOR010000285.1:0-14902 GCA_052145435.1 Rhodomicrobium sp. | reverse complement strand
ATGGTGGACACGACAGGGATTGAACCTGTGACCCCTACGATGTCAACGTAGTGCTCTACCGCTGAGCTACGTGTCCGGCCAAGGGCGTTTTCATAGCATGCGCGCGCGGGGCCTTCAAGCGGGCTTTCGCCGGTAGCGAGCCCGATTTTGGACCCGCTACCGTTCCCTCGACCGGGCAAAAAGGAGACCCTCGGTATCTCCGTTCGCATTGCCCGATTGGACCCGTTTGCCCCTCAGCAAGCGCGGTTCGAACGCTTGCAGGGCTGGAAACTCTTGAGGTTCGGGCAGAAATGTGGGCCCTCGGCCGGCCTCAGCATACTGCGCCTCCTTCGGCGTTCCGGCGTTCCCTGAGACTTTTTTGCGCGAGCGCATTTTATTGAAATTCAAAACCCAAGCGGAGCCAAAGTCATTGACTTAGATCAACGGAACGTGTCTTGGACGAGCCCGCAAGCCGATAAGTCGCGCGTCCCTCGCTTTGCCCGGCCCGGTCTCAATGGTAGCAGCTCCTGACGGGGCCGGAGCGCAACGCGGCCGCAGCCTCGGGCTTCTCCGGCCCCGGAAGCTTTGGGCGGAACGTTTATCCGCGCGCGAGCATTTCGCAGCCCGAGAGTCCACCGCCGGAGTATCCGCAGTGTTTCTAGGCTTGGATGCCACCTTCTTGGCGCGGCTACAGTTCGCGTTCACGGCCGGTTTTCACATCGTGTTTCCCGCTTTCACCATCGGGCTCGCGTCTTACGTGGCGACGCTCGAGGCCGTCTGGTTCTTCGGCGACGACGAGCGCTACCACCGGATTGCGCGCTACTGGACGAAGATTTTCGCGCTCTCTTTCGCCATGGGCGTCGTGTCTGGCGTGCCCATGTCCTATCAGTTCGGCACGAATTGGAGCAAATTCTCGATCGCCGGCGGCAACGTGCTCGGACCGCTACTCGGTTACGAGGTCCTGACCGCGTTCTTCCTCGAAGCAAGTTTTCTGGGCGTGATGCTGTTCGGGTGGAACCTGGTTCCGAAGTGGCTGCATTTCTTTGCGAGCCTGATGGTGGCCTGCGGCACGCTGTTGTCGGCCTTTTGGATACTCTCCGCCAATAGCTGGATGCAATACCCCGCCGGCTACGAGCTACGCGACGGCGTTGTCTATCCCTCGGATTGGCTGCAGGTTATTTTCAGCCCGACCTTCCCTTACCGCTTCGCACATATGGTGATCGCGGCCTATCTCACCACCTCGGTCGTCGTACTCGCGGTTGGCGCCCGCTATTGGCTCGTGGGCCGGTATCGCGAGGAGGCGCGAATCATGGTCCGGATGGGGCTCGGGCTGGCGCTCGTGCTCGCGCCGCTGCAGCTTCTCGTCGGCGACTTTCATGGGCTGACCACCGCGAAGTATCAGCCCGCAAAACTTGCGGCCATTGAGGCTCACTGGGATGGAACGAAGCCGGGAACGCTCGTGCTTTTAGGCATTCCGGACGAAGCGAAAGCCCGCAACGATTATGAGATTGGCATCCCGCATCTGGGCAGCTTGATCGTTACGCACGATTGGGACGGCCTGTTCAAAGGACTCAACGATTTCGCGCGCGCGGACCGGCCGCCGGTTTGGCAACTCTTCGTCAGCTTCCGGCTGATGGTTGGGATTGGGTTTTTCCTGATCTTGCTGGGCTTTTACGGCGGCGTTCTCTGGCTGCGGGGGCAGCTGTTCGAGAACAGGCTGTTCTTGCGGACCGCGGCGCTGTCGTGGCCGCTCGGATTCATCGCTGTCATCGCCGGCTGGACCACAACCGAGGTGGGCCGGCAGCCCTGGGCCGCCACCGGCCTCATCCGGACAGCGGATGCGGCCTCGCCGGTTGCGGCAGGGGCTGTGGGCGCGAGCCTGATCCTGTTCGTGATCGTCTACTTCGCGGTTTATTCGGCGGGCATTTACTACATGAACCTCTTGATACGCAGGGGACCCGATCTTCAGGCCGCCGCAGGCCCGGACCGCGCGCACGTTCCGCACCGGCCCATATCGGCGGCGACCGGTACAGGCACCGAACAGGCGGCCTTCGCGGATGAAGGGAGCTAGCCATGCAACCGATCGCTTATTGGCTTCCCGTGGTTTGGGCAGGCATCCTCGGCGTTGGCGTCGTCATGTATGTGCTGCTCGACGGGTTCGATCTCGGCATCGGCATCCTGTTCCTCTCAGGCGCGAGCGAAGCCGAACGCGACCAGATGATGAACTCCATCGCGCCCTATTGGGACGGCAACGAGACCTGGCTGGTGCTCGGCGGCGCGGGGCTGCTCGTCGCGTTTCCCCTCGCCTACGGAATCATCATGCCCGCGCTTTACCTGCCTCTTATCGTGATGCTGCTTGCGCTCGTGTTCCGCGGCGTTGCCTTCGAGTTCCGCTTCGTTTCGAAGCCGTATAACCATTGGTGGGACCGCGCCTTTGCCTTTGGATCGGCGGTGGCGGCCTTCTGCCAGGGTCTTGTGCTCGGCGGATATTTGCAGGGCATCGAGGTTGCGGATAAGCAATTTGCGGGCGGCAGCTTCGAATGGCTGACACCGTTTTCGATCCTGTGCGGGCTCGGCCTTGCCGCGGGCTACGCGCTGCTTGGTGCCGGCTGGCTGATGATGAAGACGGAGGGCGAGGTGGCTTCCCGCGCGCGCCGGCAAGCCGAAGCGGCGCTTCTCATCACGCTCTTCTTCATCGCGGCGGTCAGCGTCTGGACGCCGCTCGCTTCGGCGCGTATCGAAGCGCGCTGGTTCGGCGGGGATAGGCTGCTCTATTTGTGGCCCGTGCCGTTTGCAACCGCTGCCGTCGCGATGATCGCCTGGGCGGGCATCCGGAAGGGCTCGGGCCTGCAGACCTTCCTGTCGTCGATGACACTGTTTCTGCTGTGCTTCTTAGGGCTAGGCATTTCCACCTTCCCCTATCTCGTCCCGCCCGGTGTGACCATTTGGGACGCGGCCGCCGTGCCCGAGTCGCAGATTTTCAGCCTAATCGGCGTGCTCCTGTTCCTGCCGCTGGTGCTCGTTTACACCGCCTTCGTCTATTGGACCTTCCGCGGAAAGGTCACCGAAGGCGGTGGCTATCATTAGCCGCGGCGGAAGCCGCGTCTTGCCGCGTCTTCCCGGCTATTTTTCGGTGAGTTTCAACTCGATGCGGCGGTTGCGCCGCAGATCGGCTTCCGTGGAACCGGGCGCCAGCGGCTGGAACTCGCCGAACCCGGCCGCGACCAGGCGGTGCGGCGGGACACCCTTGGCGATAAGGTATTTCACGACCGAGATGGCGCGCGAGGACGACAGCTCCCAGTTCGATCTGAACATGGGGGTCGAGATCGGCCGGATGTCGGTGTGACCGTCGATCCGCAGCACCCAATTCAGATCCTTGGGAATCCGGCCCTCAAGCTCATGAAGAGCGGTGGCGAGCTTGTCGAGCTCCAAGTACCCCGCGGGCGTCAAATCGGCGGAGCCGCTGTCGAAAAAGATTTCCGATTGAAACACGAAGCGGTCGCCCACCACCTGAATGTCGTCCCGGTCTCCGAGCGATTTTTTCAACTCCCCGAAGAAGGTCGAGCGGTATTGCGACAGCTCCTGAACGCGCTTCGCAAGCGCGACGTTCAGCCGCTGCCCGAGATCGGCGATCTGGGTCTGGGACGACTTATCGCGTTTATCGGCGTCTCCAAGCGAGTTTTCGAGCGCGGTGATCTGCTTTCGCAAAGCGAGGATTTGCTGATTGAGGAGCTCGATTTGAGCTAGCGCTTGCGCCGTCAGTCCCCGCTGCTCGTCGAGCTGTTTGGTCACGGCGCCGGCGCGCGCTTCGGCCGTGGCGCCTTGGGAGCCTTCCGCACTCAAAAGCCCCGCAAGGCGTTTTTTCTCGGACTCCGTCGCGGAAAGCGTTGCGCGCAGTGAGGAGGCTTCGTCCTGAGCGGATTTTTTCTGCGAGCGTTCCAGCGAAAGCAGATCGGCCATTTGCGCGATTTGCTTTTGCAGCCGCGCCAGCACCGTGTCTTTGCCCGAGGCTTCCTGCGCGACGAAATATTGCGCGACCATGAACAGGACCATCAGGAAGGTCACGACGAGAAGCAACGTCGATAGGGCATCGACGAAGCCCGGCCAATAGTCGATCTGTTGGGGGCGGCGGCGCGATCTCGATAAGGCCATGGCTATTTCTCCCGCAAGGGTCAGCGGTCGGCGGAATCGCGCCGGGGTGCGCGCGCCGCGATCTCGCGAAGCGCGCTCGCAAGCCGGTTCTGCTCTTTAAGCACCGCTGCCAGCTCGGCCTGATTGTGGGCTTGCTCGTCGACCCATTCGCGAAGGACTTTTTGCTCGGCCCGCATCTGCACGACGAGCTTATCGATCCCGTCGGTGAGCCGTAAGAGGCCGTCGCCGTTTTGCGTTCCGCCGCGAATGACACCCTGCTCGATCTTTTCGGCGAGGTCGGAAATGCTGCGCTGCATGTCGAGGAGCGCAAAACGGAGCTGCGTCTGAGATCCGGGCGCATCGCCCGCGCCGTCCGCGCGAAGCTCGGTGATGGTCGAGAGCCATTCCTCAAGCTCGTTGTAGAAGCGTGCTTGAGCTTGTCCGGCCTGCAGGTCGAGAAATCCGAGGATCAAGGAACCGGCCAAGCCGAAGAGCGAGGCCGAGAAAGCGGTTCCCATGCCGCGCAGAGGCGCTTCAAGGCCGGTTTTGAGCTCCTGAAAGATCTGCGCGGATTCCTTGCCTTCCGTATTCAAGGCGGAAATCGTTTCGCCCACCGAACCTGTCGTGAGGAGAAGGCCCCAGAACGTGCCGAGAAGGCCGAGGAAGATGAGGAGGCCCACGAGATAGCGCGTCGTCTCGCGGGCTTCGTCGAGGCGCGAGCCAATCGAGTCGAGGAGGGAGCGCATCGCCGTCGTCGAAATGGCGGCTTGCCCCTGGCGCCGCCGCAGCACATTCGCCATGGGTGCCAGCATCACCGGCACATGGTCCATGGCTAGCCCTGGGTCCGAGACGCGGAAATTGTTGACCCAGCGCACTTCCGGATAGAGGCGCAACACCTGCTGAAAGGCATAGAGGATGCCGAAAATCAAAACGCCGATGATGAGCGTGTTCAGCGGTCTGTTATTGTCGAAGTTAGCCATAATCTGCTTGTTGATTATGGCTGCGATCAGCCCCGTCAAAACCAGGAATAGAAACATCCGCCAGACGAAGGTCTGCGGACCTGACAAAGTTTTGTAGTAGGGCGGTTTGCTCATGGCAAAGGGATCTCGCGTGCGTCTCGGTCGTGACACTCGTTGTTCGAGCGTCTCCATACAACATTTAGCCGCCGCGGGAAATCACAAGTTCCTTGCAAATCGGTAAGCTTGTGTTGCCGCCAAGACAGAAGCGCAGCCGCGGCTTCGATGCCGGGCCAGTTTGGCGAAATGCTCCTTTGCGAAACGGCGGCATCGGCTGTCTGGCGATGCCTGTTGCTCTGCGCACCGCTCAAGCGCCCTTCACCGCGATTTGCACGTTCAACCGGATTGCAATCACTCCGGCTCAGGAAAAAACTCCCGCTCGGGCCACTCCGGCTTGCCAACGAGCTGCGGCGGCGCCCCGATAAGATCGCCCTCACTCGCAATCGAGTCATCTGAGCACATATTGTTTTTGAGGCCAACGGTCCAGACCCCGTCCCGCAGCTGCGTCCAATACTCATGCACGGCACCGGCGGGATCCTGGAAGCAAGGCTCGCCGAGGGCCTTATCCCAAATCCGTTTCTCTATCGGTGAGCCGTCCGGACGCTGCGGGTGCACGGTTAGGAAGGCAAATCCAGCAGCGGTGCGCAGCGTCTCAACCTTGAATACGACCGGCTTTCCGAACAGCTCTTCATAGCGCGGGCGCAACGCATCCATAATTGCGGCGCGCTCTGGCGATCCAGGTTGCGGCGTAACCACCTCACTTGGCGAAACCTTGGGCGGAATGGGAAGCGGCGGCGGGTTGATCAAATATTCAATCTGTTCCGCGTTCCAGAGATTTCCATGCGTGCAAAGGTCTTCGGAAGCATCCCCCCTCGTACTCATGGGCACCCACGCGGAAAGATCGTTGCTGAACAGATAGAAAACCTGAATCACGACCGGCTCGGTCCGCCCAGGGCACCGCGACATGGCAAAAGCGCGTGCATCGCCCTCTGGCGACAGGATTTGAAACTGCAAGAAGGCCCTGCCAAACTTCCCCCAGACGACACGCCTATCGGCGACTTTGAAACGCTCCGAGCTAACCCTCTTGCCAGGCATAAACTCGTTGGAGGCGCGCCATGTCTCAATCAACTGTTGCGCTGTTGGATTCCTCTCCTTCGTGTAGGCAGGTTTCGGGTTCCCGGAGGGGCCGATGAACTCCGCCGCATCGGCCGATGCCTTCGTCGCCGGGGTGGCCGCAACGATGCTCTGAACGTCCATGACGATAGGTGCGTGATGGTGCATGGTTAACGCGCCGAATGGGTTGCCACGAGCATCCACCGCGCTGCCGGCGAGATGCTGGAGGCGTGACTTTATCGAGGCGCCGGTGGAGAAGAGATGGATCGTAAGCACGCCCGCCTTGTTGTCTTCCTCCTCTGCACCAACCAGGCAAGCCGGAGCCGGCAAATCCAGGATGTAGGCCCGCTCATCCTCGCCGCCTGCATTTTGGAATGTACGCTCTTGCAAGACTCCTTGGACGCTTTCCGGCTTGCCGGCCTCCAGGCAACGGGCCGTAGCCTCACCTCCTAAACCAAGGATCGCCGCGCCAATTCCTATCAAGGTAAGAGACCGCTTCAAGCATTTACTCCGCGCATAACTCAATGGACAAGTTAGTTACTCTAACAAAGAGCGGTGCTTGCCGCCTAGCGTTGCGTCAAGATCAGCCAAAATGCCGCAGGAGCGGCCAGAACGCATCGCCCGCATGGCGGGCTGCGAGACTTTCTCCTCACGGCCCAAAGGCGATCGCCGCTGTTAAGTTTGGCTTCAACCGGCGGCGGCGATGCGCTTGAGCAGCGCCGCATGTAGCGCCCCATTGCCGCAGACGATGGCGCCGGTCTTGAGCATATTCTGGCGGCAATCGGGATCGGAGACGATGCCGCCCGCCTCGCGCACGATCACGATGCCGGCCGCCAGGTCCCAAGGCTGAAGATTGCGCTCCCAATAGCCGTCGAAGCGCCCCTGTGCGACCCAGGCCAGATCCATGCAGGCCGAGCCCGTGCGGCGCAGACCCGCCGCATCGCGCATGACGGCGGAAAGCTCCCGCAAATGCTGCTCGTGCCCTGGCTTCCCCCGGTGCGGGATGCCGGTGACGATGACCGCGTTGTCGAGGTCGGGCCGGCCGGCGACGCGCAAACGGCGGTTGTCGTTCAAAAAGGCGCCCTTGCCGCGTTCGGCTGTGTAGATATCGCCGCTCGCCGGATTGTAGATCAACCCTGCGACAAGCTCGCCTTCGCGCTCAAGCGCGATCGAGATCGCAAACAGCGGAATACCGTGCAGGAAGTTCGTTGTGCCGTCGAGCGGGTCGATAATCCAGGTATGCGTCTTGTCCGGGCCTTCGATGAGCCCGCGCTCCTCCATGAGAAAGCTATATCCGTGACGCGCGCGGCTCAACTCGTCGTAAATGATGGTCTCGGCCCGGTGATCGGCCGCGGAGACGAAATTCGCCGGCCCCTTCACGCTGACCTGGAGATGCTCGACCTCGCCGAAATCGCGCGCCAAGCTGCGGCCGGCCTTGCGGGCGGCATTCACCATGATGGTCATCAGCGCGGAAGCGGGCATGGCTGCTTACTCCATGGGATTATGGCCGAAGCGGCGTCGGACCCCCTCATCCCGCCCTCTCCCCAAGGGGAGAGGGAGAAAAGGCTGCGCCCTCTGCCAAGGGGAGAGAGGACGCCTGAGGCTCCCTCTCCCCAAGGGGAGAGGGTTGGGGTGAGGGGGGACTTCATGCCCTACTCTGCGCGGCGTATATAAGTGATCTCGTTCGTATCGACGATGACCTTTTCGCCGGCGGCCACGAAGGGCGGCACCATGATTCTGACGCCGTTTTCGAGGATCGCAGGCTTGTAGGACGAAGCCGCGGTCTGGCCTTTCACCACCGGATCGGCTTCGGCCACAGCGAGCGTAACCTGGTCGGGCAGATTGATGCCGATGGGGCGGCCCTCATGCATTTCCACCATCACCATCATGCCATCCTGAAGAAACGCGGAACGCTCGCCAACGAACTCTTCTGGCAGCTCCATTTGCTCGTAGGAATCCGTATCCATGAACACGAGCATGTCGCCTTGCTTAAAGAGGAATTGAAAATCCTTCTGCTCCAACCGCACTCTTTCCACCGTCTCGGAAGAGCGGAAGCGCTCGTTGAGCTTCGAGCCGTTGATGAGGTTCTTCAACTCGACCTGATTATAAGCGGGGCCTTTGCCCGGCTTCACAGCCTGGGTTTTGACCGCGATCCAGAGGCTATTGTTGTGCTCGATCACATTGCCGGGCCGGATTTCGTTGCCATTGATTTTCATGATGTGCGCTCGCGCGTGAGAAACTGTTGCGCATGGTGTGGCGGATGCGCCGGGCCGCTGTCAAGCCCGCAAAGCGAGCGCAAGGCGACCGCCCGTGCCATCACGACTGCGTGAGCCCTATTGGAAAAACCTGTCCGGAGCATGAACCAAATTAGCGTCCGATGGTTGCAGAATCCGATGGAGGACGAGAAAATTCATGGGTATCGTTAGGTTCGCGCTTCGCTTTCCTCGCACCTTTTATGTGCTCGCGATCCTGATCGTGTTCCTTGGCGTCACCGCCATCCTAGCAACTCCCGAGGATATCTTTCCGCAAATCAATATTCCTGTGGTTACGGTCATCTGGCAGTACACCGGGCTTAGCCCGAAGGAAATGGAGGTCCGGGTTGCGACCTACAGCGAATATTCGATCAGCTCCAGTGTAAGCGGTATCAAAAATATCGAGTCGCAGACGCTGGAGGGCATCGTCTCCGAGCGCATCTATTTCCAGCCCAACGTGAATATCGAGCTCGCGATCTCCCAAATCGTTTCGGCTTCGAACTCAATCCGGGCTTTGATGCCCACGGGCATCCAGCCTCCGATCATCATCCAGTACAACGCGTCGAGTGTCCCGGTCTTGCAGCTAAGCCTAACCTCGGACACGCTCAACGAGCAGCAGCTTTACGATTATGCGCTCTACCGCGTGCGGCAAGCTTTGGCGCCCATACCAGGCCTTACTTTGCCGACGCCCTATGGCGGCAAATACCGCCAGATCATGGTGGATATCGACCCAGCCGCTTTGCTCGCCCAGGGGCTGACACCAACCGACGTCACAAACGCGGTGAATGCGCAAAACCTCACTGTGCCTGCGGGGGACGCGAAAATCGGCAGCCGCCAGTACATCGTGAGCGTGAATTCGCAGCCCTCAACGGTCGAGCAGCTGAATAACATCCCGATCCGGCAGGTAAACGGCGCCTGGGTGTATTTGCGCGATGTCGGCCATGTCCGCGACGCTTGGGCGGTCCAGCAGAATATCGTGCGCACTGACGGGAAGCGGGGCGTGCTGCTCACAATCATCAAGAACGGGGACGCTTCGACGGTCGATGTCGTGAACGGCGTCAAGGCGGCGCTGCCCACGATCCGCGCCGCAGCACCTCCGGGCATGGAGATCAAGGAGCTGTTCGATCAATCCGTTTTCGTGACGAACTCCATAGAAGGCGTGCTACGCGAGGGCGCCATCGCGGCGGGGCTCACCGCTCTTATGATCTTAGTCTTCCTCGGCAGCTGGCGCTCGACTTTGATCGTGCTGATCTCGATCCCGCTTTCGATCCTGACCTCGATAGCGGTTCTGAGCGCGCTGGGCGAGACTATCAACACCATGACGCTCGGAGGGCTTGCCCTTGCAGTTGGAATTCTCGTGGACGATTCTACGGTTACGATCGAGAACACGCACAGGCTTCTCGATGAGGGGGAAGAGTTCGGCAAGGGCATTGAGCAAGGCGCGGCAGGCATAGCACTTCCCACGCTCGTTTCCACGCTCGCCATCTCCTGCGTTTTCGTTTCGGTCGTGTTCCTGCAAGGGGCGCCGCGATACCTCTTCGCCCCGCAAGGGTTCGCGGTGGTTTTCGCGATGCTCGCGTCCTATACGATATCGCGGACGCTGGTCCCCATCATCAACCGCGTTTTGCTTCGCGCCGAATATACGGACCACGGTCATGTGGGGCCAGGAGGGCTATTCGGCCGCTTCACGGAGGGCTTCAACGCCAACTTCGAACGTTTCCGCAATTTCTACGTTTGGGTGCTGAATGGGCTGATCGCTCACCGCTTCATCGTGCCTCTGCTCGGCGTCGCAGTGTTTGGTATCACCGGCATCTTAGCGTTCCATGTCGGGCGCGATTTCTTCCCGGCTGTCGATGCCGGGCTCATTCAGCTCCATGTACGCGCTCCGGCCCGCACACGCATCGAGGACACCGAAAAATACTTCCAGCGCGTCGAGGATCGCATCCGGGATATTATTCCGGCCTCCGACCGCGACCTTATTCTGGACAATATCGGCATACCGCAGCGGCTCTATAACCTTGCCTTTACCGACAATACGGTCATCGGCGTGAACGACGGCATCATCCAGGTCGCGCTGAAGCCGGGCCATCGCCCTACGCAGGACTACGTCAGGAAACTACGGCAAGAGCTTCCGGAAGCATTTCCCGATTTGCTGTTCTATTTTCAGCCGGCCGACATGGTGACGCAAATTTTGAATTTCGGCGTTCCGACGCAAATCGATGTTCAGCTTCAAGGCCGCGATCCCAAGAACGTTGAGATTGTGAAGGAAATCCGGAAGCGCGTCGCCCAGATTCCGGGTGCCGTCGACGTTCATATACAGCAGGAGCTTGACGCGCCCAATTTGTTTTTCACGATCGATCGCACGCGGGCGCAGAACCTCAATCTGCAAGCCCAGCAAATCGTCAACGACCTAACAATAAGCCTCAGTTCGTCCGAGCAGGTCTATCCGAACTTCTGGATCGATCCCAAGCAAGGCATTCCTTATTACCTCGCGGTGCAGACGCCGGAGTGGAAAGTTTCGACCGTCAACGACGTGCAGAACACCTCGATCACGGGCGCGTCCGGAGATGCATCGTCCCCGATACCGAACACGCTCGGCAATGTCGCAAGCATGAAGCGGCAATATATTCAATCGGTTATCAGCCACAATAACGTCGCGCCCGTTTACGATATCTATGCGAGCGTGGCGGACCGCGACCTGGGCAGCGTGGCCAGCAGCATCGGCAAGATCTTGGGCGAGTTTCAAGGCAAGCTTCAGCCCGGCAACACACTATCGTTGCTCGGCCAAGCCGATAGCATGCAGTCGGCCTTTTACCGCTTCAGCATCGGGCTCATGTTCGCGGCGGTGTTCGTCTATCTCCTGATGGTGGTAAATTTCCAGGATTTCATCGATCCGGCGGCCGTCGTCCTCGGCCTCCCCGGCGCGGGCTGCGGCATCATCATCATGCTGTTCATCACCGGAACCACCCTGAGCGTCCCCTCTCTGATGGGCGCCATTATGGCGATTGGTGTCGCCTCGGCGAATTCGATCCTGCTTGTGACCTTCGCCCGCGAGCGCGTTCTTGAGAATATGCCCCCCGCACAAGCGGCCGTGGAGGCCGGCAAGACACGGCTGCGACCGGTTCTCATGACGGCTGGCGCGATGATCGTAGGCATGCTTCCGATGGCCATCGGCGGCCCGGGCGAGGAGCAGAACGCCGTGCTGGCGCGGGCCGTGATCGGCGGGCTCGCGGTGGCCACGGTCACAACGCTTCTCATCGTTCCCTATATTTATACGGTGATCCACGAACTAAAGGCTCGCGCAGGCGGCGAGGGCGGGACAGGCCGGGCGCCGGCAAACCCCGCGCAAACGGCAGAAAGCCAGTACCCATGACCACACAAGAGGAGCGGGGCATCGAGTACCATCCGGATGGCGGCGTGAGCGACCGGACCGGGTATGAGGCAGAAGCGCAGGCGCTGCCGTCATCGCGCGGTCCGGTATCCGGCAATGAGCCTGGAAAATCTCAAGGAGGCGGCCGCAAAAAGGCAGAAGACCCTGGACTGGAAAAGCGCCGCAGGCGCGTCGTGGCGGTCGCGTCCGTTCTTGTCTTTCTAACTGCAGGCGGGTTCATTGCTTATGGTGCCTATGCGCGCCGCGAGCGTAATCAGGCCGCACAGTCCGAACTCGACGCCCGCCAGAACCGCATCCCCGAGCTGCGCATAGAAAAGGTCAAGGTTGTGGACACCCCGCGGGAGTTCCATCTACCGGCGACCACCCAAGCCTTCGACGCCGCGACGATGTATGCGAGGCAAAGCGGCTATATTGCGCAGCGGATGGCCGACATCGGCAGCCGGGTCAAAACTGGCGATCTGCTTGCTGTGATATCTGCGCCCGAGGTTGACGATCAGCTCACCCAAGCCCGCGCGCAACTCGTGCAAATGCAGGCGGCACTGGAGCAAGCCGAAGCCAACCGCGCGCTTGCCAACGTCACCAATAACCGCTTCACCCCCTTGGTTCAGCAGGGTTGGGAAACCAAGCAGACCGGCGATCAAAACAAGTACAATCTTGCCGCGCAAAATGCAGCCGTGGATGTCGCGAAGGCCAATATCCAAGCGCAGAAAGCTCAAATTGCAAGGCTTGAAAGGTTGCAATCCTACGAGCGCGTGATCGCTCCCTTCGATGGGGTCATCACACAACGCAACATCGACATCGGTAGCCTTGTCGCGGCCGATGCGACATCGGGTACCCCAATGTTTGCCATTGCGCACGACAATGTCTTGCGGGTCCGCGTGCACGTCCCGCAGGACGTCGCACTTTTGCTGAAGCCGGGCATGGAGGCGAGCCTCGATGTGCCCGAGCTTCCCGGCCGCAGCTTTACCGGAAAAGTCGCGCGCACAGCGAACTCGCTCGATCCTGCCACGCGAACGCTACTTGTGGAGGCCGACATTGCCAATCCGGACCGGACTCTAACGGCCGGTCTCTACGGGACGGTCCATTTCCTGGTGCCGCGCCCCGCGACCGTTATAATGATCCCGTCATCGGCTTTAATTTTCGATCAGAACGGCATGCAGGTGGCGACCTATTCGGATGGGACCGCCCATTTGCAGAAGGTCGGGATCGGACAAGACGACGGCGCCCAAGTGCAGATCGCAACGGGGCTCAGCCCGGGTCAGGACTTGATCGTTAATCCTCCGGCGGGGATTGCCGACGGTGCGAAGGTAAAACCGGCGCCTGAAAGGACTAGCCCGCCGCCGCAAACAAAGAGCTAGCCAATCGAGCGCCGGGCTCCTTTAACGTATTTACAACCAGGCACACTTATAAGTGGCACTCTGTTCCTTGAAGCGCTCGTCTCGCGTGGCTTCGCACTACCGGAGAGGGCGCATGCATTACAAATTGGGTCTCGCGGGCTTCGCACTCGCGAGCTTGACCGCTTTGGCGCACGCAGCCGATCTGGGAGACCTAAGTCTCAAAAACCCCATTCCCGATAGTCTGACTTGGCACGGCGTGACCGTTTATGGCGCCCTCGACCTCGATTACGCGTACCAGACCCACGGTGTTCCGCTCAGCGGGCCATTCTATCCCGGCCTCGAATACAACATATCCGGGTCCAAGAACGCCGGCAAGCCCATCTCCTCGCTCGCCGAGAGCGGTCTTGAGCAATCCAAGATCGGCGTGAAGATCGAAGAAAGCCTCGGTGGCGGCTGGGTGGCCGCGGGCAAGCTCGAAGCCGGCTTCGACCCCCTTTCGGGCCAGCTAGCCGATGCCTGCGCAAGTTTAGCCGCAAATAACGGTAAGCCTTTGACGGCGCAAAGCGCCAACTCCGACGGCAGCCGTTGCGGTCAGGCCTTTAGCGGCCCGGTCTATGCCGGGGTGAGCCATCCGGCTTACGGGACGCTTCTGGCTGGCCGTCAGCAATCGCTAGAGCTCGACGCCATCTCCGGTTACGATCCGATGGGGCTGCCCTATGCCTTCTCGCTGATCGGCTATTCGGGAGGATCGGCTGCCGGCTTCGGCAATACCGAGACCGGGCGCTGGGATAATTCGGCGAAATATATCTATCAGTACGGGCCGGTTCACGCCGCGGCCATGTACTCGGACGGCGGCCAGGATACCGCGATGTTCGGTGGCGGCTATGGGTTCAACGCCGGTGGCAGCTATCGCGGCTTTTCGCTCGACGCCGTGTACACAAAAGAGAACAGCGCCGTCTCCTCGTCGTCAATCGGGCCTTCTGCCACATGCCCCGGCACGGGCTGCGCGGGAAATGTCTTGGCGGGCACCGTCACGGACAGCGAGGGCTGGTCGGTCATGGGCAAATATACCTACGAATTCGGCGGCGGCCTCAAAGACGAAGGGCCGGGCGCCAAACTAAGCGTCTTTGTCGGCTACGTGCACACCGCCTTGACAGATCCGCAGGACCCGGTTGCCGCCGGGTCTACGACGATTGGCGGTTATGAATATGCAATGCTCAACAACAACCCTTATGCTCCCGGTAGCGGCAAAACCATGCAAACCGCATGGGCGGGCGCGAGATACGAGCTGCCCTCGGGTTGGAGCTTTACCGGAGCTTACTACCATTTGAGCCAAGATGCTTACACGGCGGACGGAAACTATTACACGCCAAGCGCCGCTGCGGGCGGAACTAAGAGCAGCGGGCCTTATAACTGCGCCCAAGGCAACGTCAGCAATAGTCTGCAAAAGGGCGTTGGAAACGCCTTTGGAATTACGGCCGGTGCGATGTGCGCCGGCGATCTCAACCAAGGCTCCTTTCTCGTTGACTACCAGTTCAACAAGCATTTCGATGTCTATAGCGGCATCAGCTACTCCGAGGTTGCCGGCGGTCTTTCGTCCGGTTACCTGAACAGTAATATGACCACTTTCGCGACCGGCATGCGCTTGAAGTTCTGAGCAAACATTCCTGGCCTGCCCAACGA
>JBKQOR010000284.1:0-4844 GCA_052145435.1 Rhodomicrobium sp. | reverse complement strand
GTTCCGTTCGGTGTCATCTTGTCGACCGCCTGCGGCAGGATCTGCGACAGTTTCGCCGCCAGTTCTTCAGGCGGTATACCGAGCTTCTGGGCGAGCTGCTGAATCGTATCGGAGCCCAAAGCCTGATGAATCTGCTCTGGCGAAATCGGCAGATTTTCACCGTTCCCCACCCACGATTGAATGGTTGGGCCGAGGCCCTTTTGCTGGAATTGCTCGACCAGACCTTTAACGCCGCCTTGCTTTTCGATGAAGCCGTTGACGACCGTGACCATTTCAGCGCCGACTGCGCCGCCGATAAGACCGTCCAGGAGACCCATTTCTTCCTCCATAAATAATGACGCGGATCGGTAAGGTCCGAAACGGCACACAGTTCCAGAGGCTTTCCCGTCAAAATTGACTTACTACATCGAATGGTCAATGCCTACGGTCTTCTTCCGTGACATGGGAGCAGCTAAACGCCGAGCTTGCCGGCCGCGATCCCGCCATTTGGCAGAGCCGGATTTAGAGCATTCCTCCACTTCCGAAATCCGCACGGACAGCAAAAACTCTGGCGCGCCTCCGGCGGCCACGGTAAGAGTAAGCCTCAAAGTCACCTCCAAAATCCACCGGACAGTGGCGCGCGCCCTCCGCTTCAACTATCATAAGCCCCATGGAAAACTTCTCTCTTGCTGCCGGCTTTCCTCCCGCGCCGGAGGCTGAATGGCTCGCCCTTGTTGACAAGGCTTTGGGAGGCGCGCCATTCGATGCGTTGCGAACCGGGCTTCACGAGGGGTTAAAGACCGAGCCGCTCTATACGCGGGCGCCGCAGAGGCCGCCGCTCTCCGGCTCGCGTGGCTGGCATATCGTGCAGCCTCTTACCCATGATGAAGCACAGCGCGCCGGCGATCTTTTGGGCGGCGATTGTGCCCATGCAATCGATTTCGACGCGGGCCTCGACGCCCAGACCGCGGACGATCTGAAATATCTCATCGGCTCGGACATCCCCTGCTTCGTCGCGCCCGGATCGGTGCCTGCGGATTCCGCCCTGGTGCTCGCCGCGATTGCAGCCGGTCACAAGCCGGGCGGAGCGTGTTCTGCAGGTTTCGATCCGCTCACGGCGTTCGCAGTGAGCGGCGAGCGGCCTGCGGAGAAGACCGCGCTCATCGCCGATTATGCCGATGCCGCTTTTTATATCCGGGAGCATTTTCCTGCGTTCGTTCCCTTCCTCGCCAGCGGCAACGCTTGGGATGCAGCCGACGGCTCCGCGGTGCAGGAGCTTGCCTTCACGCTTGCTGCGGGCGTGAGCTATTGGCGCGCGCTGTCGGAGGCGGGCATGCCACTTGCGGATGCAGCGGGCTGCATCGGCTTCCAGCTTGCCGCTTCGGCGGACATTTTCCTCACCATCGCGAAATTCCGCAGCCTGCGCCTACTTTGGGCCCGCGCGCTTGAGGCTGCCGGCGAGATGCCCAAGGCAGATTTGCTGCTGCTTGCGAAAATGTCCCGGCGCATTCTGACCGCATACGACGCCCACGTGAATTTGCTGCGCGGGACCGCCGCTGCATTCGGCGCGGCACTTGGCGGCGCGGCCGGAATCGAGGTCCTGCCCTTCGATGCCGCAGGCGGCGCTGCAAACGCGTTCTCGCGGCGGTTGGCCCGGAATACCAGCCTCGTTCTGCAGCATGAAAGCTATCTCCCGGCCGTGGCCGATGCCGCTGCCGGTTCCGCCTATGTCGAGACGCTTACGAACGGGCTTGCCAGTGCGGCCTGGGCGCTGTTCCGCGAGGTTGAGGCCAAGGGCGGCCTTGCCGCCGCGATCGAATGCGGCTTCCTAGACGATGAGTTGCACCGCAAAGCGAGCGAGCGCCGGCGCGCCCTGGCCTTCCGGCAGGATAAGATCACAGGAGTTTCGGTTTTCCCCAATCTCGCGCAAAGCCCGGAAGCTCCGGCGCGGCCCGTAATGCAAGATGGCGAAGCGGGCCAACCCTTCGAAGCAAAACTACCTGCGCTTCCCCCGGCCGCCAAGGGCGAGCGTTTCGCCGCTCTTATCGCTGCGGCGCGCGCGGGTGCTTCTCTCCGCGAGCTGCGCATGGCCTCGCGTAGAGTCGCGAGCAAAGTTGCGCCGCCGCTCAACGTCTCGGACCGCGACGCTCAGCCTTTCGAAACGCTGCGCCAGCGCGCGGACGTCGCTCTGAGCATGATCGGGTCCCGGCCACCCATATTCCTCGCGCTGCTCGGAAAGCCCGGCGATTACAGGGCGCGTGCGAATTGGGTGCAAAGCCTTTTCGCTGCGGGCGGCATCGAAACGATCGTGCCGGAGCAAGCTTTCGAAAATGTAGAAGCGCTTGCCGCTGCATTCCAGCATAGCCCGGCCCCTGTCGCTTGCCTGTGCTCTTCCAACAGCATTTACGCATCCATGCCCGGCGCGGCTTCCGCGTTGAAAAAAGCGGGAGCGGTGGCTGTGTATCTTGCCGGCCCGGCATCCATCCTGAAGACGATCGAGCCGCAGGATGCCGTTGCGATCGACCGGCTCATTCATGAGGGATGCAACGTGCTCGCTCTTCTGCAAGAGGCGCAAGGCGCGCTGCGCGTGGAGGAGCTTTCGGCTGCGGCCGAGGAGGAGGCCGCCGAGGAAGGCTTCGAGGTTCACATTCAATCTCACGCGCATGGCGGCGATTGCGGTTGCTGTTAGCAACACGGCGGAAGGCGTATGAGGGAAGGCGTTAGATGACACAATCTCAGGTGCCGGATTTTTCGAAGGTCGAGTGGCAGATGCCATCGCTGGCCGCAGAGGCCAGCGGGTTTCCCCTCGAAACACCCGAGGGGATCGCGCTGAAGCCGGCCTACGGGCCAAGCGATGCCGAAGGCCTCGACTTTTTGAATACTTATCCAGGCCTGCCGCCCTTCCTGCGCGGCCCCTACCCGACCATGTACGTCCAGCAGCCCTGGACGGTCCGGCAATATGCAGGCTTCTCCACGGCTGAGGATTCGAACGCCTTTTACCGGCGTAATCTCGCCGCAGGCCAGAAAGGCCTGTCCGTCGCCTTCGATCTTGCAACGCACCGCGGCTACGATAGCGATCACCCCCGCGTTAGGGGCGACGTCGGCATGGCGGGCGTGGCTATCGACTCCATCTTCGACATGCGCACGCTGTTCGATAGCATTCCGCTGTCGGATATGAGCGTATCCATGACTATGAACGGTGCCGTGCTCCCGGTTCTCGCGCTTTTCATAGTTGCGGGCGAGGAGCAGGGCGTTGCGCCCGCGCAGCTTTCGGGAACGATCCAGAACGACATCCTGAAAGAGTTCATGGTGCGGAACACCTACATTTATCCGCCCCAGCCCTCCATGCGCATCGTCTCCGACATTTTCGCTTATACAAGCGCGAAGATGCCGAAGTTCAACTCGATCTCGATCTCCGGCTATCACATGCAAGAGGCTGGTGCCACGGCGGACCTCGAACTTGCTTACACACTTGCCGACGGCGTGGAATATGTGCGATCCGGCATGGCGGCGGGCCTCGACATCGATGCGTTTGCGCCGCGGCTCTCGTTCTTCTGGGCCATCGGCATGAACTACTTCATGGAGGTCGCCAAAATGCGGGCCGCGCGCGCGCTTTGGGCGCGGCTCATGATGGACCTCGGCGCGAAAAGCCCAAAATCGATGAGCCTGCGAGCGCATTGCCAGACGAGCGGCTGGTCGCTCACCGCGCAGGATGTCTACAACAACGTCATGCGCACTTGCGTCGAGGCCTTCGCCGCAACCCATGGCGGCACGCAGTCGCTCCATACCAACGCGCTCGACGAGGCGCTGGCCCTGCCGACGGACTTTTCCGCCCGCATCGCGCGCAACACCCAGCTTTTCATCGAATACGAAACCGGCACCACGCGCGTCATCGATCCGTGGGGCGGCAGCTATTATGTCGAGCGGCTGACCTACGAGCTGGCCAAAAAGGCTTGGGAGCACATCCAGGAGGTCGAGAAGCTGGGCGGTATGGCGAAGGCCATCGGGCAGGGCTTGCCGAAGCTGCGCATCGAGGAAGCGGCCGCGCGCACGCAGGCGCGGATCGATAGCGGCAAGCAAGTGATCGTGGGCGTCAACAAATATCAGGCGCAAGACGAAGCGCCCGTCGAGGTGCTGAAGGTCGACAATTCGGCGGTGCGAGCGCGCCAGATCGAGAAGCTGGAGCGGCTCAAGGCGGAGCGCAATCCGGCGGCGGTGGAGGCCGCCCTTTCGGCGCTCACCAATGCGGCTGCGAGCGGAACCGGCAACCTCCTGGAGCTTTCGGTGAATGCCGCCCGCGCCAAGGCGACCGTCGGCGAGATTTCCGGCGCGCTCGAAAAGGTCTACGGCCGCCATCGCGCCGAGACGCGCGCCATTTCGGGGGTTTACCGCCAGGAGATCGGGCAGATGGACGAAAAGGTGCGGCGCGTCATCGCCCTGTGCGAGGACTTCGAGAAGAATGATGGCCGGCGCCCGCGCATCCTTGTCGCCAAGGTCGGCCAGGACGGCCACGACCGCGGACAGAAGGTGATCGCCTCGGCTTTCGCCGATCTCGGCTTCGACGTGGACATTGGCGCCCTGTTCGCGACACCAGCCGAGGTGGCGCGCCAGGCCGTCGAGAACGACGTGCACATTATCGGCGTTTCCTCGCTCGCCGCGGGCCATCTCACGCTCGTGCCGGAACTGAAAGCCGAACTGGCGCAGCAGGGCCGGCCGGACATTCTGATCGTGGTGGGCGGCGTCATCCCGCCGGACGATTACGCCGCGCTCCAAAAGGCGGGCGCGGTCGCAATCTTCGGCCCCGGCACCAATATCGCCGAGGCCGCCGCCGATCTTCTCGCCAAGCTCAACGCCCATCTCGGCTA
>JBKQOR010000283.1:0-14234 GCA_052145435.1 Rhodomicrobium sp. | reverse complement strand
CTTTGTCGCGAGGCTCCGGCTCCGCCAGTTACCCAGACAGGCCGCTCGCCAGCTTCTAGACCTATCGACAATTATCTAGGTGAGACCCTCCCTCACTGATGGTTCGCGCCCTCGGGGCGCACGGCCAACATCGACTCTACCACTGTGTGAGTCAGGCTCCATGAAGAGCGGGGCGGCTTTCAGGCTCTAAGCGGTTATTCCATCGAATTGTTCTGGTCCCAAGCCCCCAGCTTTCCTTCGCGGGGCTTGCTTAACCCCGAGGCTGGACCAAAAGCGTCTTGGGATCCGGTTGCGCACGAGCTCCAAGATCTTAGGCACCGCCTGCTCGGGCTCGTTTGCCTCGACGAAATAGAAATCGCTCTCGCCCGGCTGCTTGGAAAGCTCTGGCAGCTCGCCCTTGTCGATACGATGGGCCGTGGTGACGATCCGGCTCGCTGCCGCTTGCCGGAAGATCTCGGTCAGGCGGATCACCGGCACAGCCTGCGAGGCGATCACATCGGCCAGCACTTGGCCGGGCCCGACGGGCGGCAATTGGTCGATATCGCCCACGATGAGCAGGCCCTCCAGCTTCTCGATCCAATCGTGAGCGATGTCGGATATCAAAAGGTTCGGCAGGTCCACAGAAAGCCAGGGCTGGCCGATGACTTCGCCCTCGCCGGTGTCGAGAGCCGGCTGCTCGCACTTAGCAGAATGGACGGAGCTTACGAGACAGTGGGGCGACTTGCCGTCGGAAAGGCTGTGGTCTCGGCAAGGACAGGCCTACCGAACGGCGAAGTTGTAAGCAGTCCGGATTACTCTGCAGTCGCCACGGCCGTTGGAGAGGGCTCGCCCGCGGCCTGCATCCAGGGTGGATTACCAATCCTTGGACAAGGCGGTGAAATCGAGGGTGCGTGCGGTGTTGCTGGAGCACCTCACGTCGAGCTCGATGAGGAGTGCGCTCGGGCCGGAATTGCTGGTTTGCGATGATGATTGCGAAGGCATTGTGCGAGGCCGGAGCCGGACTCGAAGCAGGCGCGGACGCGGTCCGGATTTAGCATGATCTCGATGACCTTTGGGTTCTTGAGACAAACTTAAGACGACTAGTAAAGGTTGTGCAAAGAGTGACCGCACTAACAAATTGCTTCCGCCCTATGGGCAGGATAGAAACGTCATCTACTCAGAAGACTATCGGGGAGAAAACAAATGGCTAAAGAACCCGCTCAAGCCCATCCGGCACATGGCCATCATCTGAAGGCCGCAGAGCATCACGAACAGGCCGCAAAGCATCACAAGGAAGCTGCCGGGCACTACGCAACCGGACACCACGAGACGGCCGCTCATCACGCGCATACCGCTCATGCCCACATGCTGCATGCTGCGCATTATGCGGGCGAGGCTGCAAAAGCCCATGTGTCGCACGCGCAAAAGAAGAGTTCATAGTTTGCTCTCGCGACAAATGTTTACGTTTAGTCTGCAATGATGCGCGCATCCTTGGTTTCTAGTTCACGCTGCCGGCGGCGCACGCGGTAGGTCCCTTTTGGAAGATTGACGTCACGCCGCCCAGACGGGAGCTTGAATTGCCGGCCCGCTGATGGCGAAACCTCATCGCATGGTTCGTACCCAACCAGGAGAACATTACGGGAAAGCGGCGAAGCGCTCGACGTCAACCACCTCGCATAAACCGGGGCGGCTTGGACCACAAACGCTCTGAACGAAATTGGAGATTATCAATGGAGATCGACACATTCCGGCAATGGCTTTCGGAGCGCGGGTGCCGCTTTGACCCGCAGGTCCACCATCGCGGCGAGGGACACGGACATCTTACGATCCATCGCGAGGGCCGGGTCGCTGAGCTGCCGTTGACCGGCTCGCATCATCGCCTCGATGCGGATTTGGTTCGTGACGTCTGCGAGAAGCTTGGGCTGAACGCGTCGGACCTGCCAAATGGTCGCCCGTAGCCCAAAGCGAATCGTGATGATGAAGGCTACAGCGGCTCTACTCCTCCATCGCCCGCCGGGTGGCTTCGAACAGGAACCAGGTCCGCCGCTCGGCCTCATCGATCCAGTTCTCCAAAAAGCTTGCGGTGGCAACATCGCGGTGCTCGCCGCAAAGGTCATGCGTCTCGCGCATGTTTGCCGCGAGCTGTTTGTTGTCGTCGCGCAGTTCGGCTAGCATATCCAACGGCGTCACGAAATCCGCGTCGTTGTCCAGAATGCGTTGCAAGCGTTGGATATGCCCGATAGAACGCACCGTCGTACCGCCGATCTTGCGGACGCGCTCGGCGATGCCGTCGGTAGTCGCGAAGATCTGGCCGGCCTGCTCGTCGAGCAACAGATGGTAGTCGCGGAAGTTCGGGCCCGACATGTGCCAGTGGAAATTCTTCGTTTTCAGATACAGCGCAAACATATCCGCAAGCAGGGTGTTGAGCGCGCCGGCGAGATCCCGGACGGCACTCGATTTCAGGTCCGTGGGCGTCGCGAGCGGGGCGGCCTGCAATGTTTTGGCGTCTTTTCCTTTCATCTGTAGCTTCCTTCGCGGCTTGCTGTGCATTTCTATTCGCGGGCCTAAGATTGAGGGGGATATCGGCGGCGGCCACAGAGAGACTCCCGCTAACTAATTGAGGGGCAGAGGCCGGCGCCCTAGCACGCTCTCGCTCGTGCGCTGCGCCGCTCCGGGGCGCGGTGTCGTGCCGGTAGAGCAAGATGGGGAAACAAGGTACACGCATTTTTGGTCCCTTTATCGAGACTTATAGATCGCTGACGCACTTGACGTAAGCCTTGATTGGCTGCCCGGGTGTTCAAGTGTCATAGGGGCCATGGAAATGCTGAAAGACCCAGATGAACGGCGAGGAAACTTTGGGCGAACTCGACCTGCGCATCGCGTTAATCCGGGAAAATGTCCGCGAGCTCATGGAGCAGGCCAGAGCCTATTCAGGTGCAGCGGATGAGGACCGCAACGCGTAACGGATCGCGGATCAAGATGCTCAGCTCGCAGAACTCCTCAAGGAGCGTAGTGTGATGGTAGGTAAATCCGGCCAAGCCTGAACACCGGGTGAGTGCAATTCCAGCTTTGTGGAAATCTAAGGCAAGGAGACACCGGCATGGCAATTGAAGACCAACCAGATTTTCCAAGATTCAACACGGTTTCTTCGGGGCTAAAAGAGGCCGAGGAGAGGATGCTTGATGCCGTCAAAAGCGGCAACAAAGCTGAGATTGCCGCCGCGAAGCTTGCCCTGATGGCGGCCCTTGATGAGTATAGGAAGACAGTAGACGGCATCGGCGAAGACCTGCCCTGAGGCAAGCGCGACCCAAGGCGTGCCCTTTTCCCGCTCTCTGCGCAGTCTTCGCGACGCCTTCCCCCTTCATCCAACGCTTTGCGAGGCCGAAATGCTGCAATAAACCAGGCGTTGGCCTTGCTCTTTCAATTCTGCGTTTGCGCTTCCTCCCCCTTATTGGGAACAGTCAGAGGCAAGCCGGTATTATCGGACTGCCGGCGGTCTGAAAAAGGCACGAAGAAATGTCCGCAAAAGCAACCTGGCTGTCGCGCACGAAACACGGTAGGCTGACGAAGCAATCAGACCTGCCGGACAGCGTGTTCGCCTTCCCTAATCAGCGCAAAGAACCGCTTACAGATGCCAACCATGTCAGGGACGCGCTGGCTCGTTTCGATCAAGTGGAAGGCGTCTCCGATGAGGAACGCGACCTCGCCTTCGTCAACATCAAAAAGGCGGCGGAATACTACGGAATAAACGTCCACGAAACGGACTGGCGGGAGTTCGGCAAGCGTAGATAGACGCCCAGTGTTGCATCGTTCCCGTTAAGCAATAGGAGGCTTGAGCCATGGCGGCAAAGGCAATCGGTATCGATCTTGGTACGACGAACTCCTGTGTTGCCGTCATGGAGGGAAAGACACCCAAGGTGCTTGAAAACACCGAGGGTGGCCGCAGTTTACTCCGGCGATTGGGTGATCCACGAGCGTTGTCGTTATATTGACGATGCTTCCGCCGGTCTTCTGGGCCAGCATCTGCTTGATCGCGAGCTGGCTGATGAAGAAAAAACCTTCGATGTTAACGGAAATGAGAGACCGCAGATCCTCGGCCGTGTAATCCGTGAAGTGCTTCGCGAAAAATATGCCAGCGTTGTTGACGAGTGCGTCGATCGATCCGAATTTGCTCTTGGCGGCTTCGGCGATCTTGGCCGCCGTTGCAGCTTCGGCGATGCTTCCGTCAACCAAGGCGAGGTTGTCCGATACCTCGAACGCACCCGACTTGGAGATATTTCGCGAATTCGCCGCCACGTTGTAACCGCGTTCCAGAAGGGCGCTTACGAGACCTGCTCCGATACCTTGCGAGCCACCGGTCACGATCGCTGTTTTATTTGCCATTTGTAGCTCCCTTTATTAGCCGGTCATATGCGGCGTGGCTGCAAACGCCAAAGCAGGGATCGGTTTCAAGGAGCGCGCTTTTATACATAAGCGTCGCCGGAACTCGTTGAATCGCTGTGTTTTTTCCTGGTCCGATATAATGCGGAGACCGGAGCGCGCGATCCCACGGTGTTGGAAACCGTCATTTCTCGTTCGGTCTTGGCCATGCTCCGGGGACTTTTTAATAAGTGGACAACCGCTGTGCCCCCGCCCGTGTTGAGGCGCAAATTCCGTTGTCCCGTTCAAAAGCCGTGCCGCGCCAGCAACCCTCAACGTGAAGAACTCGCAAAGCCCCGGACCAATGCGGCGATTTCATCGGCCGCCGTGTCCAATGCGAAATGACCGGCGTCGAGAACGTGAACTTGAGCGTCCGGCACGTCCCGGCGATAGGCTTCCGGCTCCGAGAGGTCGAACGAAGGGTCATACTTACCCCAGATCACCAGCGAGCGCGGCTGCGACTTGCGCATCCAGGCTTGCCACTTCGGGTAGGTGTCCACATTGGTTCGATAGTCGTAGAACAGATCGCTTTGAATGTCCGCTTGCCCCGGCTGACACAGAAACGCGAACTCGTCCGTCCAAAGATCGGGGTCGTAGCGATCTACGTTCGGATCGCTTCCGGCATGGCGGGTGCGCGTCGCGGCCAGCGAGAGCAGGTTTGTACGCAGCTTGCTCTCGTTCGCCGCGCGATCTTTCCAAAACTCGCGCCGCGTCTTCCAGTTCGCGCCCAGTCCTTCGTTGTGTGCGACCGCGTTTTGAACGATGAGAGCTTCCACCCGCTCCGGGTGCGCGAGTGCCATGCGGAAGCCCACCGGTCCACCGTAATCCTGCATATACAGCGTGTAACGAGAGATTCCGAGCGTTTCGGTGAAGTGGTTCATGACCCCGGCCAAGCGATCGAAGGTATAAGCAAATTTTTTTGCGTCTGGCCAATCGCTGTGTCCGAACCCGGGATAATCGGGCGCGACAAGGTGAAAGCGATCGGAAAGCCGGGCGAAGAGAGGCTCGAACATGCGCGACGAAGAGGGAAGGCCGTGCAGCAGGAGAAGCGTGGGCGCCTCTTTCGGGCCAGCCTCTCTGTAAAAGATGGAGAGCCCATCTACCTGTGCTGTGCGATAAAAAGTTGGCTGTTCCACGGCACGTTCCTTTCCTTATATGTAGCTCACATCGCGGATATCGATTGACACCATGAGCATTTCCTTGATCGGCTCGGGTCCGCGCGTATTTCCATCACAGTTACGCTTAGCTTTGCCGGCTGACCTGGCCACCACCGCTCAAACTTCGGCGACGTCGACGACAGCTTCGGCGAAGGCCTGCGGGGCTTCTTGGGGCAGATTGTGCCCGACGCCGCCCCTGACGAGCCGGTGCGCATATTTGCCTGAGAATTTCTTGGCATAGGAACTGGCGTCCGGGTGCGGTGCACCATTGGCATCGCCTTCGAGCGTAATGGTGGGCACGGCGATGACCGGACCTTCGGCAAGACGCCTTTCCAAATCGTCATATTTTGGCTCGCCTTCGGCCAGGCCGAGCCGCCAACGGTAATTATGGATCACGATGGCGACGTGGTCCGGATTGTTGAAGGCGGCTGCGGTGCGATCGAACGTGGCATCGTCGAAGTGCCGTTCCGGCGAAGCGAGCTGCCAAATGAGCTTCGCAAAATCGTGCCGGTATTTGCCGTAGCCGGCGCGGCCGCGTTCGGTGGCGAAATAAAATTGGTACCACCATTGAAGCTCGGCCTTTGGCGGCAACGGCATCTTGCCGGCTTCCTGGCTGCCGATCAGATAACCGCTCACGGAAACGAGGGCCTTGCAGCGCTCGGGCCAGAGCGCCGCGATAATGTCTGCCGTCCGCGCTCCCCAATCGTAACCGGCGACGGTCGCTTTTTGGATTTTGAGAGCATCCATCAAGGCGACGATATCGACGGCGAGGGCCGACTGCTGCCCGTTGCGGGGCGTGTCGCCGGAAAGAAATCGCGTCGTGCCATAACCCCGGAAATACGGGACGATCACCCGGTAGCCCGCCTGTGCCAGCAAGGGAGCAACGTCGGCATAGCTGTGAATGTCGTAGGGCCAGCCGTGCAGAAGAATGACCGCAGGCCCATCGGCGGGACCGGCCTCGGCGTAACCGTTATTCAGGACGCCGGCATCGATTTGTTTCAGCGGGCCCAAGGACGTGTTCGTTCCCGGCTTGATCGCGGGCAACTGTGCCAGTTTTTTCCTGGCGGGTTGTGCGTCCGCCGGGCCGACCATGCCAAACTGAGCGGCAGCGACGGTGATGGCCGCGGTGCCAAGAATTCGGCGGCGATAGTGGTCGATCGCTTCGGAGGTTTTGATCTCATCCATTGTGAAACTCCGTGTTTCGGTGGGGCGCCGCATGTGATGAAGACGGCGAGGGTTGCGCTCGCCGTTCGTCTCAGATCGATTGGCGCAGCGATCTGAACGCGGCGGCAACACTACGGCGGCGCTGTCTAATCGCTGTTGTGCCGCGGATCGTCTTTCGCGTTTATGTATTCAAGGCCAAGCGGCCCAATCGCCGTTACCTGGGTCACGTACTCCCCGGATTTTGCCCAGTGGAAGTGCGGTGTATCGCCCGGCAAGACAATCACGCTGCCGGGTGGATAGGCTTTCACCTTGCCGCCGTCGAACTGTTCGCCGAGACCGATATAGAAGACACCAGACATCACCGTGTAGATCCGGTCTTCTGGGTGTTTGTGCGGCATCAGCTTCACGCCCGACGGCAACTTGACTCTGACCATGTACGGTCCCGGCTTACTGGGATCTCCCACAAGCACGGCCAGCCGGGCTTCCGGCGGGAACGACGGGAACGGCTTCCATTCAATGTCTTCCGGCAGGATCGATCTGAAATTGCCCTCTCCGGGCTGGTGGGTTCGAACCATTGCGATGCTCCTTCCTCGCGAATTCACGCGCTCGTACTCCGCCGGATGGTTTCCTGACATCGCCGGCGCAACAATTTGCGTGGCGGACGTTTTTAGTGGCCGTTCAATGCAATTTCAGCGCTGCAATTTGTCCAGAGTGATTGGGAGATCTCGCACGCGCTTCCCTGTCGCGTGATAGATCGCGTTCGCAATCGCTGCTGCGACGCCGACGATGCCGATTTCACCGAGGCCTTTGATGCCAAGCGGATTGATGATGCTGTCCGGCTCGTCGACGAAAATAATCTCGATGCCGTGCACATCGGCATTCACCGGCACATGATACTCGGCGATGTTCGCGTTCATGATCCGGCCGAAGCGATGATCGGTAAGCGTTTCCTCGTGGAGCGCCATGCCGATGCCCCAGACCACACCGCCCATAATCTGACTGCTTGCCGTCTTAGTGTTGAGGATACGCCCAGCTGCGACCGCGTTGACGATGCGTGTCGCACGAATGACCCCGAGCTGCTCGTCCACCTTGACCTCGGCAAAGATCGCCGAATGCGTGTTGCGCGCATGCCCGGTGTCCTTTTGAAAATCGGTCGATCGCTCCTGCTCCATACGCTCAATCCCGCCGTGCCGCATGGCATCCGCCAATGACACCGCACGCGAGGGATCGCGTTTGCTCACGATCATGCCGCGGGCAAGGGTGACCTCCTCCAGCTTTGCATCGGCAAACGGCGATTTCGGCATTTTCTTTGCTAGATTGAACAGTTGCTCGCGTATTGCATCGGCGGTGTTTGCGATCGCATGCGAGACCGAGGCTGCCAGCCACGATCCCCCTTCGACAGGCGATTGCGGCAGCGTCGAGTCCCCAAGCCTGACGCTAATGCTATCGAGCGGCAGCCCGAGCATGTCGGCAGCGACCTGGCTCATAATCGTGTAGGTGCCTGTCCCGATATCCGATGCCGCTGAGGACACTTCCGCATGTCCATTCGGCGTCAGCACGATACGGGCGGTGGCTTTCGTCTGCCACGCGTCCCAAACGCCGGTGGCCATGCCCCAGCCTATCAGCTCGCTGCCATCGCGCATCGAGCGCGGCTCTGGATTGCGCCTATTCCAGCCAAACGCTTCCGCCCCCTGGCGGTAGCATTCCTTAAGTTTCTTGCTGGTGAACGGAACATCCTTGTTCTGGTCGTAATCCGAATACGTGCGGTAGCGCAGCTCCAACGGGTCAAGTTTGAGCGCAACGGCTAGCTCGTCCATGGCGCATTCAAGCGCATAGACTCCGGTTGCGGCACCCGGGGCACGCATATCCGAGGGGGTGGGAACGTCTAACCGCACCAGTTTGTGCGCATATCTCGCATTGGGGCACTTGTAAAGGAGGCCCGACCAGGTCGTATCGTTACGGGCGAAGGCTTCATATTGCGACGTCATCGCGATCGCCTCATGGGTGATCGCCTCGATAGACCCATCAGCCTTCGCGCCCAACGCTAGATGCTCGATTGTGCCGGGCCGGTTGCAAAGCGCATACATCTGCTGGCGCGTCAGTACAAGCCGCACGGAACGCTTGAGTAAAAGTGCTGCGAGCACAGCCAAAGCTGCTTGATATTGCGGACGCAATCCAGCACCGAATACGCCCCCGGCATAATGCGAGATCACGCGCACCTCGTCCGCATTCAGGCCGAACACACCGCACAGATAGCGCTGCACGTTTTGCACGCCTTGCGTCTTGTCATAGACCGTGAGCTTGCCGTCACCATCCCAGACCACCGTAGAGCCAAAAAGCTCCATAGGATTGTGATGTTCAATCGGGATATAATACTCAGCCTCATGCCGCACCTCTGACGCAGCAAAAGCCTTGCCGGCGTCGCCGCGCGGCTTTGCGAGCGACATGGCGAAAGCCTCGCCGGATAAAGTGAAAGCCTGATCGCGCTGGCGAAACAGGCCGGTGCTATGGGCCTCCTCTTCGTAAGCCACCTGCACCTGCGAGGCTGCGAAGCGCGCAGTCTCCCAATCCTTCGCGACCACGAGCGCGACCGGCTGGCGGCTGAACATGATTTTATCGTTGTATAGCGGCCGGAACGCCGAGCCTTCCGGCGCCACATCATCCTGGTAAGCGCTATTGGCGTGCGCCATAGGCGGACGATTGCCGTGTGTCAGCACGTCGATCACGCCATCGATTTGCAAGGCCTTGCTGACATCGATGTTCGCGATGCGGCCTTTCGCAATAGCCGAGGCAACCACGCTGCCATAGGCAAGACCGGGCGAATTGAATTCGCTTGCATATTTTGCTGCGCCGGTGACCTTCGCGTGGCCGTCGACCCGGGATATGGAGGTGCCGATGTAAGGTGCCATGACGCTTACCGGATTTTCTTGTCTGATTGAGACTGGGGCTTGCCTTGCGCCGCCTGCGTTAGCGCGCGGACGATGGTGCGGCGCGCCAGATCGATCTTGAAGGCGTTGTGTGCCAAGCCTTTGGCTTCTTGCAAAAGCAGATCCGCTGCGTGCACGAAAGCAGCGTGATTTGCCGCCTGCCCAAGCAATGCCGATTCTGCCGCTGCGTTACGCCAAGGCTTGTGTGCCACACCGCCGAGCGCCAGCCGCGCATCTTTGATGATGCCGCCGTCGAGCTCAACTCCGGCCGCGACCGAGACAAGCGCAAATGCATAGGAGAGCCGGTCGCGGATCTTTAGGTAAGTATAGTTCGTGGCGAAGCCTTGCGCGGGAAGCTCGACCGCGGTGATGATTTCATCCGGAAGCAAATTTGTGTCGAGCTGAGGAGTATTTCCGGGCAAACGATGGAAATCCGCAAACGCAATCGCACGGTGTCCTCCAGGCCCCGTCACATGCACTTTTGCCTCAAGCGCGGCCAGCGCTACGCACATGTCGGAAGGATGGGTCGCGATGCAATCCTCGCTCGCGCCGAGGATGGCGTGCATACGATTAAGGCCTTCGATGGCGGAACAACCGCTGCCGGGCTCGCGCTTGTTGCAAGGCGTTACGATGTCGTAGAAATAATAACAGCGCGTTCGCTGGAGGAGATTGCCGCCGGTCGACGCCATGTTGCGCAGTTGCTGGGAAGCCCCCGCCAGGATTGCGCTGGACAACAACGGATAGCGTTGCTCGATCAGCGGATGGTAGGCAAGATCTGAATTCGGCACGAGCGCACCGATGCGCACGCCGCCGCCCTTAACGGCCTCGACGGTGCGGAGCGGGAGCCGCGAAATGTCGATCAACCGCGTGGGGCGTTCGACATCCTCTTTCATGAGGTCAATGAGGTTCGTCCCGCCCGCGATGAACTTCGCCTTGGGATCGGCTGCTTTCTGGCGCACCGCATCGGCAACGCCGGTTGCGCGCGAATATTGGAAATTGATCATGAAATCCCCATCGCCTGCTGGATCGCCGCGACGATGTTGGGATAGGCTCCGCAGCGGCAGATATTGCCGCTCATCAGCTCGCGGATCTCGTCTGCAGATTTGGCCTTCCCTTCCGCCATCAAGCCCGCGGCCGAGCAGATTTGTCCGGGCGTACAGTAGCCGCACTGGAAAGCGTCATGATCGATGAATGCTTGTTGGAGGGGATGCAGGACACCATTCGCCGCCAGGCCCTCGATCGTGGTGATCCTCGCGCCATCCTGCATCACAGCAAGCGTCAGGCAGGAATTGATCCGCCGCCCATCGGCCAGGACTGTACAGGCGCCGCATTGACCATGATCGCAGCCCTTTTTTGTGCCCGTCAAATCAAGATTGTCGCGCAGCGCATCAAGCAAGGTCGTCCACGGCGCGACCTTGAGCTTTTTCTCCGCCCCGTTGACGATCAGGGTCACCCAAAGCTTAGCCGGCGCGGGAATGATCTTGTCCGGAGGGCGCGGTTTCGTACTGGTGTGGACCATTGGGATTCTCTCTCCACGCCGGATCGTGATGAGACTGCCAATCCACATTGCAAAAGTCTCAGGGACGGCACGCTGTTCCAGTCCGGTGCCCTGAAAAGCCATCCCGCCGGGCGGCGCCTTCGACGGCCAGGCAAGCATGCCGCGCACCACACGCCCACGGGCACGGCGGGTGCTGGCGGGTAGACTTCGTCCTCCGCTAGGGGTCACTGGCGCCGGTTTTGTCAATGATTTCAGTGCGCTCACTTATAACCCAACTGCGGACGTGTTCGAATTGTAGCAGTTTGGCGAAGAGAACCATGCACTCGGCCTTCAAGAACAAATTTTGTGGCGAGCTTGCAAGGAAAAAGTTCGAATTTGCAGCCTTTGGCTGTGCTCCTTTCTTCTTGGTGGCGCCCTGCACGGTCGCCGGGATCATTCCCTGGTGGATTACACACCAGAGATGATGGCCGTGGTACAAACGGCTATGCCGGGCCTGCCCTACACCCCCCTGCGCGATTCACTCTCACCCATCCAACCATGGCGGAAGCGCTGGGCTTGCTTTTTTCAAATGTGCCCCCACGGTTCAATTGCGGCGCCTCCAGGGTTAGCGCTGGAAAGCTCAATGTATAATAAAATTCTACAATCATAGCCCTCAGGTACCCGGCCGGGAGGGGGGACGGCGCTGAGATCCCTTTGCCTCTTCGACCGGAGGCGCTGGGCGCGAAGATGTGACTGCAAGGATATTCCCGGAAATATCCATCAATTCTGTAAAGCCTTTGTATCCTTTGCTCACGAGAATGTTCTCTGGCTCGGACCCAACTTCGCGATCACGAACGGCGCCCGGGAACTAAATGAAGACGCCCGCGTTTCCCGCAAAATAGGTAGGCCGATAGCGCCATGATGAGGTTTCGAAGGCGGGATATTCTTGCCGCGGCGGCTGTTGTCATTGCCGCTCAGCGGAGCGGTAAGGCGGCGGTTATTGAAGGGCGCATGCCTTGGCGCCCAAGGGCGGGAAACCCGCCGAAGCCCGCTACAACGGATATATGGGTGTTTTTCACGCCCGCCGAAGCGGAGACAGTTGAGGCCATCGCCGACCGCATCATACCTCCCGATCCGGAAACGCCCGGGGGCAAGGATGCCGGTTGCGCGCACTTTATCGACAATCAGCTCGCTGGTGCATATGGCAGTTCCGAGGCGCTTTACATGAGTGGCCCTTTTCAGAAGGGCAAGCCGCAGCAAGGCCCGCAATCGCCACTTAGGCCCGCCGATGTGTACCGGATCGGAATCGCCGAACTCAACAGCTATTGCAAAAGCAAATATGGCGGGAAGGTTTTTGCCCAGCTTCCGGGCGAGGCCCAGGACGCGGTGATTGGGGGCCTGGAGAAGCGCTCGATCCCACTCAAAGGCATCGATACGGAAACTTTCTTCCAACATCTTATCAAGAATACGAGGGAAGGCTTCTTTGCCGATCCCGTTTATGGCGGCAACCGCAACATGGCAGGCTGGAAAATGATTGGTTTTTCCGGCGCGCATTACGATTACCGGGAATGGGTAACGCGCCATAATGAACGCTATCCGCATCCGCCGGTGAGCTTTCACGGCCGCCCTGGCTGGAATTCCGGAAGCAGCTGAGTCAAGGATCCAAATGGCGCGAAGACTCCCGCACAAAGACGCCGTTATCATCGGACTTGGCTGGACTGGCTCGATCCTGGGCCACGAGCTGGCCGATGCCGGCCTGGACGTGGTTGCGTTTGAACGCGGCCCTTGGCGGGATACGCCTACGGATTTCCCGCCTACCTACGATCAGGACGAGCTTCGCTATCGCATCCATCACGAGCTCTTTCTCCGCCCGGCTCAAACGACGTTCACCTTCCGCAACAATATGAATGAGACGGCGCTGCCGATCCGAACCTGGGGCGCGTTCATGCCGCCCAACGGCGTTGGCGGAGGCGGAGTGCATTGGAACGCGGAAACTTGGCGCTTTCTTCCAACTGATTTCGTACTGAGGACGCATCTGACGCAGCGTTACGGTGCGCAGTTTATTCCGCAGGACTCGACCATCCAGGATTGGGGCGTAACCTATGACGATCTCGAGCCGCATTACGACCAGTTCGAGTATTTGTGCGGCACCTCCGGTACAGCCGGAAATCTAAAGGGACAAATTCAAGAAGGCGGAAACCCGTTCGAGGGCCCGAGATCGCGGCCCTATCCGACACCTGCGCAGCCGCAACCTTTTAGCCATGCGCTGTTCGGAAAAGCCGCCCGGGAGCTTGGCTATAAACCCTTCCCGCAGCCCTCCGGCAATCTGAGCCAGGCCTATACGAACCCGCTCGGTGTGAGGCTTGGGCCTTGCACCTATTGCGGTTTCTGCGAGTGGTTCGGTTGCGGCAATTACTCGAAGGCGAGCCCGCAAACCACGATTCTTCCCGCGCTCGTGCGTAAGCCGAGTTTCAAGGCTTTCGACAATTCGGAGGTTACGCGCGTCAACCTCGACGGTTCGGGCAAGTGGGCAACAGGCGTAACATTGGCTCGGCCAGGCGCCGGACAAGCGCGACGCCAAACCCGAGGCGGAGAATAATGCAAGGCTCGCCGCCATCGACGCGCGGATCGGCGAGATCGACAGGACGTTAAAGGCCAAGTTTCCCGATTACGCGGCCCTGGCCAGCCCGGCGCCGTTAGAGGTGCAGGCGCAGCTTGGCGCGGATGAGGCGCTCGTGCTATTCCTCGATATCGACGCGAGGTTCACGCCCACGCCGGAGGAAACCTTCATTTGGGTCGTGTCCAAGACAGACATGCGCTGGGTGCGCTCGGATTTGGGCACAAAGACGTTGGCACGCGAGGTGCAGGCGCTGCGCTGCGGGCTCGATGACACGGCGTGGGAAGGAGAGGGCTGGAAGAAATGCCATGACTTGGTCAACGCCGAGCCTGCGCGCGACAAAGACGGCAATATTCTCACCTATACCTTGCCCTTCGACCTTGCGCGCGCGTATGCGCTCTATAAGGCGCTGTTCGGCCAGGTCGAAGATGCCCTTAAGGGCAAAAGCCTGCTCATCGTGCCCTCCGGCCCGCTCACGCAGCTGCCATTCCAAG
>JBKQOR010000282.1:0-4240 GCA_052145435.1 Rhodomicrobium sp. | reverse complement strand
TAATGAGCGTGCAGCCGGCAAGCGCGCGCTCGCGGTCCGCGGCCTGATCGCAATCGCTCCTCGCGCTCGCGAACGCGCTGCCGCACAAAACGGCGGACACGGCCGTTGCAACCCAAAATGCGTGCATATATGACCCCCCGGCGAATCGGTTGGAGTTAATGCCGCTATTTTGGCTGAATGACGGCGCGGGCACACCTGTTCCCACAGCTCCATCCCCGTTAATATCCAAGTGTATCTCACCGCGCGGCCTGCCACCCATCGCTGCCGGCTCGCGGTGCTTTTCGCCGTTGCGATATTTACGATTGCCGCACAGAACCATGATCGCTCCGCCTGCCTTCTTGAGGTGCCATCATAGAGAAAGCACCATGCCAAAGCCTTAAGCTCAGGCTAATACGCTGATATCTATACGTAACTTCCAGTTGCCGCCGCCATTTGCAGCGTGCCGCATGCACCGTTTCATGGTTAACGCCAAACTGGAAACATATTTAACGGACTTTCTGGAATCGACTTTTGGGGGTGAAATCGCGAAAAATCTCGAATTTCGCGGCGGGAAGATATTAAAAGCCGCCCCCGTTTACCATTCCCGCGTTAACCACATCCTGGGCCACAAACTCGCGCACATCTTGGAAAAGGCATCGATGCCTATGCCGCGCCCGCGGCGGCGTTCGAGCCGGAAAAGCTTAAGCGCTATTCGTCCAAGGATTGAGCAAACGCACCGGGGCATGATCGAAATGCACCGTGTTGCGCGTCACCAAGGTGAGATCGTGGACGATCGCCGTTGCCGCGATGAAGCCGTCCATGATCCCCATCGGACGCCCCAAGCCAGCACAGGCCGAGACCGTCATCGCCCAGGCATCGGCCACCCCAGGGTCCACAAGCAGCACCCGGCCATCGAAGCGCGGGATCAGCTCATGCTTGAGCCAATCGCCGAGACCATCCCGGCGCCGTCCGGGCGCAAGCCGCTCGATCCCGAACCGGATCTCCGCGAGCGTGATCACGCTTAGAAATGTGCGGTCCTCGTCCACGCTATCGAGCCAAGCGGCGAGGCCGGGGTCAGGCCTTGGCTTCGTCCATTCCGAAACCGCGTTCGTATCCAGCAGAAAACTCATAGCTCCGCCGGCCGCGCTTCTTCCTTCAGGCGCTCGATCTCAAGCCCGGACTCGCGCAGCGGCGATGCCGCGAAGAACTCCGCGAGCGTGCCGGTGCGCCGCGTCCGGCGCGCCCACTCCTCCGCCGAAACGATCACGGCGGTGGTGCGGCCATTGCGGGTAATGGTCTGCGGGCCAGTCGAGACCGCCAAATCGATCACCTCGCTGAATTTCGCCTTCGCCTCGGCGATGGTCCAAATGTCCGCGCTCACGATGGTTACTCCTGTCAAGCCACGATAGTCATAATAGTCATTGTATAACTTTGCGCAAGCTGCATCCTGTCAAAGCCGCTATTGCCAAACCAACCACTTCCCGGCTAAAGCTTCGCGAAGGAGAGCGCGAGGCTAGAGGCATGAATCGGGACGAGACGGTTGCGCTGTTCGAGGCGTGCGAGGCGAAGCGAGCGGCGGCGCTGGGCGCGGGCAAATCCGAGGGCGAAGCGCACGATGCGGCCAAGGCGCATTGGAACGCCTGGGCGCAGGCGATGCTCGCCCGACGCAAGGCGATGGAGGCCGATGCCAGCTGGCTCGCCGAGCGGGAACACGGTGTGGGCGATATTAAGCCGAAAAACGAAGCCACGGGTGCTTGGCTTGAAGCTGCGGGCATTGACTTCTCCCACTGCCAGTTTGTGGGGAAGGACACTGTGGGAGAGGGAGAGGCAGCTACGAAAGTTGAGAAAGAGGCCGCCCCCAACGTCAAAGTGATTCGAGTTCAAGGCGATAGAATCGATTTCAAAGGTTTCGTCTTTCCTGGCCGGGCTCAGTTCGACCACGCTGGCTTTTCATGCCCGGTGTCGTTCGATGGCGCAACCTTCTCCGCAATCTCCCTATTCAACGACTCGACCTTCTCTGGTTCCGCCACCTTCGAACAGGTGGCGTTCTTAGAGGCCGCTTCGTTCTCGCAAGCCACCTTCTCTGGGGATGCCTCATTCACCGCCGCAATCTTCTCAGGCATGGCCCTCTTCCAGAGCGCGATTTTTTCTGGCTTCGCTTCTTTCAGCAGGTCCACCTTCTCCGGGTATGCTACCTTTATCAGGACCAGTTTCTGTGAGATGGCCTTTTTCGCCAGCGCTACCTTCCTGGACAGCGCCTCCTTCCTCAAAGCACGCTTCTCTGACACCGCCTCGCTTATTAGCGCAACCTTCTCGGGGGACGCGGATTTCAGCGGCCTCGTGTTTCCTGGGGACGTGCAGTTTCAATCTGCAAATTTCGGCCAAAGAGCCAACTTCGCATTGGCGAGGTTCCAACGCTCAGCGCAGTTCGAAGGTATCCATTTCGACGGCGAGGTGGACTTCAATGCAGCCAGAAGCGAAGGCGCTTTCAGCCTAGCCAGATGCTCCTTCCGAGGGGTGCCCAATTTTATACAAGCTCATTTCGAGGAAGCGCCCAGGCTCGACAATATCGCAGTTAGGGGCGCTATCGACGCATTTTTGAGCAAGGCAGATAAGCAAAAGCTAAGAAAGTTGAAACGCACTCCGCGCGCCTTGCTCATCGGTCTTGCCAGACCTTTGGAAGGAATACCGCCCCAAAGTCAGTGGAGGAACCTTCCAGCGCGTTGGCGGGCGCTAAAACGACTCGCAATTCAGGGGCATGACACTGACCGCGAACTGGAGTTTCACGCACGTGAAGTGCAGTCACAGCGCTTCGCGGGCGATTGGCCGGTGCCTTTTGCCTTTTGGAGGGGGAAAGCGTGGGGCGGATTTTTTCGCTTCTGGCTCGGCATCTTCTACGAAATCGCTTCGGATTTCGGCCGCTCGCTGGCGCGGCCGCTCGGCTTTTGGCTGCTCGCGGTGGTGATCGGCGCCACTGTCTATGTCAGCCAAAGCCCGCAGATCGTCACGGCTCGGCACCGGCAGGAGGCGAAGAGCGCGTCCATGATTTCGGCCGCCGCGTCGCGGGCGTGGCACGCGTGGCTCTCCAAGCGGGTGCCTTGCTATGCCGGGCAGCCCGCGCCGCCGAAGGACAAAAATGGCGACACGCCGGTCTACGTCGGCGCGCTCTCGCCAAGTCTGCAAAGCGGCACGGACGTTGCGAACGAAGCCTGGCATCTCGCCTTTCGCAACGCCTTCATCGTGCTCGATGGGTCGAGCGAGGCGGCGCACCGCTCGTATGGCTGCCTCTATGGCGTGGAGCTCTATGGCGGCGGCAATCCGCTGGCCGTCGTGCCGGGCGCCGTCTCGACCGCGAGCGCGATCCAGAAGCTCGTCTCCGCGCTGATGATCTTCCTGTTCGGCCTCGCGCTGCGCAACATGCTGAAGATGAAGTGACGCTGCGCGCGGCTATCCCGGATTGCAAAAAACCGTACCCTGCATGTGGAACGGCCCCGGATAACGCTTGAGGCGTATCCGGGATGAGGAGGTTGGGCATTTGCTCAGTCCCTCGCGTTCCGCTATTATTGCCGCATGCAAATGCGCGCTAAACCCAAGATGACCGTAGACGAGTTTCTGGCTTGGGCCGAGGACAACCCTGGCCGTTACGAGCTGGCGCATGGCGAGGTCTATGCCATGGCGCCGGAGCGGATTGAGCACGCCGATACCAAATTTGCCGTTCAAACCGCCTTGCGCGCCGGGATAAAAAGCGCCAGCTTGCCGTGCCGTATGGTGCCCGATGGAGCGACCGTCCGCATCGGGCATGAGACAGCATACGAACCGGACGCGCTCGTCTATTGCGGTCCCAAGAAGTCCGGCAAATCTATTGAGGTAAGCGATCCCGTCATTGTCGTGGAGGTATTGTCTCCCGGCACGCGGCATATCGATAACGCGGCGAAGATTGAGGGATATTTCGCCCTTCCCTCCGTTCACCATTACCTGATCGTGGATACGGAGAAGCGGGTTATCATTCACCACGCCAGGGACGTGGGTGACCTCCTAAGAACGAAGATTGTCCGCGACGGGACCATCGAACTCGATCCGCCTGGGCTGGCAATCGCGTTCGAGGCATGCTTCGACGCCGGCTAAATCGAGCGGGGCGCGGGCGATGCCGAACCGCCCGAGCAGACCCCGTCAGATCCGCCCGAGCCGCTTGGCGAGCAGCCCCGCGATCACGCCGCCCGCAACCGCCGCGGCCAGCACGCGCACCGGCCCATGCTTGCGC
>JBKQOR010000281.1:0-4365 GCA_052145435.1 Rhodomicrobium sp. | reverse complement strand
GTTTGAATGCTTCGCGGCGCTTTGTCGTCACTCCGGAAACGCGCCCCGCGCGTTATCCGGGGTCTTTACGGGCGATTCGAACGTTGCAAGACCCCGGAAAGCGCTGACAGCGCTTTCCGGGGTGACGCGTGCGAACTATTCAGCCGGATGCGGTGTGACAGCAAAGCCGCGACCTCCCGGTTGGCGAAATCGATGCAGCGGCCAAGGTTCGAGCAACACCCCGCGCGCCCCGAGCTATTTCTAGCCGGCCTGCGTAACTTTCCAATAATAAGGGCCGATGACAAAACGGGGCGGGCCGATTTGCCGGGCACGGTATTTTAGGGCGCGCCGCACACTTTTCATTTGTGGCGTTCCAAACCCCTCTGTTAGCATTCTCCGTGAATGAAACGGGCGCATGGAGAGAGATGTGAAACTGGACGTCCTCGATTTGGATAATGGAATTACAAAGCTTGTGCTCGCTGGGCGTATGGACATTGAAGGAGCAAGCGCAGTCGATATGCAATTCAGCGTTATTGCCGGGTCCCGGAAAAAGGTTCTGGTCGATCTCTCGGATGTAACCTTCATGGCCTCGATCGGCCTGCGCACGATCATGATCAGCGCCAAGGCGATTACGAGCAAGGGAGGAAAAATGGTTCTGCTGAACCCCCAGCCCAATGTCGAAAAAGTGCTTGAAACCACCGGTATCAACACGATTATTCCTGTCGTCCGGGATATGCAGGCGGCGTTGGCTGCGTTTGGCGCTTAGGCCGGCAGGGGCCAATGGCCGGCTCTAAAATCTTTCGCCAGAACTTCGAAAGAACGTTCGCCGGAGCGGTGTCCGCCGCGGGCTGGCTGGCGGAGATCTGCGCGCGCGAGGCGATTGCGGATGACGTTGCCTTCGCAATGGATGTTTGCCTGGAAGAACTCTTCTCCAACATTGTCCGGCATGGCGGTCCGGGCGCCTCTCCTCTTTCGAAAGTCGGTCTCTCGATCAAGATCGAACCAGGCCGGACCCGGATGACCGTTACGGATGACGGCCGGCCATTCGATGTTTCTCAGGCGCCCGCCCAGAAGATACTCCTGCCCCTTGAGCAGGTTCAGCCGGGCGGGCTCGGCATATTACTCGCGCAAAAATTCGCGAGCCGGCTGACTTATGAACGCGCCGGAGGTCTGAACGCTGTAACAGCTGAGTTTTTGCGCAATCCGGACGATGAGGCGGCGCTGAGCGAGATCGTGACCCCAAGCGGCGGCGAACAGATGCCGGATTTTCTCGCGGCAAGCGTTTTTCACGCGGCATTGGAGGAGATCGCGCCTTGCCGTCTGGAGCCGGGGGAAGTCCTCATCCGGCAGGGCGAGGCTGGCGAAACCGCATACTTCTTAAAATCCGGGAGCGTGCTCGTATATTCGGAGACATCCTACGGGCCCGTTCCGCTTGCCACACTGCACGCTCCGCGCCTCATTGGGGAAATCGCCGTGCTTGCGGGCCTGCCGAGAACGGCAAGCGTTCGCACTCTCACTCCGGCGGATGTTTTCCCCATACCGCGCGCCACACTCTTGGCAATCGGAGAGAAGGCCCCGAACTTGCTCGTCTCTGTTATCGGCCAGCTGGGACGGCAGATCGGCGGCGTCAACAAGGCCATCGGCCTCTACACGAACGCGCTGGCGGCTCTGGAGAGGCGCGAGTTCGACGAGCACATCCTCGCCGATCTCACGAATCCAACGCCGGAGCTCGAAGCGTTCGCCGCGGCCTTCCGGCGTTTCGCCGATCAAATTCTCCACAAACGCCGTCAACAGGACGAGATGGCGAGCGCGGCTATCATCCAGCAATCGCTCCTGCCCGATCCGTCCGTGCTCGCAGCTTTCGCGGGAAGGCTAGACCTTCACGCCGAAATGCGCGCGGCCCGGCATGTGGGAGGCGACTTCTACGATTTTTTCATGCTCGATGACGGCCGCCTCGCGATTGCGATCGGCGATGTCTGCGGCAAGGGTATTCCCGCAAGCCTTTTCATGGCGATCGTTGTGACGGTCTTGCGGCTTGCGGCTAGGCAAGAGCGGAACGTCCAATCGGCGGTCGCGCTGGCCAACTCGATTTTATGCTCGAACAACGCGTCGTCCATGTTTGCGACCTTGATCTACGGCGTTTTGGATCTTGGAACCGGACTTTTGGAATATTGCAATTGCGGCCACAACCAGCCGCTGCTCTTGAAGCGGCACGGCGAGCCTCTAAGCCTCCCCGGCGGAGGGCTGCCCGTTGCGCTCTTTCCAGAGGTCACGCCCCAGGTTTTCCGCGCCACGGTCGAGCCCGGCGATGTCATGGTGTTTATTACAGACGGCGTGACCGAAGCCATGACCCGGTCGAGCGAAGAATTCGGAGAAAAGCGTCTGATCGACATGCTTTCAGGGTTGCAAGAAGGGCCGGCATCCGGGTTCGTGTCGAGGATATTTTCCGCGGTGAACGCCTTTGCCGATGGAGCCGATCCTTCCGACGATATCACCGTCGTTGCCCTGAAGCGGCTGGAGGCATAGCCCTCAACCTAAATCCGGCAGTTGACGCCAGCCGCAGCGTCGTCCCCGCGCAGGCGGGAACCCAGTAAACACTGTGCTATATCAATAGCTTCGACCGCCTGGATTACTGGATTCCCGCCTTCGCGGGAATGACAGTCAGATGCAATGGAGCCTCGCCCAGCGGGTGACAAGCGGCCGGCAGCTACCGCGCTGTTTTGGCGTGAAGTTGCACCGCCGGAACGGGCCGGCTGCTTTTTTTAGGTTCACCTGTCCGCAAAGGTTGCGTTTTCCCGCCTGAATGGCGGCCTGGAACAAGCGCGTGCGCCCATCCTTGACAGAATATGGGAATTGAGGCTCCAGCACGAAGGTTCCGGCTATGAATGACATAGTGACGGCGTGTTGCATCGTAGGTGGCGGACCGGCCGGCATGATGACCGGCTATTTGCTCGCGCGTGCGGGGGTGCCCGTGACCGTGCTTGAGAAGCACGCGGATTTCCTGCGCGACTTCCGCGGCGACACCATCCATCCGTCAACGCTGCAGCTCATGGACGAACTCGGCCTTTACAGCCGGCTTCTCGATCAACCTCATCACAAATCCTATGAGCTGAGGGGCCGCTTTGGGTCTTTGGAAGCGAGGTTTGCCGATTTCTCGCATTTGCCAACACGCGCGAAGTTCATAGCCTTCATGCCGCAATGGGACTTCCTCAACTTTCTTGTGAGCGAAGCGAAAGCCTATCCTTGCTTCACGCTGATGATGAGAACCGAGGCTATGGAGCTTATCGGGAAGAACGGGAGGATCGAGGGCGTGATAGCGAAATCGCCCGAAGGGCCCGTGCGAATCCTTTCGCAACTCGTTATCGGCTGCGACGGCCGGCATGCCATGACGCGAGCGCAATCCGGCCTGTCCGTCGAGGATATTGGCGCGCCGATGGACGTCTTGTGGTTCCGGCTTTCACGCCGCGATGGCGATCCTGACGATCCCATCGGCAGCTTCGGATCCGGACATATCTTCGTCATGATCGGCCGCGGCGATTATTGGCAATGCGGCTATGTGATCGCCAAGGGATCGCTCGATAAAATCCGCGAGCGAGGGCTCGCCGCGTTCCGGAACGATCTCGAAAAGCTGGCGCCCTTTCTTAAGGGCCGCTCCACGGAGGTGGCGAGCTTCGAGGATCTCAGACTTCTCACCGTCGGCGTGGACCGGCTCAAGCGCTGGCACCGGCCGGGCCTTCTCTGCATAGGCGACGCAGCACACACCATGTCGCCCATCGGCGGCGTTGGCATCAACCTCGCGATCCAGGACGCGGTGGCTGCGGCAAACCTTCTCGCGGAGCCCCTGAGCGCGGGGCATGTCACGGAAGCCGATCTCGCGCGGGTCCAAGCGCGGCGCGAGCCGCCAACGCGCCGGACGCAATGGCTGCAGGTGCGCATACAGAACAACGTGATCCAAGGCGTGCTCGGAAGCACCGATGCGTTAAAGCCACCGTTCCTGCTACGGCTGATGAAGCGGTTTCCATGGCTTGCGCGCATCCCCGCCCGCGCCCTTGGGCTCGGCTTCCGGCCGGAGCATGTGGACCGCAAAATCCTCGCCCATTAGGAGCTGCGTTCCGCCGGCCGCTTATGCTGTCATCATGATGATAGCATCGAGACGGCGCCGTGGGACAGATCCTGGTTCGCAATCTTGAGGACCGCGTCATTGAGCGCGGCGAGGCCGCAGCCTGCTCCCTCTTCCCAAGTCTACGACGGTTGCGGCAGCGTCCCTTCTCCCATGGGGCTACGGGATTCAAACAAGTTGGGAAACAATGCAAAATCAGAGGGTTGCAGAAGTGTTTGTGCGGGGCGGGATGGGGTTTTGCACACCGCAACGCCCTTGAAAATCCT
>JBKQOR010000280.1:0-5524 GCA_052145435.1 Rhodomicrobium sp. | reverse complement strand
AACTCGTTGAAGAAATGCGGCGTGATAATTTCTACCCCAGAAACTTGCGCCAGCGCATCCGCCAACGCCACCGCGCTTGCATGGTTCAGGCTGCCGAGCTTGCGCAACCCCGCCTCGCCGAGAAGCGTCAGATGCGCCGTAAACGCCAGCGCACAGAGGCCGGAGTTCGTGCAAATATTGCTGGTCGCCTTCTCGCGACGGATATGCTGCTCGCGCGTGGAAAGCGTCAGAACAAAGCCGCGCCGTCCGTCGCGATCGGCCGTTTGCCCGCACAGCCGACCCGGCATCTGGCGCACAAACTTCTGCCGGGTGGCAAACAGCCCCAAATACGGGCCGCCGAAATTTAGGCCGTTCCCAAAGGATTGGCCCTCGGCAACCACGATATCGGCATCCATCGCACCGGGCGATTTCAACGCGCCGAAGGAGACGGCCTCCGTTACAACCACGATGAGCAGTGCGCCTGCTGCATGAGCCTTCTCCGCCAAGGCCGTCAGGTCGCTCACGCGCCCAAAGACATCAGGCATCTGCACCACAACGCAGGAGGTTTCGCTATCGAATCCGGCTTCGAAAGTCAGAGCGGGGCCGGCCTTGGCACCCTCGACCCCGTGCCCCGAATAATGCGAGATCGTCTCGATCACCGCGCGGTAATGCGGGTGCAACCCGCCCGCCAGCACAGCTTTACCCCGCTTTGTGAGCCGGTGCGCCATCAGCACCGCTTCGGCAGCGGCGGTCGACCCGTCATACATGGAGGCATTGGCAACCTCCATTCCGGTCAGCATCGCGACCTGGCTCTGAAACTCGAAAAGATATTGCAGCGTGCCCTGCGCGATCTCAGGCTGATAGGGCGTGTAAGCGGTCATGAACTCCGACCGCTGAATGATGTAATCGACGGTCGCCGGCACGTGATGCTTGTAGGCCCCGCAGCCGGCAAAGAACGGCACGGACCCGGCTGGAACGTTTCGCGCGGCAAGGCTTTCGAGTGCGCGCCCGGCGGCCATCTCGCTCTGCTTCAGCGGCAAGTCCGGTAGCTCGCGCAGAAGCTTGGAAGGCGGCACCTCTGCGAAGAGCGCGTCGATGCCCGTCACGCCGATGGCGTCCAGCATCTCCCGCCTGTCGCTATCCGTATGGGGAAGGTAGCGCATCAGCCCTGCTCCCGCGCGTAAGCGAGATAGGCATCCTTATCCATGAGTGCGCTGAGATCGGTGGGATCGCTGAGCTTGATCTTGAAGAACCAGCCGGCGCCCTCCGCGTCCTCGTTTACGATTTCAGGCTTATCTTCGAGCGCCGCATTGACTTCCACGACCGCGCCGCTCACAGGCGTATAAACGTCGCTCGCCGCCTTGACGGATTCGACAACACCGGCGGAATCGCCCCGCTTCATCGCCGCGCCTACGGGCGGCATTTCGACGAAAGTTATGTCCCCAAGCTTCTCCTGAGCGTGATTCGTGATGCCAACGGTGCCGATGCCGTCCTCCACGACGATGTATTCGTGATCCTTGGTATATTTGACTTGGCTCATGGCGTCTGACCTTTGCTTAAACCTGGCGGGCGTAACGATGGGGAACGAAGGGCATGGGAACGATGGACGCGGCAAGCAGCGCGCCACGGACTTCGACAGCAAGTTGCGTGCCTGGTTTGCTCATGGCTGGCGGAACATAGGCCATCGCAATGGAGGCGGCGGCCGTTGGCGTAAAGGCTCCGCTCGTCACTTCGCCGATGGCGTTGCCGGCCGCATCGGCAACCTTCATGCCGGTCCTCGCGGCAGCACGGCCTTCGAGCTTAAGGCCCATGCGTATGCGGCCGGGGCCACCGGCAAGCTCGCGCAGAACGCGCTCCGCGCCTGGAAAGCCGCCTTCCACCCGCCGGCGTTTTCCGATCGAGAAGGAAAGCGCCGCCTCGACCGGCGAGGTGGATTCGTCCATATCCTGACCGTAGAGAGGCAGGCCTGCCTCAAGCCGCAGCGTGTCGCGCGCGCCTAGCCCGATGGGCAAGACTTCGGGCTCGGCAAGCAAATGGCGGGCGAAATTTCCGGCCGATGTTGCAGCAACCGAGATTTCGAAGCCGTCCTCGCCCGTGTAGCCCGAGCGCGAGACACAGACCGGAACCGAATTCACGTGGAACATTGCAGCAGTCATAAAGCCCAACGCCCCCACGCCCGGAATCGAACGCGAAAGCACACTTTCGGTTTTGGGGCCTTGCAGCGCGAGCAGCGCCCGGTCCTCTTGCGGAGCAAGCTTCATGCTTGCCGGCAGCCGTGCTGCGATATAGGCAAAATCGATGACTTTCCGCGAGGCGTTGACAACAAGGGAAAGGCCGGCCCCCTCGCTATTGCGCGTCACCATCAGATCGTCGATCATCCCGCCGCGATCGTTCAAGAGCTGCGTGTAACGGATGCGGCCCGGCTTGAGGCCGAGTATATCCGCCGGAACGAGCGTTTCGAGCGCCGCCGCGGCTGTCTCGAAATCCGGCCCATGGAGCTGCGCCTGCCCCATATGGGATACGTCGAAAAGCCCGGCGGCGCTGCGCACGTGATTGTGCTCTTTGACAATGCCCGCTGCGTATTGAAGCGGCATCTCGTAGCCCGCGAAAGGCACGAGCTTGGCGCCAAGCTCGCGGTGCAGCGCGTTCAAGGGCGTAGCACGGAGTTTGGCTGCGCCGTTGGGGGAAGGGGTCGTAGATCGAGGCTCGCTCATCGGTTCATCCATGACAAAAAGGCGTTCCGCTTTCGCGGCTCTGCGCCCCCTCTGTCACGGAACCTGAGAGATTTCGCCCGGAATTCGGGCCTACCCCATCGGTGAGCCGCCAGCGCGGCGGCTACTTTCCAGAGTGCTGTCTGCACGCGGTCCTTTTGCCTGAGAGTTTCCGGGGCGGTTGCTCCTTCGGCGCCAGCCTTGGCTGGTCTCTCCCGCATGCATCGATCAACATATGATAAGTCGCGCTCCGAGGCCGCACTGTCAACCGCTACGACAGCAGCAGGCGTCCAGATCCACATCTTGTTGCAAACGCGACGCAGAGCCACAGACACGTATAGCGGCCTTCACTGATTTTGAACCGTTAGTGCCCCACCCCAGCCCTGCCCCAAGGGGCGGGGAGTAGGCCGTGAGCGTTGCAGCGGCGTTCTCTCTCCTAACAGCATCCGCAAGCGGATGCGGTCACTCAGAAGAGCCATGATGCTTGGGGTAATCGTAAACAGCGCACGCAAGCCTTCTCTGCGGGGCCGGGCGTTTTCAGCGCGCGGCGCCCCACGGCATAACGGGCACCGTCGAGATCGCGTTTTGGGGCGAGCCCTCGATGAGCTTGTCGCTGATCGCCAGATAGACAAGTGTGTTGCGTTTTTTGTCCACGATCCTGAAGACGTTGGTGTGCTTGAAGAAAATCGATGTGTGCTCGGTATAGACCCTCTCGTTGGGTTCAAGCTTCTCAAGATCGGCCGTTATCGGGCCGATCTGCCGGCAGGAGATCGAGAACCGGCTCGGATCCTCGGAAAGGCCGAGCGAGCCGCCAATTCCGCCCGTCCGTGCCTGGCTGATATGGCAGGCGACGCCCGGCACCTTCGGATCGTCGAACGCGCTGACGCAGACCTTGTCGTTCCGCCCGAAAATGCGGAACGTCGTGCTGATGCATGAGATATCGTCCGCGAGCGCGGCGGACGCAGACATTATGAGAACGCCGGCGGCAATTATCCTCTTCATTGTATCCTCATCGTTGCAACCCAACTCGCTACACCTTTCGATGGTCAATTCAGGAGTCTGAATTCGAGAACGCGGCCGCGCCAGTAAGGAAAGGGTCCTTCGGGCAGGTGCCACACCGCCTCGGCAGCAACCGGCACGCGCACGCGGCCGAAAGTCCGGTATTCGCCGAAGGTGCCCGACCAAGGCGTGTCCACGATCGATTTTCCCACCAAGCGCGGACGGCTCGGCGCCCCACCGCCGAGCACGTGGCCCTCTGCATCGACCTCGAGCTCCGCCGCGGCCTGAGTTTTGCCATCGTTGAACACCGCCCGGATTTTGCCTGCCCCGGCGGCTTCCCAGGTCAAGCATGGGCTTTCGCGGAATGCGAATGGACGCCAGGGAAGCTCGGAAATACCGCGCAGAGCCTCACCTAAGCCGGTCGCGGGGCCCTGCGAGCGCGCAACTGGGATGATACCGAAGAGCCGGGCAGTGAGAACTCCCCTACCCTTTTGAAAGGAGTCGACGACGCGGGTCCGGAAGAAAGGCGGCATCGCGATCCACGCTTGCCAGCGAAAATCGATGCCGGAACCTTCGAACCATTCCTCGGCTTCAAATCGCATCCAGCGGCCTCCGGGTGCGAAGCGCATCTCTCCCTCCTGGCGCACCCAGGTACCCGCGCATTCGACGTCGCCCTCCGGCATGGCACAGCGGCGAATCCGCTCCAATAGGCTGCGAACCTGATCCTCCATTGCCCCCTCCAATCCCTTGCCCGCTTACTAACCCAGCTCACCTTTTGGCGCCGTTTGCAACGCATCGTGGAGCCGGGCGAACTCCTCTGGGTCAGCAGGAAGGCCGAACCGCAGGGCGTTGCGGTCCTTGAACGGCCGCGTGAGTACGCCGTTCGCGGCAAGGCGCGTGAACAATTCCCGGCTCAGGGGATGCTCCGCAAGCCGGAACAGCGCAGTTCCGCCGAGTATCCGGAACCCTGCTTCTACGAGCACCGCATCCAGCCGGCCCGCCGATTCCTTTAGCCTTTTCCGTTGGCTAGCGGCCCACCCCTCATCGGCAAGCGCGGCCTGTCCGAAGGCTAGCGCCTGCGCTGAAATTGGCCATGCGCCCAGTGCGGCCCTGAGCCGGCCCGCGATAGGATGCGAGGTGATGGCGAAGCCAAGCCGCACGCCCCCCGCGCCGAAAAACTTGCCGGCGGACCGCAAGACGAGCGTGTAATCGAGGCGCGCGACGTGAGGCAAAAGCGAATGGCTTTCATCGGCATCGGCGAAGGCCTCGTCGACGATCAAGAGGCCGTCGCGGCGCTTCAACGGAGGTAGCGCTGCGGCAAGCTCCGCATGAGGTACAAAGCGGCCGTCCAGGTTGTTGGGATTGACCGCAATCACGATCGCCGCGCTGCCGGCGCGGCTGGGCGAGCCGATCTCCGTAACCGAATGCCCGGCGGCGGTCCAGGCGGCGGCATGGCCGGAATAGCACGGTGCAAGCACGGCAACCCGCTTCGGCTCCCGGAAAAGCCAGGGCAGTATGCTCAAGCCCGCATCGGTCCCAGGCAGCGCCACGGCTTCCGCCAAGGGGGGAATGCGATAAGCCTTTCTCGCAATTTCGATCAAGCGGTGCAAAGCTGTTCCGTCCGGCACGCGCTGGAAATCCTCATTTGCCACATGCGGGACCGGATAGCTCCAAGGGCTGATGCCGGTCGAGAGGTCGATCCACGGGCCGGGCGCATGCGGATAAAGCGCGCGCGCCAAATCGAGCCGGCCGCCATGCTCGAAGAAGCGCAAATCGATATCGTGTGCTAACGATCCGGTCATGCCGCCTGAAACTTTCCCGATTGCTCTGCTCGC